>CAZCBG010000228.1:0-1531 GCA_964496885.1 uncultured Bacteroides sp. | reverse complement strand
TTTCCAACCTGCCTTTGATAGTTTCGCCTTTCAACCAATAAGCGATATAATTTTCGATTTTACCCTTGGCCGAGAAATCGTTTTTGCCAATCAGCAAATCAAACTGTGCCAATTCAAGAAACTGAGGGCTGAAATTTAAACGAGCTACCTTAATATCAATATTTTGTGAAAACCCTTTGTTTTTGTATTTCATATTTTGAAGATCCAGAAATCCCTGGGCAACAAATTCATTGTATTTTTCCATTTTGATAGCAGACATTTTTCCTTTCATCGTAATATCGGCTTTAAAACTTCCGGTTAATTCCTGCCCTTCTGGCATCGGGTAAACCTGTTTGATACTGGCCATATCCAATGCACCTTTGATGTTCAAATTCAGTGCAGGGTCAGATACAGGTGTACTCAGGAACAATCTCATGTCCATTGGGTTGCCGGCCAATTCGATATGAAAGTTTGAAATATCTATCGTTGTATTATCGGCAGAACCACCTTTGCTGTCTATTTTACACATTATATTTACATTGTTTACCTCTTTTGGTAAGCTTGGGTACTTAAACATCCCATTGATTACCTGAAAGTTCAGGGCAAAAGCAGGCAGGGTATTCAGATCTTTATAAATGCCTTTGAAAAAACCATCAAAGACCAATTTACCTTTGCATTCAATTTTATCGAAATCTTTGGCATACAAAGCTGGCACCATAGATAAGATATTTTTGAAATCGGTTTTGTTGGTTTTCATTTTAATATCCATATCATATCCACCTTCTTTAAGCATGGTAAAAAAGCCTTCAAATTGAAAAAATAATTGGTTAAGACGGGAAGTATTTTCTTTAAAAGTAAACTTCATGTTTTTCAAATCCATTCCCAGATCGAGCTGAATATCCGCATCCGATTTGCTAAGGTATCTAATCCCACCGTAATCCACATCTAGCTTTTTGATAGTGGTGCTGGTTTTTAACGTAGTGATATCAGCAGTCATATCACCTTTTGAAGTATGATCCAATCCATCAAGCATCATGTAAAAGCCCATGCTGGCATCGTCATATACAATATGGGCATTGTTGAACTGAATTTTTTGAAATGCCATTTTAAAACTGGAGGTTGGGGCAGGTGTTTCAGCAAGTTTTGTGCTGTCAATGGGTTTTGTGATAGCCCAGTTAACCTTGCCGCTTTTAAGGCCTTTGAGTAAGATACGGGCATCATCTGCTTGAATTTTTTCTATTTTATATTCAGAACCTTTGATAACACTCATCAAATCGATGCTGATGTATAATTTTGGAACACTAACTAAGGTATCTCCTTTAAAATCATCGATGCCCACTACGCTCAGACCTTCCAAACTCAAAGAGAAATTAGGAAAGCTTCTGAACAACGACAAGCCAAAGTCGTTAAAATCAACTTTTGCATTGAGGCTTTTATTGGTTTCCTCTTTTATTTTTTTAACGATACTACCTTTGAAAGCAATAGGTAAAACAATCAATAAGAGGAAAATTACTCCAATTACGATTCCACTGATTTTTATTATTTTTTTCAT
>CAZCBG010000227.1:0-1570 GCA_964496885.1 uncultured Bacteroides sp. | reverse complement strand
ACATTGATTTCAATAAATTACAACTTAATTTAGACAAGAATTTATCATAATTTTAAATACAATCTCAACAAGTAAAATATATTACTATGAAATACAATCAATTAGGAAAATCAGGATTATTGGTTTCTGAATTATGTTTTGGAAGCATGACATTTGGAGGTCAAGGGTATTGGGAAAAAATAGGTGTCTTAGCTTTCGATGCAGCCAAGAAAATGGTTGATAAAGCCATCGACAATGGAATTAATTATTTTGATACAGCAGACATTTATTCCTATGGAAAATCAGAAGAAATTCTTGGTAAAGCAATAGCTGACAAAAAAAGAGACAACCTAGTCATCGCAACCAAAGTAAGAGGAAGGATGAGTCACGAAATCAATGATGTTGGCTTAAGCCGTCAACACATCATTAAAAGCTGTGAAGATAGTTTAAGAAGACTTAAAACAGATTATATTGACCATTACATCGTGCATCGGTTTGACCCACTAACACCATTAGAAGAAACCTTAAGAACCTTGGATGACCTTGTTAGACAAGGAAAAGTAAGATATTTGGGTTGCAGCAATTTTTATGCATGGCAATTGATGAAAGCCCTCGCTATTTCAGAGAAGCAAAACCTGGAAAGATTTATCACACTTCAGGCATTGTATTCTTTAATTTCAAGAGATGTGGAAACAGAATTAATTCCCTTGCTCGATGATCAGGGAATGAGTATCACACCCTGGTCACCTTTAGGAGGAGGTTTCCTCAGTGGAAAATATAAAAAAGGAGACAAAAGCAGCGAAGGTAGAAGAAACCGGGAAGATCAAAATTTTATCCAGATAGATGAAAACAAGGGCTATGCAATCTTAGATAAAATTATAAATATTGCACAAACCCATAATGCTTCTGCTTCACAAATTTCATTAAGCTACCTTTTACATAAAAAATCTGTAGCTTCCGTTATTATTGGATGCAATAATGAAAGTCATTTAGCAGACAACTTAAAAGCTGTAGAGGTAAAATTAACTCTCGAAGAAATAAGAATACTGGATAGTGTGAGTGCTCCTGCAAGAGTATATCCAAAATGGATGCTCGATTTAAATACAGAAGAAAGAATCAACGGTTCAGCTTTTGTAGTGCCTCATACCAAATAAAGCGATGGATAATTCAGAAATGAAAATTTACAACATAGATAAAAGCTTCGGCGTTTTTCAATTTTGCTAATGATCAACTTAAAATGTTGTATCTTTGCCGATTAATATATCAATATACTTTTTTACAATGAATTATCCGTCTATCCTATCTAATTTTAATATTACTGAATTGAATGAAATGCAGCAAGCCTGCATGGAAGCCATTCCCAAACCAAATGATGTTATTCTCATTTCCCCCACCGGATCTGGTAAGACACTCGGTTTTTTACTACCGATTTTGCAATTGTTAAAAGAGGATCAGATGGGAGTTCAGGTATTGATACTGGTTCCTTCCAGAGAATTGGCCATTCAGATAGAAAAGGTGTTCAAACAAATGAGTACACCACACAAAATAAGCTGTTGCTATGGAGGCCACTCAGTTCGAATTGAAGAAAATA
>CAZCBG010000226.1:0-1608 GCA_964496885.1 uncultured Bacteroides sp. | reverse complement strand
CGTTCAAAATTATTCAAATAAGGTAACCTGAGCATTATTTCGCTAGCTGTGTTAAGTGTTTCACCGGTTATTCTGATACCTCTTTCTGATAAATTCAGTGCATTTGATACGTTTTTAAATTCTGGTAATGTAAGTAACTCTGGATTCAGTGCTTCGGAAGGGAATTGTAAAAAAACCATTTCCAGTTTGCGTATATTAGTTGTAAATTGTTCTTTATCAACAATCCATGCATGAGGTAAGTTTTTACCAATAAAAACTAAATCTCCCGGTTGAAATTCTTCTATTGAATCAGCCACAATACGCTTACCAGTACCTTCAGTAATAAAACTGATTTCATAATTATCGTGATAATGCCAGGCGCTTTTATTCAGATTGTCCTGAAAGACACCTATTGAAAATGTTGCATTTTCTTGTAAAACTATTTTTTCAAATAAAGCTGACATTTAAATCGGGATTGTAGAAAATTATTGTTTAGTTTGACGAAAAAAGAATAGAATATTTCAAAAAAATAATGCATATCTTGTAAATACTGGTGAATATGTGAATATAGCACCAAAAGTAGTGAAAATTGTTGCAATAACAATCAGATATATGAAATATATTTGTAGCGTTGAATTTTATATTTAAATACAATAGAAATAATCTTAATAAAGTTTTACTTATGAACGAATTATTAGAAAAACTACACGAAGTAGTTGAATTAGGCAAAGCAGATGCAAAATCACCATTTCCACCTCAATTGAAAGGACAAGATGGAGCCATGGAACTTACTATTAAAGCACTTGAAACTGGTGTTAGTCCTCAGGAAATTTTAGAATTGGCATTGATTCCAGCCATGGATAAAGTGGGAAAGAAATTTTTAGAAAATAAAATTTTTGTACCTCAAATGCTAATGTCAGCTCGTGCCATGGGTGCTTCAATGCTTCAATTGAAACCATTCTTCACTTCAGGCGAAATAAAAACCAAAGGAACATTTATAATCGGAACTGTTAAGGGCGATTTGCACGATATTGGCAAGAACCTGGTGGCAATGATGGTAGAAGGTTCAGGTTGGTCTGTAGTTGACTTAGGAGTTGATGTGCCTTCAGAAAGGTATATTCAAGCAGCCAAAGAAAATCCAGGAGCAATTGTTGCACTTTCAGCTTTATTGACAACCACAATGGTAAATATGGGTCAGATTGTTGCGGATATTAAAGCAGCTTTACCAGAAACATTTGTATTTATTGGTGGAGCGCCTGTAAATAATGAATTCTGTAAAAAAATTGGTGCAGATGCTTACACGCCAGATCCACAAGGTGTGGTGGAATACCTGAGCAAGATGGCTTCGTAAGTTAAATTCTCCAGAAACTTAACAAAAAACATTTTTCAGAGTCCTTTTTTTAAAAGGTCATAAGGTTTTGTTGCCTTTATTGAACTTAATTTCATAGACATAAATAGTTATTATTCAACAATATAATTGATTTCGAATATGATTAACATGAAAAGTTGGATTGCCCAACAAATAGAAAATAAAACAAGAATTTCCATTCCAATAATGACTCATCCCGGCATTGAAATGATTGGAAAAACAGTAAAAGAAGCTGTGCAGAATGGTGATGTTCATGCAAA
>CAZCBG010000225.1:0-1653 GCA_964496885.1 uncultured Bacteroides sp. | reverse complement strand
TGGGCTTCCAACAATAAGTATTCATTGCTGGGTGCCATCCGTGCAGCGGCTCAGATGATCAGTTATGAACTGGCCATGGGTTTGGCCATCCTTGCAGTTGTGATGATGTCAGGCTCATTAAGCCTCAACGACATTGTGGCACAACAAAAAGGAATCAACTGGAATATATGGTATCAGCCTGTAGGCTTTTTGATTTTTATGATATGTGCATTGGCCGAATGCAACCGGGCACCTTTCGACCTGCCCGAATGCGAAACAGAACTGATAGGTGGATTTCATACCGAATACAGCAGTATGAAACTGGGATTTTTTCTGTTTGCCGAATACATCAATATGTTTATTTCGAGTGCAATTATTTCAGCTTTGTTTTTTGGCGGATATAATTTTCCTTTTGCTGATAGTATTGGATTATCTGCAAACTGGATAACTATCATCGGGACTGCTGTTTTCTTTTTAAAGATATCCTTCTTTGGATTTGTATTTATGTGGATCCGATGGACATTGCCCCGTTTCCGTTACGATCAGTTGATACGTTTGGGCTGGACCTGGTTGATTCCCATTGCAATACTCAATCTTTTATTCACCGCTGTTGTTTTATTAATTCGTAATTAAAGAAAATGGAAAATTTAACAAACAGATCTAAATTGGTTTCCAACAAAAAGATGAGTTTTTGGGAGCAAATCTATCTTCCTGCAGTTGCAAAAGGGATGATGATTACCTTTTCTCATTTGTTTAAGAAAAAAGTAACCTTGCAATATCCTGAACAAACTAAAGCATTCGCTGAGATTTATCGTGGCAAGCATGTGTTGAAAAGAGATGACCAAGGACGCGAAAGATGTACAGCTTGTGGATTGTGTGCATTGGCTTGCCCTGCAGAAGCCATCACCATGATTGCAGCTGAAAGAAAAAAGGGAGAAGAGCATTTGTACAGAGAAGAAAAATTCGCTGTAACCTATGAGATTAATATGCTCAGATGCATCTTTTGTGGTTTATGTGAAGAAGCCTGTCCTAAAGAAGCCATCTTCCTAACCAAAGAAATTGTTCCTTCCAGTTTCGAACGCAAGGACTTTATTTATGGAAAGGACAAACTGGTTGAAGCAATGGATATAGATAAAAGAACAGATGTTTCCAAACGTCAGACCGCTGAGGTTTTGGAATTTAAGAAGAATTTAAAATTTAAACATAATAAATAATGTTTTCATCACTCTTGTTTTATATATTGTCGGGTATACTGATATTTTCTTCCATCATGGTTATTTTTTCCCGAAAACCGGTGAACAGTGTATTGTTCCTGATTGTCTCTTTTTTTGCCATAACAGGACATTATATCTTATTGAATGCACAGTTTCTGGCTGTTGTCAACATCATCGTTTATGCTGGTGCCATCATGGTTTTATTTCTATTTACGGTAATGTTGCTGAATCTTAACAAAGAAACTGAACCCCGGAAACCTTTATTGATGAAAGTAATATCAGTGATAACTGGATGTTTGTTGGCCATTACATTGATAGGGAGTTTACAAGGAATGGATAGCAATGCTTTTGACTTTTCATCCAACTCGATAGGATTGATCAAAAACCTTGGAAAAACGCTGTTTAAAGATTTTTTAATCCCCTTTGAATTAACTTCTGTTTTGTTTTTAGCGGCAATAGT
>CAZCBG010000224.1:0-1724 GCA_964496885.1 uncultured Bacteroides sp. | reverse complement strand
GTTCAAAAGAAAAAAAACGTTGAATGATTTTGCTGATGTCTTTTGCGTGCAAGGTTGATGCTTATTAGGTTATTGGTTATTGAGTTATTGAGTTATTAACTACTACTTATTACTTATCACATTTCGCTTATTTGATATTCTATCATAACTTATTTATAAATTAATGGCATTTAATTTTCAAATTAAATCATTTTCAAATTTTCAAATAGGAAATTCACCAAATCATAAAATCTTCAACTGGTATGGTCGATCACAATTTTCCATTTACCTTTGATCTTTCGCCAGAGCAAGGAAAAATAGCCGTCAACATTTCCTTTTTCTCTTATCAGCTGCCAGCTTCCGATGATGATCATATTGTTGTTATTGATGTATTGAAAGGATAAATTGGCGAATGCCAGTTTTCCCATTGTAGCCTTATCGGGATAGGATTTTAGATAATTGTCCAAAGTTTGCTGCCAGCCATGGGTAACGCCTTTTTTACTCACAAACAACATGGAATCCGATTGCCAGTAATGTTGCATATAAGCAGGAATATCACCTTGGTTCCAGGAAGCTTCCTGTTCTTTCATCAATGTTTTAATTTGTTGAAAGGTATTTTGCCCTTGTCCAAAAGAAGTCAATGCAACAAAAGAGATAACAATAAATATTAAAACAATTTTGAAAGTTTTCATTTTCTGCATATTTAAATCAGGAATTAGAAAATAACAAATAGATTTCCAAATAACTTAATAACTTAATAATTATTAACTACTTATACTTAAACTCATCAATATCCCGTCTTTCGCGTTTGGTAGGCCTACCTACTCCCCTATCCCGTTTTTCAAAATTGGTTTTACGTGCCAGTCTCAATCTCTCAATTTCTTCTGCGGGCGTTTGATCTTCCATGTATTCGACGGCAAGCTTTGCCGATACCCTGCGGTCGAGTATATCTTTCACCAATAAAATCTTTTTGAGTTGTTCAATTTGAACTTCTATCACTTCCCCAATCTTGACGGTATGAGACGCTTTTGTTTCCTGTCCGTTTATCCTTACCTTACCAGCTCTGCATTCTTCAGTAGCCAGGCTGCGGGTTTTAAATACCCTTACACACCACAACCATTTATCAATACGAACTTCCATAAAAATTATTTCTGACGGAAATAAAGCTGAATGGGTACACCATTGAAATCGAACAATTCTCTCATTTTATTTTCAACAAAACGTTTGTAAGGTTCTCTGATATATTGAGGCAAATTACAAAAGAAAACAAAAGAAGGATAAGCCAATGGCAGCTGGGTAATATATTTGATACTGATGTGTTTGCCTTTGTAGGCAGGTGGTGGATTATCCTTTACCAAGGGTAGAAAAATTTCGTTCAGCTGTGATGTGCTGATACGTCGGCTTCTGTTTTTATAAACCTGGCTGGCAGTTTCCATCACCTTGAAAATTCTTTGTTTGTTGGGAACTGAGGTAAAAATAATTGGGATATCGGTAAAAGGAGCTAATTTATCACGGATAAGAGCTTCATAATCTTTATGGGTATTGGTTTCTTTTTCAACTAAATCCCATTTATTTACTACTACCACAACCCCTTTTCTGTTTTTTTCGGCAAGACTAAAAATATTGATATCCTGAGATTCCAAGCCAGCAGTGGCATCTAACATCAATACACAAACATCACTGTTTTCGATGGCTCTGATTGAACGCATCACAGAATAAAATTCTATATTTTCAAATACTTTGCT
>CAZCBG010000223.1:0-1802 GCA_964496885.1 uncultured Bacteroides sp. | reverse complement strand
CTGGAAGATAAATGACGGGATAATTCTTTTTCGTTGATAATTCCGCTTAAATAAATAACTTGTTGAGCCTTGGTTTTCTGTATGCATGCTTTGAAGTTTTCTGCACAGATGGCTTCCATTTTCTCAAAGTCGCCAGTTTGGGTCGACATTGAATGAATCAGATAGTAAGCCACATCTATATCAGATGGAATTTTATCCAGACTTTCCTTATTTAAAAAATCAGCTTCTACTACACTCAGTTTATCCGTAGTATATTTGTTGGTATTAAACCTATTGGCATCTCTCACACAGCAGATCACCTCATGTCCGTTCTGCAGTAATACAGGTAATAATC
Source organism: uncultured Bacteroides sp. (assembly GCA_964496885.1). Lineage (GTDB taxonomy): Bacteria > Bacteroidota > Bacteroidia > Bacteroidales > JACABE01 > JACABE01. Next base: position 1,468 of record CAZCBG010000223.1, on the reverse strand, counting down.
TTTGAGCAATGTATCCAGTTACGCCGGTGAGAAGGATTTTCATGGTTTGATTTTACTGTATGAACAAGCAAAATAAGCTTAAGTTTCCTGCATAAGTAAAGTCTTTTAAACAGCTTTATCCCCTACAAAATAATCTTCCTTATTTTTGAACATGACATTGAATGTTGTCAGACTACCGTAAATACGGGTAATGTATTGCTGCATTTCAACCTTTTCTTCGTCGGTGAGTTTGCTTGAATTTAATTTTTGTTCCAAAACCCTTACTCTGTCGCGTATCATCACAATTTTATGAAAAAAAGCATCTATGGGAATTTCTTTTTCTTTCAAACTAGTATCGCCAGGATACATGACCAATCTTCCGTTGGTCCATTTAATACCCATGGGAACAGTTTCGTGGATATCGCTAAAGCGACGGAGTACCCGTATCATACTTTTTTCAATTTTTTCGTAGGTAAGAAAATCGTCAGGGGTTTCAATGGCTTCAATAATTTCAAGCCCTTCGTATTCTCGCATAATTTGGCGGGTACCGGTTTCAATAAATGTTATTTCATAGGCATCTGAACGAAGTTGAACAACAACGCCCTTACCAAATTGTGGATGTTTAACCCTTGATCCTATTCCAAGTTCTGTATCTTTCATGTTTTTTTGTTTTTTAATTAGGAAGCCAGAAGTCCGTAGAAAGCCAGCTATCTTACAAAATTAAACAATCTATTTCAATTTTTAATAAATTCTGAAAATATTCATTCTTTAAGCCTTCTGCCTTCTGCCTTATTTCCTATATTGTTGCCAGTAATTTCTCGAGATAATGAAATTCGATGCCGTGAATTTTTTTAATGTTCTCTATTTTTTGTAAAATTTCAGGATTTGGGGTCTTGGCAGACTTTTGTTTTACACCGACAATCAGCACATTTTTAGGTGTATGTTCAGTAGCGATAAACTCGAATACTTTGGTTTTGTATCCAAAGGCTTCCATTAATAAGGCACGAATGCCATCGGTGAGCAATTCTGCTTGGCGTTCTTTTAAGATACCGAACTGGGCGATGGAACTTAAATCGTCTGTAGGGTTCATTTGCTTACGGACTTGTTTATGGCAACAAGGCGCACATACTATGATTTTTGCTTTTGATAGTATGCCACGGAATATTGCATCATCGGTAGCGGTATCACAGGCATGCAGGGCAATGAGCATATCCGTTTTGGGAAGTTCAATTTCTTTGATGCTGCCTGTTTTAAAACTTAAATGGTCAAAGGATGATTTTTGAGCAATCTGATTACAATCTGCCACCAGTTCTTTTCGCAGTTCTACACCTATCACTTGGGGCGTTTTTTGCAAGACATTGTGCAAATAATCGTAGAGTGCAAATGTGAGATAACCCTTTCCGGCTCCCATATCTACCACATTAAACGATGGCTCCAACGTTGTATTCTTTAAAATTCCGTCGATAATTTCAATGTATTTATTGATCTG
>CAZCBG010000222.1:0-1824 GCA_964496885.1 uncultured Bacteroides sp. | reverse complement strand
TTATACAGTCACGAAGCAGTGGATTTTATGATAGAAAATGGTTTTACAAATATTGCCAATATGGCCGGAGGTATTGTAGACTGGGAAAAAGATGGATTGCCGTTGAAAATAAATACAAAAGAAAGATTATCAGGCAGTTGTATGTGCCAGTTAAAACCAAGAGAAAAATAAAAGAATTTTTTTTATTTATTATCAAATTAATGTCGTATGTTTGCAACATTAAACATAAGATAATGACAAACAATAAAACAGAGCAATTTAATAATAAGCAGAAAGAACTGGCTGCTTTCGCAAAGGTATTATCCCATCCTGCCAGAATCGCCATCATTCAGCTATTGGCTGAAAAAAAAGAAATTAAAACAGGAAACATATCTGACGATTTACCCATTAGCAGAACGACCGTTTCCCAACATTTAAAAATTTTAAAAAATGCAGGTATCATTCAGGGAACCATAGATGGATTAAAAATTCATTATTGCCTGGATATGATAAAACTTAACGAAATCAGAGAAAATTGTAATGGTTTTTTTACTGCAGCTATTTCAGATTATATGTGTAAATGTTAAACCCTTAATAATTAAAGAAATGAAAAAGTTCACAACGATTTTTTTATGTACAATGTTTGCAATGATAAACATTTTTGCCCAAGGCACAAAAAAAGACCTTGAGAAAGCTCAAAAATCAGGGAAAATTATTTTTTTGATAGTAACAGACAAAGCATCTAAAGGAACAGATGCACTTTTAAAGATAACAGAAAATGCAAAGAAAATTTCAAAAAATACAGAAGTTGTCAAGCTAGATCGTGATGATAATGCCAATGCCACATTGATCGCCAAATACAGGCTTGCTGGAGCTCCATTGCCTTTAATTTTGGTTGTTGCATCTAATGGGGTTGTTTCAGGATCGCTCACAGCAGTTGATGCTACTTCTGCAAAGCTGCTGACTTTTATTCCTTCAAAAAACCAGGCTGATGTATTATTGGGTTTTGAAAACGGAAAGGCTGCATTTATCATTTGCGGAAAGAAAAATGCAAAAGATAAAGATGCTTTAATGGCTGAATGTAAATCAGCTGCTGCAAGTCTTGGAAATAAAGCAAGTGTTGTATTTATAGATATTGATAGTAAAGATGAAGCTAATTTTATTGCATTATTAAATCCTGATAAAACAAAAACCACTGTTTTGATTTTTAATGGAAAAGGTCAATATACAGGTGTACATGAATCGAAAGCAAAATCAACCGAACTTGTAAAAACTGTAAATAAAAAAGTTGGTGGTTGTGCTCCTGGAAGTTGTGGTAGCGGTAAAAAATGCTAAAATAATATCTAAAATTATGAACTTATATAAATTAGTCTGGATAGAGCTTTGGAATAAAAAGACCCAACTTATTTCCAGTTTGATGGCGATTGTGATAGGAATCGGTGTAATTGTAGGTATTCGAACCATTAATGTATATTCCGAAAAAGCAGTAGCTGTAAAACTGGATAATCTTGGAGCAAACATACTCGTATTGCCACAAGCTGCCAGCATTGACGATTATTACACATCCGACATTGATGCCCCAACCATCCCTATGGAATATGTGGAGAAAATATTAACATCTGAAATTAAAGGTGTTGATAATTTATCTCCTAAACTTACCAGACGCATTGACATTGGTGGTAAAAAATATGTACTGACGGGTATTCAGCCGAAGAACGAAATGGCATCTAAACCTCTCTGGCAAAATACAGGTTTTGGAAAGGAATTACAGGCGAGTTGTGCTCCATCCACGGAAGCAAATACAAGCCATGGTTATGAAGATGAAAAGTTAAAACGCAAAGGAGT
>CAZCBG010000221.1:0-1832 GCA_964496885.1 uncultured Bacteroides sp. | reverse complement strand
CTTTTCTTTTCCAAATTCTTCTCAAGGGCATCGGTTAAATCCACGCCGGTTTGATTGGCAATACAAATCAAAACAAACAACACATCCGCCAGTTCATCGGCCAGGTTTTTGTCAGTATCTGATGATTTGAAGGATTGCTCGCCATATTTACGGGCAATTATTCTGGCTACTTCGCCGACTTCTTCAGTTAACAAAGCCATATTGGTCAATTCGTTAAAATAGCGGACTCCGGTAGTATTGATCCATTTATCAATGATTTCCTGTGTTTGTTGAATGGTCATTTTGTTGATTTTTAGGCAAAGAAGTTTATCGTATATTTTTTAATTTGTTTTTTGCTAATCTTTCCTTTTCTTTTTCTTTTCGTTGAATTTCAATGATATGCAATTCAATATCCAGCACTAAATTTTCGACTCCAATTTTATAATTGCGTGGCATTTCAGTTGCTGCCAATACAATGGGCAGTTTTCTGATTTCATGGATCATTGATTTGATATTTAAACTATGAACAGATCCAAAGATAACCAACAAATAATCCATTTGCTTCCATTCTTTGATCAAAATACCATCGGCACTTCTGTTGGCAATAAAATGAAAAGAAGTGTAATTTTCACTGTCATTAAAAAAATAAAACGGGAATCCCTCATCGTTTTCTTCACCTTTAGTTGGAATCAGAAAGTCGTCGTAACGGATAAAATTAAAATTTGAGACTTTGTTCAGAAAATGAATGACTCTATAATCAAAATCATGGCAGGCAATACCTATGATGGCAAACTCACTTTCGTAATTGCCTGATATTGATTCTTTTTTCTTAGCCATTCTTAATTTTTCTGATGAGCAAATATAAAAAGAAAAAGCATACATGCATTTATTTTTTTAAAATTTATTACTTTGCCTAAATGCCTTAACAATTCGAGCTAAAGCAATCTAATTACATGATTTTCTTTTACAAATCTCTTCAGCAAATTCTGAACTTAAAATTATGTTGATTTCTTTTGTGTTAAAAATATTAAACCATGATAATTCAATCAAAAAGCAATTTAGATTGTTTAAGAAGCAAATAATAAAATCAACATCATTATGAAAAATAAAATTTCAAGCTTAATAATGGCCCTATTCTTATTATCGGCTAGCCATGCCATAAGCCAGACAGCTTCAGCCGATTTCACTAAGAAACCAGAAACATTTGTATATAAAGGCAAAACTTTTTATCAGCTGCCTTATGCTTTTAATGCGTTGGAACCCAACATTGACAAAGAAACTGTTCTTATACACTACGATCGCCATCACAAAGCATATTTTACCAAATATATAGATGCCATGGAAGGCAAACCTGAACAGAAAATTGAAGATGTACTGAAAAATATCAGTCAGTATCCAGATGCTGTAAAAAACAATGCAGGAGGTTATTATAATCATTCTATGTATTTTCAAATCATGTTGCCCGGTGGAAGCAATGTCCCAGAAGGTAAACTAGCGACTGCAGTTAGCCTTAAGTTTGGCAGTTTCGAAAATATGAAAAAACAAATTTCCGATGCTGCTACTAACCGTTTTGGAAGTGGTTGGGCCTGGCTTGCTGTAAATGCAAACGGCGAATTGTTTGTAAGTTCAACTGCCAATCAGGAAAACCCCCTCATGGATATTGCCAAAGAAAAAGGGAAACCCATACTGGCCCTGGATGTCTGGGAACATGCCTACTACCTGAAATACCAGAACAAACGCAAAGATTATATCGAAAATTTCTGGAAATTGGTAAATTGGAATGAAGTTGGAAAAATGTTTGACGAAGCCGTTAAGAAATAAAATTGCTTTACTTTCTAGAGAAATTAATATAA
>CAZCBG010000220.1:0-1861 GCA_964496885.1 uncultured Bacteroides sp. | reverse complement strand
GAGGGGGGATTAAATATCCCAGGCCATTTGGGTCGGGATTACAAATCCCGACCAGCCAAAGGCTATAAAATAAGTTAATCTCCCCCCGTCTATCTGTGCAATGACTGACACCAAACACCACCTAAATGGCTTTGTTGCAAGACTAATCAAAATCTGTCCTTTCTTTTTGATGACTAAATAAATGGTAACTATTCAGCCCCCTCCTTTTCTTTGATTTTTTTTCAAAAATCGAAGAAATATTTGAGTTATCCACATTTTTTTTATCTGGGCGGTCTACAGGGGCTTTAGTTTGAAAAATACGTTTTTTGACTCTTTTTTGTGTGTATAACAAAACGTATTTGTTAGTTAAAACAGCTGGTTTTACTCCGTTTTAACTGCTTTATAGCTGACCTTTGTTTTAGAAAAACACAAATATCTGGACACTGAGATTCTAATCAATATACTTTTGGAACGACAAAAAAAGATGGATGAAACCATCGACTTTTTGCAAGCAAAAATTGCATCTTTAGAAGCGGAACTTGCCATTTACAAAAACAAAAAGAACAGCAATAATTCTCATATCCCACCTTCCCAGGATCAAAATCGTCCCAAAAGGAATCAGAGCCTTAGAGAAAAAACGGGTAAAAAGCCAGGTGGTCAATTTGGTCATGAAGGAACTACTTTAGAATTTAATGCGGAAGTTTCCGAGGTAATTGTATATATGCCCAGTTACTGCAACAACTGCGGTAATGCCCTTTCAGCAGTAACGGGAACCTTCATTGAAGGTCGGAAGGTTATAGATATTCCGGTAATAAAGCCGGTATATGTGGAGCATCGAATCTATCGGAAAATTTGCAGTTGTGGCCATTGTATGGAAAGTAAGTTTCCTACTTATGTGGCTGCCAGCTTGCAATATGGTCCAAATGTTGAGTCACTTATTGGCTACCTTCATGGAAGGCAATATTTACCCTATAACAGGATGAAAGAACTATTTACCGATGTGATGAACCTGCCCCTAAGCGTAGGAGGTATCAATAGTGTATTGACTCGGCTGTGTGCAAAAGCATTGCCCCATTACGGAAAAATAAAAGAGCGTATTAGCAAAAGCTCATTTGCCGGAACAGATGAAACCAGTGTAAAGGTAAACGGGCAAAATAACTGGATGTGGGCATGGCAAAATGATGAGCTCACCTTTATTGTCCATTCGGATAACAGGGCAGCCAGGACCATTGAAAAACAGTTTCCCGATGGCTTGCCGGTTACTGGGTTGCTCCATGACAGGTATGCATGTCATTTTAATTGCAATGCTCCATACCACCAAATGTGCATGGCTCACCTGCTTAGGGATTTGAAATACATCATTGAGCTTTATGACTATAAATGTGAGTGGGCAATACAATTGAAAGCATTGATATTAGAAGCATTGGAACTCAAAAAAACAATGTTGCCTTTCCAATATTACCAGCCAAATGAACAAAGGAATAACATCGTAAATAACCTCGAAATATTACTGCACCCCACACTCCATCAAGACCATGCCAAAGCGAAGACACTTCTTAAAAACCTACTCAAACACCAGCAAAGCATGCTCAATTTTCTATGGCACCCACAGCTCCCGCCAGACAATAATGGTAGCGAAAGGGCTATAAGAAATATTAAAGTAAAGCAAAAAATCTCAGGCCAGTTTAAATCGGATCAGGGTGCAGATTGTTTTGCTATTATTAGGTCTGTCATTGATACCACAATAAAGTCAGGACAAAATGTTCTCGCCGCCTTAAGACTCATCTCCACTTATGGGGCTGAATAGTTACGGTAAATGTTTGGTTATCTACAAATGGAGATCGGAAGAGCACACGTCTGAACTCCAGTCACCTGAAGCTAT
>CAZCBG010000219.1:0-1862 GCA_964496885.1 uncultured Bacteroides sp. | reverse complement strand
TTTGATATCCATAAATTTAAAATCAGTTAACCAATGCTCGAATTTAGCTTCAGCAGTATTGAGTCCATAATACGATTTAAATTTCCGGCCTATTGACAATGCTTTAATCATGGGTTGGTCTGCATCCAGATCGCGGGGATGTAAATAGGTCATCACATATTCTTGTTTCTGCGTCCAGTGCTTAATGAGAGGGTAAGGAAAAAACCTGAAATAACCACCTCCACTGAAAACAATATCCTGCCCCAAAACCTTGGTTGTAGTGATGGGTAATTCTTTAATCTGAATACCGTTGCTTTTTACAATACTGGGCGTTGTTATTGGAAAACCCGGATAACCCCCTTTTCGTCTAATGGATGGGAAAATAGAGCTATCGTGGGTAATACCCAATTCTGCCAATACTTCAAAAGCCCATTTAGTATCAGGCGTAAAAGAAAAACAGGGCGCACGGTAAGCTGTGATTTTTTTCCCCAGAATACCCTCCAGTCGGTTGATTGCAATTTCTGTATCATTCTTAAACTGTGCCGGTGTTTGTTTGTAGACCAACTGATGCTGATCGGAATGACAACCGATTTCGTATCCTGATTGATCGATCTGTTTGATGATTTCAGGATATTTTTTAGCAATCCAGCCCAAGCAAAAAAAGCTAGCTTTTGCATTTTTCTCCTCCAGTATCCTGAAAATTCTTTCCATGTTTTTATGTATACGCACTTCGAAAGTTTCCCAGCTGGCTTCTGTATTTACAAGGTTTTTGTCGAGTAAGTGAAACCACTCTTCTATGTCAAAAGTTAAAATATTCATCTTACATCGTAGTTAAATAAGCCAAAGTCCCAATTCCGGAATTCATTGAGTAGTGTTGTATTTATTCTTTCAGGTATTAAAATGTCTGTCATCAGATACAGATGCTTAGGTTCAAATCTGAAAGGGACTTTCAGCAAAAATAATTGAAAAAACTTCAATTTTCCTACAAAAACGATAATATCCACATTTTCAGTAGATCGTATTGTTTTGATGGATTTGTATAAGGATGTTGCATCCTTGCATGCTTTTCGTAGGTTATAGAAATCAATTAAATAACAAGTCTTAATGCCCTCTTCGTTCACGATACGGTAAGAAGCATAAGCATTTTGCATCCTTAACTGATGATGTTCTTGTGTATAACGTTGTTTTTCGATAATAGTATTGTTGCGGTTTATTTTTATTTTACTTTGCTTTTCGGTAGAAGCTATACATCGGGATAATAGAAGCATCAGCCGGACATAAGCAAAACTCAAGGGATTTAAAATTGCCTTTAATTTTCCTGTCACATTCCCGACTTTCAGAGGCAATGCATAATAATTCAGAAAACCGCAATCCTTCCATTTTACCACATTTTTCCAGTAAGGATGAGCCATGTCGTTGGGAACGGCTATCACCAAAGCAATTTCTTTTTGTATGAGCTCCTTTTTTAGGATTTTATACATTCGGTGCAAAGCCATTGGATCTGTCCGGAATTCGGGTAGGATAAAGACATCTACTGCCAGCCCGCAGCGTATCATTTCCCCTTCCATATCATACACATACGGAATCACTGTACAAGCTCCGACTATGGTAGTTTCTTCTTTGAGGAAAACATGGTAAGCATCCTCATCTATCGTAAGACTGTATTTGTGTTGAAAAAAGTCTATTGTATATTCTTTTTCAAATACCTGATTAAATGCAAGAGTATAGCTTTTCCATTCATCTGTAGTTATTTGAGAAGTAGTGCGGAAGACTATTTGCATGAATTGAGGGCAAAATTTAGTAATGTGAATTAGTTTATTTTGTCATTCCGAGTGATAACGAGGAATCTCATATAATTGGATGAGATGCTTCACTTCGTTCAG
>CAZCBG010000218.1:0-1916 GCA_964496885.1 uncultured Bacteroides sp. | reverse complement strand
TATCTTTGTTTTTGCTTACTTTTGTAGGTTCAATTCATTAAAAAATAAGACTATGTTTTTTTTTAAAAGAAATACACCTTCCTGGATTATTTTAATCATTGATATAACTATTTGCTTGTTATCTGTGGTAATGGCTTTTCTTTTACGTTTTAACTTTGCCATCCCTATTTCGGAAATGCTCGATTTCCCAAAGGTCTTGGGTATTATTCTAACGGTTCGTCTCCTTAGTTTTTTGATAACCAGATCTTATATTGGTGTAATCCGCTATACCAGTACCGATGATGCTGCCCGTATTTTTCTGATCAGCTTTTTTGGGAGTATCTTTTTTGTGATTGTAAATGTATTTACCTATAAAGTATTTAATCATATTTTCATCATTCCTTTTTCAGTTATCATCATTGATTTTTTAATAACTACTTTTGTGATGATTTCACTGCGAATGATTGTGAAAATTGCCTACTCCGAATACCTTAACCCCAGTCGCGAGAAAACCAATGTCGTTATTTTCGGGGCCGGTGAAGCAGGTGTAATTGCTAAACAAGCGCTGGATAGAGATGCAGGGTCTAAATACAAGGTAATTGCTTTTTTTGATGATAATGAGAAAAAAATTGGCAAAAAATTAGTAAATATTCCAATTTATGGAGCCGATAAAATTTCCGAAATCCTTTCGGAGAATACAGTAGCTCATATGATCATAGCGGTACAAACCATAAGCAAAAGCCGTAAACAGGAACTTATTGAATGCTGTCTGGCAAATAATACAAAGGTACTGAGCATTCCTCCTGTGGGTAGATGGATTAACGGTGAACTCAGCTTTAAGCAGATTAAAAAAGTTAAAATTGACGACTTACTGGAAAGAGATGTAATCAATCTCGACAAACATAAAATCAGCGTTGACCTGGCTGATAAAACCATACTAATTACCGGTGCCTGTGGATCAATCGGAAGTGAAATGGTGCGTCAGATTGCTGAATTCCCTCATAAACAAATCATCATCATCGATCAGGCTGAATCGCCATTGTACAACCTCGAAGTTGAACTGGCTGAGAAATATAAAACATCTCATTTTGAATTTATTCTCGCTGATATTAAAAATGAAACCCGCATGAGAAGGATATTCGAACATTTCAAGCCCGAAATTGTGTTTCATGCAGCAGCCTATAAGCATGTTCCTGTTATGGAAGAAAATCCATACGAGGCCGTTACAACCAATATTAAGGGAACAAAACTTTTAGCAGATCTTTCCATCGAATTTGGAATCGAGAAATTTGTAATGGTATCAACGGACAAAGCGGTAAATCCTACCAATGTGATGGGAGCCAGTAAACGCATTGCCGAAATGTATGTGCAAACACTTAACAATAAAGGGATCACTAAATTTATTACTACAAGGTTTGGCAATGTGTTGGGTTCCAATGGATCGGTAATTCCGTTGTTTAATGAACAAATAAGCAAAGGTGGACCCGTTACTATTACGCATCCCGATATCACCCGTTATTTCATGACCATTCCAGAAGCTTGTCAGTTGGTACTAGAAGCGGGCTGCATGGGCAAGGGTGGCGAAATTTATATTTTCGATATGGGCGAATCTGTTAAAATTGTTGACCTTGCTAAAAAGATGATCAAACTCTCTAATTTAACCCTTGGCAAAGATATTCAGATTGTATACACAGGTTTGCGTCCAGGCGAAAAACTTTATGAAGAGTTGTTGAACAACAAAGAAAATACTTTGGCTACACATCATCCCAAAATTATGATAGCCAAAGTTAGAGAATCGGACGAAACTTTATTTTCTGGTCAAATTATTGAACTCATTGCCTTGATAGACAGGCAGGATAATTTTGAAATGGTAAGGAAAATGAAAGAAATCGTTCCGGAATACAAAAGCCAGAATTCAGTGTATGAAAAACTGGATT
>CAZCBG010000217.1:0-1939 GCA_964496885.1 uncultured Bacteroides sp. | reverse complement strand
AATATACGTTGGTTTGCCAGAAGTGACATCTAAAGCAATTAAAAAAAAACAATGCAAAAATAATTCGAATACAATCAATTAATCCTTATTTTTGTTTTTCTTAATCTTACTTATTATCACTTATCCCACAGCTATGGTTTTGATAGATATTCTGGTTTCTGTTGTTTTATCACTTATTATGTTCGGAATAGGTGTTTCGCTGAGTTTTCAGGAAATCAAGCTTGTTTTTGCCCATCCCAAGGCATTAATCATCAGCTTATTTTCGCAAATGATACTGCTTCCTATTATTGCTTTCACGATTGCATTTGTGTTCAATATGCCCAGTTATATAAAAATCGGATTGGTGATACTGGCTGCCAGCCCGGGGGGAACCACTTCGGGATTTATAACCTATTTGTTTAAAGGCAACATAGCCCTGGCCATTGTATTGATTGCAGTAAATTCTATACTGGCTTTGTTTAGTATACCCTTTATTGTGAATTTAGCCTTGCATCAGTTTGAAGGTATCGACCGTCAATTTTTATTGCCCTTCTGGGAAACATTTGGTGAAATTTTTATATTTACCATTATCCCCATCTTAATTGGAGTGGGATTTCGACAATTCAACAAAACAATGGCAGAACGCATCTCAAAAAATGTAAAACCGGTATTAATTGTATTACTTGGTCTTGTTTTTATATTAAAATTTGTAGGTTTAAATGGGGTAAGTGGCATCAACCAACATGAGATACTGGAAATCCTTCCTTATGCGGTTCTGATAAATATCCTATTGTTATGTTGCGGTTTATTAATTGCAAAATTATTCAAATTCGGTTTTAAAAATGAGATTACCATTTCGATAGAATCAGCTGTCCATAATACAACCCTCGCTTTTTTAATTTCAGGGATGCTATTGCACAACGAAAATTACGGGAAAGTTGCTTTGGTATACGCCATGTTTTCTTTCTGGACAGCTATCCTATTTTGTTATCTGTATAAAAAAATCAGTAAAATAGCATAAGAACCTGCTGATAAACCTAATACCTCTTCAAACCTGACAGCGTTGCAAGTGCTATCAGCATGTAAATATTTCCATATAATCCTAACAGCTCTTTTCTTCAAACCTTACAGATCTTGAAGATCTGTAAGATTTCAATAGTATATATACCAAAAAAACATCTTACGATCTCTCGTAAAATGTTTTTTATATAGTTTAACGATAAAAATACAAAACTACCTTTATCATTCAGAAAGAGGCAATAATAAATTATCAATAGGATGCGTCCTTCTAATGATGCATCTTATTGATAATTATTTAAATATTAGTCTTTGGCTTCTTTGTTTTTAAAGCGATAGACTTTTTTAGCTCCATAAGCAGCGCCTAAGGCTATCAGTATGCTTAAGCCGCCATCAATAGGCGCCCCCACTGGCTGACTTCCATTCAGTCCGTGTCCACCACCGGTTCCACCACTATTTGGAGGTGGTACAGGTTGTGCATACATTCCCATACTCATGAAAGCGATGAATGCTGTTAAAATTAATTTTTTCATATTATCTGTATTTTTTAAAGTCTCTTCACCTATTTCTTCTCCAATGGAGAAGAAATAGAGAGCTGAGATTTATTATTTTATATATTATTTATTTAAAGAACTGAATTTGAACTATCTAAATCTCCGTATTTCCTTTTGCAAAGCTAAGAAAATTTTCGGAGAATTTGAATTTATTTTACCAATACTTTTTGTGAATACACATTTTTATCTGTTATTACTTTTACAACATAATAACCGATAGGATTTCCATTCATATTGACATTAATTGTACCATTAGAATTACCAATGGTTTTGATCAATTGTCCCATGGTATTATAGATAGCAATTTCTTTCATGTTTTCGTTGCTATTGATAGTAATGGTGTTGTCGTATGAATAAATACCTGTATGTTCAATTACGTTATTTGAAAT
>CAZCBG010000216.1:0-1961 GCA_964496885.1 uncultured Bacteroides sp. | reverse complement strand
AGCTTTATATCTAACTTGTTTATATGTTTAGTAAAACTGTTCTAAAACATCCAAATTTGGTTGGCTTTTTGGAGTTTTTAAATATATATTGTATACAAAGATATACTTTTTTTTAAGTTGTTAAATTTATTTTAACAAAATAAAAAATTTTTCACAAACTGTCAAAAGGGGAGGGGATTTGCTGCAGGCTTTTCCGGCTTACATGGGTATATATCTCAGTGGTCTTGCTGCTCTTATGCCCTAACAACTCCTGTATGTATCGCAAATCAACCCCGCTCTCGAGCAAATGAGTGGCATAACTGTGCCTCAGCCAATGCAAACTCACAGGTTTCTTGATGCCTGTTTTTGCTAAAGCTTGTTTTAATACCGACTGCAAACTACTTTCTGTATAGCTTTCTCCTGCATGCTGTCCTTCAAACAACCAGTTAGTAGGCTTGTACATTTTGTAATACGTACGCAACATTGCTATTAATTTTTCTGAAATAGGTACTATACGGTCCTTCTTGCCCTTGGCATTCAGTATCACCAGCAAACCCCGCTTGCTGTCTACATCCAGGGGTTTCAGATGGAGTAATTCACTCCTTCTTAAACCACAGGCATAAATCAATGTAAGCATCATCCGATGCTTTGTATTGGTGCTGGCCTCAATGATGCCTTTTACCTCTTGCTTGCTCAGCACATTGGGCAGCTTATGTTCTCTGCGGGGACGCTCCAGGGCTTCTGTCTGCAATGGACTCTTTACAATTTCCCTGAAAAATAATTTGCAGGCATTGATTACCTGGTTCTGGAACGAAAAACTTAATTTGTTGACAATAAGATAGTCATTTACAAAACGGATGATATCCTCATTGTTTGCTTCATTAGCCGATTTTGGTTTGATAAACTTCAGGAAAATACAGATGGCTTGTGCATAGGTCTTTATTGTTGAATCACTATACCTTTTATGCGCCATCCACTTGCTGAAAGCTTCCACTTTCTCGTATTCTGCCCTCTCAAGCTGATTAATAGCGTAGCGTGATTGTTTTTGCTGTCGGACGGCTTCGGTTTTGTTTTGCTTCAGTATAACAATCGGAGCAATACCATCAAATGCAACTAAAAGTGCTTTGTATGCTTCTTTGGTAAACGGAAGATGCCAGGCCTTCAGACTATTACTCCACTCTGCATCTTGCAACTGCCTCACAATCGTATTGTATTCTTCATTTGCAGGGAAATGAAGCTGTATGCGATAGGCTCCGTGATGAAAAATTTTGCTGGCTTTCATAAAATAGACTTTCTTGTTTTTTGCAATGATTTGTTCATTATTAAAAGTATTTTTTGTTCTTCATTTATCATTTATTTTCTGAGATGTATATTTTAAGGTCCTTCAATAATGTCTATACAAGAATGAATGGAATTCATTTGCTTCGTTAACCACATTGAGTAAAATGAATGGATATTATGTGGCTCGTTAATACATAGAACGAGTAAATGGGTGTTATTTGAATACAATTGATACCCTCTCCCGAAGCTAATGCGTTCATTTTGTCCAGGATGCCTGTCCGAATGGATGAATGTAGATATTTTATGCTCAGTTGCCATATATAAAAGTTCTAAGAAATTTTATATTGATCAATTAGCTTTAAAATACGAGGGGCAATAAAGCATCAAATATACAACAGATTGTTAAAAAAAACAAGGAATATTTTTTTTAATGGGAATCTGAATCGTATTGGGTTTAGTTGGATAAGTCTTGTCTTGTCCTGAAATAAGTTGACAAAATAATCGAAAATTGGGAACTTAATAAAAACTTTCAGTTTAATAGGGTGAGTCAGACAATTCAGACATTAATACTACCCCTCCCGGCCTCCCCTAATAGGGGAGCTGATTGGAAAGTGAAAGAGATAATATGAAGCTGTGATGTGTTTAGTTTATAGGTGGGTTCTAAAAATTCATTTTTTTGATTTTCCCCAGACACAAAATAG
>CAZCBG010000215.1:0-2061 GCA_964496885.1 uncultured Bacteroides sp. | reverse complement strand
TTGAACAATCCTGAAAAACAAATATCTTTTAGCTATACTTCATACAACAAATTGATATTTACATCCAAAACCGACAGCTTTGCGGTTAAAAACAAAACTATTAAAGACAGTACTGCTATCAATATGAAAAATTTTTTCGATCAACAGCATCTGCTAATGATGGAAAGTGTTACAAAACGTAAATTTCTTCAACCCGATAATAACTTTGAAGAAGTTTTAGCTTCTAGGGTATCAGGGTTTAAAAATCCTATTTTTACTTTTATTGGATCACAGTTGCAATCTTTTTCATTTTACAACGAAAGATTCAATATTTTTGAGAAGTATTACATCAATCCCATTAGCAATGCATGTTTAAGTAAGTATTACTTTCAGATAGAAGATACTTTATTTGCAGAAAATAAAAAAGATACTACTTTTATTATATCTTACCACCCTAAAGCCAATACCAATTTCGATGGGCTTAAAGGTTTGTTGTATATCAACAGCTATAAATGGGCTATTGAAAGTGCCACCGCTTCACCTGCTAAAATACAAGAAAAAGGTTTAAACATCAACATACAGCAAAAATATGAACTCATTGGAGGCAAGCAATGGTTTCCAATTCAATTGAATACCGATTTATCTTATACAATGGATAATCTGCCGTATCCACTGATTGTTAATGCACGTGCATATTTAAAAGAGATCATATTGTCACCGGAAATTTCAAAGAAAACTTTCAGTAATATTGAATTAGAAATCAAAGACAGTGCTGGTTTACAGCCGGATATTTACTGGAATTTACACCGTATCGATTCTTTAACGAATAAGGAATTGAAAACCTATCATGTCATCGACAGTCTGGGTGAAAAGTATCATTTTGATAAAAAACTGGATGTCATTCAAGCACTTATCAATAATAAAATTCCATGGGGAGTCATCAATCTGGATATTGATAAATTTATCAATTTTAATGAATATGAGAAAATTAGAATCGGCATAGGTATCCATAGCAGTGAAAAGCTTTCTGAAAATTTTTTTGTGGGAGGATACTGGGGCTATGGTTTTGGTGACAAAACTCATAAATTCGGAGGAGATGCTGTTTACTCTTTTTATAAACCCTGGGATTTGAAATTTATGTTGGTCTATTCAAATGATATCAGCGAAAGCGGAAATACAAGTTTCTATAACGAAAACAAATCTTTCTTTGACGGCAACTACAGGGAATTTTTTGCCAAAGATTTCGACAAAACGGAACGTTCATCTTTTGCTTTATGTTTCAGGATATTGAGGTATATGCAGCTTAAACTGGCTATCGAAAAAACGCAAAAAACCAGCCTTTACAATTATGAATTTGCTATAAAAAATGGAAATGCCACCCTTTTGCCCGACATCTTTAATTTTACTGATATTAAAATAGGGATTCGATATGCTTATAACGAAAAGTATATGAAAGTCAGGAACAAGCTTATTCCTTTACTGACAAAATATCCAATCGTATGGCTTAATTATACACATGGGCTCAAAGGTATTTTTCTGGGAGAATACAATTACCAGAAACTTGAAATGAAAATTGAAAAAAGTTTTTACACCAATTACTTGGGGAAAACTACTTTGATAGCAAATGCCGGAATTGCAGATGATAATTTACCATATATGATACAATTTGCTGCTAAAGCTGGATATAACGATGCCTATATTGACATTCCGAATGCATTTAACACCATGCGTTACAATGAATTTGCATCAAATAGGTTTTTGTCATTGATGTTCAGGCATAGTTTTGGATACCTACTTTTTAGTCATAAAAATTTTAAACCTGAAATAGTTGTATTAACGAATGTATTAATTGGAAGTATGGATAATATCAGCAATCATAGAAATATTATTATAAAAGCACCAGAAAAGGGCTATTTTGAATCGGGTTTATGTATCAATAATTTGATAAAAAGTGGATTTAGCAGTTTTGGTATTGGAGCTTATTACCGATATGGTACTTATTCATTGAGCACCCTTAAAGACAACTTATCATTGAAATGGACAATGACACTACCGTTATAGTACTTAAAAATACCTATCGTA
>CAZCBG010000214.1:0-2067 GCA_964496885.1 uncultured Bacteroides sp. | reverse complement strand
TATTGGATGAGATGCTTTCTTTGTCAGTTTGAAAAAAAGTGGGATGTTGTAGAATCGAAATAGAAAATACTTATAATAAAATGCTCTAGCTTAATAACCAATAACCTAATAAAAACTCTCAAATGGTTCCACCGTCCACATGAATATTCTGTCCTGTTATAGAGCCGGCTTCTTCCGACAACAAAAACGCAATTGTTGCTGCCACAGAGTTTTTATCCACTTCTTGTTTTAAGCAAGTGCGTTGATAAATTCTGGTTTTTTGCTCTTCAGTTAGCGAAGCACTCATTTCGGTTTCCATAAAACCTGCCACCAGGCAATTGGAACGGACACCCAATTCGCCCCATTCCCTGGCTGTGTTTTTCGAGAAAGCTTCGATGGCGCCTTTGGTGGAAGCATACATGGCCAAACCTTTGTAGCCTGTATGAACAGAGATGGATGATAGATGAACGATACTTCCTTTGTTTTTGTGGAGTAAAAATTGGCGAATGACGTATTTGCTGACCTGCATGGGAGTGAATACATTTATTGCATACATATTTTCCAACTCAGTCTGGTTTAAATTGGTGATGAGGTCATCGTATGCCATGGCTGCATTGTTGACGAAGCCATGCAAGGGTGTTTGTGAACCTATCCAGTCTTTAAAAATTGCATTTTTTATATTTTTAGTATCCGATAAATCATAAGCCAGCCAATAAAAACGAGCAGGATATTCAGCCAATAATGCCTCAAGTGCAAGGCTTGTTGTTCTGCTTATACCATATACTTTCCAGCCTTTTTTCAGCAGGGTTTTGCTTATGTTTAGGCCTAGACCTTTTGAAACACCGGTTACGAGAATGTTCATAGTAATTAGTGATTTGAAAATTTGAAAATGATTGGCCTTATCTCTTAGTCTCTCAATCCCTTAGTCTCCCTTTCGCCCCTTTGTAATTCGTAATTTTATGAGATGCTTCCTACGTCAGCATGACAAAAGATGGATACTCCCAGCTCTTCGGCTCTCCCTCACTCAGTCGTTCTTCTCATTTTCCCGCTGCTGGTATAGGCTAATTTTTCTACAAAAACAATCATGCGTGGAATTTTGAACTCCTGTAATTTGCCTTGTAAGGTTTTTCGGATGCCGGCTTCATCTATTTCAGCCTGGGTTTTCACGACTTCACAGCAGAGGATATTTCCCAATACAGCATTTGGTTTGGAAAATACTCGAGCATCTATAATTCCTGGCAGGCTGCGAATGACTTCTTCAACTTCAATTGGGTTCACTTTATAGCCACCCACATTGATCATTTCGTTTTTACGACTGAGGAAACGGAAGCGAATTGGATTTGTGTCCAGTATTTCAACCAAATCGCCGCTGGCATACCATTCCTGCATGCTCATTTCCGAATCGCCCAACAGGCTATGATGGATATAGATTTCCAGGTCTCTGATCTGAATCCATGGCTGCATTTCAGGCTTGAGGGTAAACAGATCTCCTTCAGCAGCCAATAGACTTCCTGCTTCGGTTGAAGCATAGACATTTGTAATTTTTGCATTTGGAAAAGCCAATGATAGTTTGTTTATGGTGGCCGTATCAAATTTTTCACCCCCTGAAGTAATCCTTTTCACCGATGGATATATTCCTTCTATTGGAATTAACAATCTGTAGAAAGTGGGTGTAGCCGAAATATGCGTAATTTCATAGTTTAGAATTTCTTTCAGTATTTCTTCTTTGGATAAGCCAAACAATCGAATGACAGGGTTGCCGTTCAGCAAGGCCTGGAAAAACACCTGCAAGCCTGCCATATGGGTGGGAGGGTAAGCAAATCCCCAGATATTGGTTGCCGTTGTTGTTTTTACAAAGCGAGCCATAGTTGCAAATGTATGCGAAACTTTCTTTGGCAGGCCAGTGGTCCCGGAAGTAAACAAGCATATTTTCCAATCAGCAACATTGGCATGGATGCAATCCAGTAAATCAAGCTTAGAGCTTATCTGTAATTGCTTTTCTTTAGGGATGGCTTTGGTAAATTTATCCAGATCGCTAAATCCTATAAGTTTTTTGATTTCATCAGCAGAAAAATCTGCATCCAGCAA
>CAZCBG010000213.1:0-2084 GCA_964496885.1 uncultured Bacteroides sp. | reverse complement strand
AGAAAGAGCTCACCGAATTTTGTCATACTGAACGAAGTGAAGCATCTTTTTTCAATTACGAATTACGAAGAAACATAAACGCTCACCGTATTTTATCATGCTGAACGAAGTGAAGCATCTCATAAACTGTAGAATAGAATTAACACACACAACAAAAAAAACCTGCATCCAAATGATACAGGTTTTTTTTTGATGTAGTATGAATTAATTATTTTGTTATTGAGTTATTAAGTTATTAAGTTCCTAATTTTTAATTTTTAATTCTTAATTTTTAATTAACTCTTACTTCCAGTTTACTTTCACATTCTGCGTACCCAAATTGGTTTTTACTCTAACCATATAGATAGCAGGTGCTAACTGCAGGTCCTTGATAAATACATTGCTGTTGGCAACAGCTGTTTTGAAGATACAACTTCCTGTTACGGTGTACATTTCAAGCGTTTGCAATTCTTCTCCATATTGAGCCACCACGTTAAGTTGATCCCTATCTTCAAATACCCTGATATCAGAATGTGTTAAAGGTGTTTTTGGATTACCGAAGCGGATAAAGAACCTTCCATAAATTTCATCCGTTGGGAATACAAAATTATAGCTGGTGTTTTCGGATAAAGGAATGAGTATAGCTTTAAACCTGTCTTCCAGATAAACCTGTTCTCCGCTTTCGAGGGCAAAGGCTGTTATCTTGGCTTTGCTTCCGGCGCTTCCCTTTAAGCCCAAAGGAATGATGGTTTGGGTCGTATTGATGGTGTTGATGACCAACTTTTCGCCACTTTCAGCTTGTGAGTAGATTTCAAGTGCCTGGTCGTTGAACATTTTTTCTGAATCAAATCCTTCCAATCCAAGTTTAGCATCCGGATTTTTACAGATTACCAATTCATCAATACCTGTTTCACTTTCGGCTTTCAGACGTACAAGTATTTCGTTACTTCCGGCTTCTTTGTAAAATGCTCCGGTGGTATGTGTACGGGCTGACAATGAGAATGTAATTCTGGCATTCGTATACACAGCTTTTGTAAAGAATCCCTGGAAAGGAGCAATATAAGGAGTAGTTCCTGCAGGAACACCCACATTATTGGCTGAATTATAGGTTCTGAAATAAGCTGCATTGGTAACCGGTGTATAGAGTGGATACATGCTATTATCCCAAAGATACAGCGATGTGTTTACATTGGTTTTTCCTAAGAGGTTCCAGTTGAGGTAAGAAGGATAAGGATTCGCAAACAGGTTCCAGCTCTGAGCAGGTGCTGAAGTGTTGTAAACCAATGGGACACTGTACTCGCAAGGGCCTGTGCAGAAAAATGTTCCGGTAAGCGCTGCAGTAACTCCGAGACTCGGTCTAACAGCATAGCCAACCGTTGGTACGAAATAGAAATAAGGTGAAGTAACAGTAGATCCCCAATTTGAACCATTGGTATAAGGCATCAATTGTACACTGCCACCGCTGGGAAATAACTTACCCAAGGATGCACCTGTATTTTGCATAAACGGTGATCCAAACAAATGCCATCCTGCGTTCAGTGCCCGCTTGGCGGTTGCTGGTAAATCACAGTAATTATAAATCAGGGATGCAGAGGAATTAAGCACCAGACCACTCACACCTGCATTGTTTTGAATAATGCCTGTTACTGTAAATTTACTACATTCCGACATCGTAAGCGTTACACCCGATTGAATGGTAATATTTGTACCCGGGCCGCTAATGGTAACGCCTGAAGTTTGAGAACAATTATAGTTCAGGAAACGTATGTTTTTGTTTATTATCAACGAACCCTGCGTTAAGACAATCGTACGGCCATCCGTCCGTCCATCAAAATAAACTGTTCCATTGTTACAGACTCTCTCGATGGCCCTGCGCAATGTAGTATCCGTATTATCATCACGGAAATTGG
Source organism: uncultured Bacteroides sp. (assembly GCA_964496885.1). Lineage (GTDB taxonomy): Bacteria > Bacteroidota > Bacteroidia > Bacteroidales > JACABE01 > JACABE01. The sequence continues at coordinate 195 of CAZCBG010000213.1, read as the reverse complement.
TTACAAAAACGATGGAATCACATCCTGTTGGATTGGGAGCAGAGAGGACTGTTACCACAGTAATTGGAGAAGTAGCCTGGCAGCCATGTAGATCCGTTACCCTTACAGAGTAACTTCCTGAAGTAGTGACCGTAATACTTGCAGTACTTGCTGTGTTGGACCATAAGTAAGATGTGCCGCTACTTGAAGTTAAAA
>CAZCBG010000212.1:0-2107 GCA_964496885.1 uncultured Bacteroides sp. | reverse complement strand
TTCAGCCTTTAACCGGAAGCTCTGCCGAAAAGCACGATTCATTTTTTACAATTGACGATAGAGGCAAGTCGGTTGAGTTTTTTGACGGCAGCAGCTTGATACAGCAGGAACCCGATGCATCCAGCTTTCCAAACGGCGGTATTCGAAATACTTTCGAAGCAAGAGGCTATACAGCCTGGGATCCTACTTCTCCAGCGTTTATTATCGACAAAACCTTATGTATTCCAACCATTTTTGTTTCCTATACCAGCGAAGCCCTCGATTACAAAGCACCTCTGTTAAAGGCTCTTCATTTTATGGATACTGCGGCTACGGCAGTTGCACAATTATTTGATGTAAATATTAAAAGAGTAAAAGCTACCCTGGGCATAGAGCAGGAATATTTCCTGGTGGATGAAGCCTTGTACAATGCCCGTCCTGATCTTGCATTGAGCGGACGTACTTTATTCGGTCATGCTTCGGCCAAAGACCAACAGCTGGAAGATAATTATTTTGGCAGCATCCCTGAAAGAGTAGTGAATTTTATGAAAGACGTTGAATACCAATCCTACTTACTGGGTATTCCCATCAGAACCCGTCACAATGAAGTAGCTCCCAATCAGTTTGAATGCGCCCCTTTGCACGAAGAAATCAATATTGCCATCGACCACAATGTGTTACTGATGGATATCATGAGCAAGACTGCGCGTCGCCATCACTTCAGGGTATTGATGCACGAAAAACCTTATTCTGGCATCAATGGTTCAGGTAAACACAATAATTTTTCGCTGATGACCGATCAGGGCGATAATTTATTGTCACCCGGAAAAACGCCAGAATCCAATGTTAAATTTCTTACTTTCTTTTTAGCCATCATTGAAGCCGTGAATGTTAAAAATGATTTACTCAGGGCGTCCATTGCTTCGGCCAGCAACGATATGCGACTGGGTGGTAACGAAGCCCCTCCGGCCATTATGTCGGTTTTTATCGGCGAACAACTTACGGCCATTCTCAATGCCATCGAAAAAAGTAAATTCCCTATTTTAGGCAGCGACAATACAAAGAATAAAAAACATCCGAGTCTCGCTATTTCGCATATTCCTGAAATTTTGCTGGATAATACCGATCGCAACCGAACTTCTCCTTTTGCATTTACAGGGAATAAATTTGAGTTTAGGGCTGTAGGATCTTCCACAAATTCTGCAGCTCCCATGATAGCCTTGTTAACGATGGTAGGCAGCCAACTGACTGCATTCAAAGCCGAGGTCGATAAACTAATGGCCCGTAAAATGATCAAAGAGGAAGCCATTGTAAAAGTGTTGAAAAAATATATCAATAGCACCAAAAGAGTTAGATTTGATGGCAACAATTACAGTCAGGAATGGCTAGAAGAGGCGAAGGAAAGAGCCCTTTTAAACATAGCTTCCACACCTGAGGCGCTGAAAGCCTTTGTGGATGCCGAAGTTGTAAAAATGTATGAAGATGCAAATGTGCTTTCGCATCGCGAACTGGAGGCACGCATGGATATACAGCTGGAGAATTATACCAAAAAGATACAGATAGAATCAAGAACCATAGGCGATATCGCCATCAATCATATATTACCTGTTGCCATCCGTTACCAGAATGTTTTGATTAAAAATGTAAAAGGCTTACAACTTATTTTACCGGATGAACCACTGTCGAGCATTGCCGGTATTCAACTGCAAAATATCAAAGATATTTCAGCTCATATTACACAAATTCATCTATTGGTGAATGAAATGGTGGAAGCCCGGAAAACTGCCAATCGTATGGATGATAATTATGTGAAGGCAAAGGCTTATTGCGAAAGGGTATTGCCCTTTTTCGAGCAAATCAGAAACCATGCCGATGCCTTGGAATTAATGGTGGATGACGAACTCTGGCCATTGCCAAAATACAGAGAACTCTTGTTTGTAAATTAAGGCTAAAAAATCAATAGCTTTTTTAAATAAAAAAGAATTAATCAGATTTGCTTTGTCTATGATCGATATGAATAGAGTAAGGTATTAGACTTTAGCCTTAGCTGTAGCGATGGTCATTTTAGTTTTCAGTTTGTTACCGATCGATAAAACGTTGACCAATTCCTGAATAGACAGTCCGTTGT
>CAZCBG010000211.1:0-2116 GCA_964496885.1 uncultured Bacteroides sp. | reverse complement strand
CTTGCATCCGTAATAGTAGCAACAAGGGTGTTGGTAATAGTACCTGAATTCAAAAGTGGAGTATATACAATCGTTGGAGGATATAAATCTAAAGCCTGGAAAGCGCCTTCGTTGGCACCTACATCAGGTGTAGTTGTATTACGAGGCGTTGCAAAAAAGTCAGTTGTAATATTAGCAATTGGCAATCCACCGCTTTCGCATTGGGTTGGAACACCAACAGTTAATGTAAGATCTCCTGGAGCACCAGTAAATGGAGGTGTTTCGCTGAAAGACTGAGCATCACGGCTGGCTACCCTTGTTTGGTAGGTCGACATGAATTGATCTGAATTGGTTCCGTCATAATAAATAACATGGTTAGAGGCAGCTGGTCCTGCATAGAAACAATTGTTGTTGCAAGTTGAAGCGATATTAAGAATACTGGTAGATGCACTTCTTCTGAAAGCAGATGCAGTACCGGCTCCAGTAGGTATGGAGTTGTTTACAAATATATTGTTGCGCATATCCAAAGCTCCAGTTGTTGCAGTAGACTGGTAAGTATGGAAAAGTGCAGAACTTGCGAAAATTGCTCCACCTGTACCATTAAGGTATACGGTATTGTAATACAAACCAATATTAGATAAAGCTGTTGAAGAAGTAATGTTAATACCTCTTACAGCATCTGCAGGAGGTGTACTTGAATTTGTACCAAATGGAGCATAAATTTGGGAAACAAAATTGTTGTAAAAATTAGCATTGGTTCCGCTGCTTGCGATGGTTATTCCATAAGCTGCTGCGCCGGAAGTTGCACCGTTGGCTGTGATGGCATAAATGTTGTGCTGGTAAAAATCAATACCTGCACCGCCACCTGCGGCATACACACCGTAAACAACAGATGAAGCACCATTGGTAGTCAATGAATTCACATTGTTACCGTACACCTGAGGTCTGAAGTTAGGTGAAACAGATGTATTCAGGTATAAACCATAAATAGTTCCGGAAGTAGTAATACTTGAAATGGTATTGTTATATGCACTGGCAGCTGAAGTTGAATTTCCGTCACCTAAGCCGGTGAGGTACATACCGTAAAAAGAACTGCTTGTATTATAGATAATGTTAGAAAGCACATTGTTAAATATCTGCTTTTTTACATAAGGAGATGCACTTGCATCTGAATCATAATAACCATAGAAAGTACCTGAACCTAATGTGTTGGATGTAATGTTGGAGAAGTCATTGTCAGAAATCGTATAAATTGTATTGGTCAATGAACTTGCACTGTGGTAATAACAATACAAAGAACCGGAAGCAGCAGCTGGTGTGCGTAGGTAAGATCCGGCTATCGTATTATTGGTTAAATTATAAATGCCACCCTGAACAGCTGCAGTAATATAATTAAGGTAGTTACCTCCAGAATTGTTTAAGTTTAAATTGGTCCAGGTATTGTTGGAGACATATAAATTTAAAGGTGTACCACCTGCCAAATAGTTATAATAGATAGAACTGGTGCTCATCACATCAAAAGAAAAACTGGAGAAATTATTATTGTTCACCACCATCGTACAACTGTTGGCAGCCGCTGAATTGTAAATACCCTGAATAGTTCCGCTATAGGCTGTTGGGCCGTTATGGGTAAACGTAAGTTGGTTGTAGCAAATACTATCCGTTAATATAATAGCCCCTGTCGAATTGATTAAGTTAGTTGGTCCGCTGGTTGACTTGGTTGTATTGGATGTAAAGGAATTGTAATTGATAATAAGTTTTGCAGGGTTGGCCGAATTATAAATACCATACCATGTACCAGAAGTGTTTAAATCGTTGGTGCAATTGGTAATGCTATTGTTACGGATTTTAACTGTATTTACAGGATTTGAAGCACCACCCGAAACATTTTCGATTACAGAAACCTGAGAAGTTGTTACAGCTGATTTTATGGTCAGTGTATTATTGGTAATAGAAGAGCTGGCGCCAAGGGCTGTATTCAAATAAATACCTCTTAATGTAGTTACATGATTTACACCGCTACCATCGTTATTATTAATGGTATTGTAAGCAATATTTAAATCATACTCGGCAAGGGTACGAATACCGGCAGAAGGATTGGCAGCAGCAAGAGCACCTCCAAAATTCTTAATTGTAT
>CAZCBG010000210.1:0-2121 GCA_964496885.1 uncultured Bacteroides sp. | reverse complement strand
TGGAATTAATAACTCAGGAACAAGTACTTCTGTATTGGAAAAAGGAAATAGAATTGAAGGAAATATCATCAATGATTTTTATTATTATGGCATTTACTCTTACTATCAAGATTCGGTTACTATTAACTCAAATAAAGTTGAAAATGCATCTAATTCAACAGCCGTTTATGGTATTTACGCTTATTATAACGACAATTTAGTTAGCATCAGCAAGAATAAAGTATATGTTCATGGTTCAGGGACCAGTACAAATTATGGTATTTATGTTTACTATTGCGATAACACTGTGGCTTTACCCGGTTTGATTTCAAATAATTTTATATCTCAATCTGGAACTACCGGAACAGTATATGGATTGGATAATTATTATTCAACGAATCAAAATTATTATTTTAATTCTGTGAATATAACTTCCGGCTCTGCCTCAGGATACGCTTTTTATTCAACCGGAGGCTCAAATGTCAACTTATACAATAATATATTTACAAATACAGGTATTGGCTATGCTTATTATATCGGTACTATCGCTGCTATTGTAAACTCTAATTATAATAATCTGTATGCAAGCGGTACTAACCTTGCATATTGGAGTGCTGCCAAAACTAATCTGTCTGCTTTACAGGCTGCCAGTTTAAAAGATGTCAATTCCATTTCTATTGACCCTTTCTTTTTTAGCACAACTGATTTGCATACAGAAAACGTTGGACTATTTGCCAAGGGAACTTCAGTTGTGGGAGTAACAGATGATATGGATGGCCAATTAAGGGCTGCCATTCCTTGTATTGGAGCCGATGAATTTGTAGTTGTCCCAAATGATGCCAGAATAAAAGCAATGTATACTCTGGGAAAATTACCTATTCAGTCAGGATCACCCCACAGTGTGAAAACCATCGTAAAAAATATGGGTTCCAATAAATTGTACAATTTGAATGTGACCTTAAATATAACCGGAAATAATACTTTCACCAATGTAAAAACCATTGATTCTATTGCTTCGGGTATTGAAGACACTATTATTTTTAATGCCTTCACTCCTACTTCTTATGGTTTGAACAATGTGAAAGTTTCAGTTCCTGCAGATGATAATCTTTCTAACAATGAAATCAATTACAGACAGGATGTTAGCGACAGTATTTTTGGCTATGCCGATACTGCTGCAGCGAGCACTTATGTAGGCTTTAATACCGGTTCTGGTTTATTTGTCTCAAAATACCATGTATTTGGCTCAAGAACCATTAAATCGGCAAGGGTGTTTATCACAAAATCCAATACCATCGGACAAATTTTATATGGAGTTGTGCTTGACCAAAATGGCGTAATCATGGATACTTCAGTCCGTAAAACCATCACAGCAGCTGATACCAATACCTGGGTGAGTTTTAATTTCTTGAATCCATCAGCTACTACCACAACCAATAGCGATTTCTATATAGGTATTGCCCAGACCGTAGGTAGCGGTGGATATTTTCCACTGGGATGCCAGGCTGAAATACCATGCCGTAAAGGCGCATTTTATTACACAACAACAATGACCGGAGGCAGCTTTACTGAAGCTACACAATATGGTCGTTTTATGATAGAAGCCAACTTAGGTTATCCTGCCAACAAAGATGCTGCTGTTACCACAATTATTACGCCTATTTCGGGATGTGGTTTAGCCAACGAGACCGTAAAAATTAATATTTTAAATGTTGGTATCGACACTATCTTTGGTGGACAAAATGTATTGACCGCCCATTATGCATTGAAACACAATGGCAACTTAGTAAACCATGTTTCTCAGACAGTAACGGACACACTAAATCCCTCACAATTGAAAGCGTTTACGTTTACAACGCCTGTAAATATAGCCGTTACCCTAGCTGATTCCAATTATCGTTTAATTGCCTGGGTTGATTTAGTGAATGATCCTTTCAAAATCAATGACAGTTTATTTAAAACAGTAGTATCTAAATATACACCACCAACTCCTATTGTTACCACACCTGTTAACATTGCCTATTCATCTTCTACCACATTAACAGCTATTTCGAACGATTCAGTATATTGGTACAGCCATTTAACAGATACAATCCCGCTTACATCGGGTTATAATTTTACTACACCTGTATTGTTTGATAC
>CAZCBG010000209.1:0-2214 GCA_964496885.1 uncultured Bacteroides sp. | reverse complement strand
AAAGAGTATACCCTGATTTCACCATTGTTATACTTTTCGATGTTAACAGTAAATTTACCATTGCTTGGGTTAGGATAAATACCAATTTTATTAGCTTCAATCTCGCTGATACCATTTAATAAACTGATATCAGTTTTGTATCTGGCAGTGATATAATAATGACTTTTTGACCATACAGCAATACCAGTTACATCACCTAAGCCAGAAGGAACAACAGCAGCTGTTGCAGTTTGAACATAATCAGCATCATAGAAATTACAATAAAATAATGTATCCGTAGGTGCTCCAGTTTGTGACATTTTGAATTTTTTCCCAGTTCCAAATTTTATCACTCCATTTGCATCAGTAAAAGAAACACCAGTGAGTTTAATTAATTTTGACTGATGTTGTAGCATAAAGACAGTGTCATACATATTTACAGCTGTAACAATCAAAGGAGTTACTGTATTTCCTGTAGAAGTAGCAGGATTTGTATTATTTACAGGATGAAATTCTAATAAACCGTAATAATTTTCCAGTTTGCCTCTAATTCCGGTAATTCCATCACCGACATTATAAGTAGTAGTAATTACTGGAGTTGATTCGTAAATCAAAATTGCAGCAGTAGCATCCTGAATAAATTTTTGATTACCACTTGTAACTTTACAGGTTAGAACAGCTTCGCCGGTTAATTCGTAAATAGTAGAATTATCGGCTGTTTTTGAACGTAATGCAGCAATATTAGCACATTGAATAGCAGCTACAAGTGTTGTAAAAGTAACATCACTTCCATAACTGGTTCCTAATGAATTTGTCGCATAAGCCCTTGCATGATATAGTGTTGAGCCAGTTAATCCAGTCAAATTACTTGTAAAAGCACCTGTAGTTCCTGTTGCTGTAACAATAGTTCCGGTTATGGTTGGATTCAATGAAGTACCATAACAAATACCTCTTGAAGTAACAGCTGATCCACCATCATTGCTAACATTACCTGCAACAGAGGCAGTGGTTGTTGTAATTAAAGTAACAATGCCTGTTGAGACAATAGGTTGAACAGCACCAGTTGCAGTTGTAAATAATGAATCATTACCGTAAGAAGTACCAGCTGAATTAGTTGCATAAGCTCTGTAATGATAGCTAGTTCCTAAGGTTAAACCGGATAAATTGGCAGTAAAAACACCAGTAGTTCCAGTTGCAATTACTTTGGTTCCTGTAATATCAGGATTAGCAGTAGCTCCGTAACAAATGCCCCTTGCAGAAATAAGAGCACCTCCATCATTAGAAACATTTCCGCCACAAATAGCAGTTGTTGATGTAATTCCTGAAGCAATTCCTGTTATAACAATCGGAGCTGATACAACACCACCAAAACCAACAGCATCAACCCAAGTACTGGCAACTCTTACTTCATCAATATTTAATAAAGGTGCAGAAGTAGATGTCCCCTGACGGAAAGAGAATGCCATATAAGTAGAATCGTAATCTGTTGCAACATCCGTTGCAATTAAACTTGCGGCAGCTTCAACACTACTTACAGAAGGATCTATAAACAAACTTACAATATCATCATTAGTTGTAGCAGAATTAGCTGCATATTTTAAAACAATTAGATGTGTAAGATTGGTATCAACTGAGGTAGTTGAATATACAGTAGCTGTACTAGTGGCATTTGTAGCTTTACCAACACCAAACAATACTTTTGCTGTATTTAACGGATCTTGTTTTACAAAAACGCGTCCAAATAAAGTTGTTGCATTACCTGCTTTCTGGAAATGAGCAAAATAATCACCACCTGCAGAAGCAGATATAACTTTTACAAGAAATGCAGCATAAACCGAGGTAGATGATTTAGGACCAAACACCTTATTTACATCAGCACCGGTATTTAACAATTTAATCATCTGACCTGAAGGTGAAGGATAACCAATATATGACAAATTTCCAGCAACCACTGAAATTGTATTTGTACCTATTCCACTATGACATGACCAACCGTGGCCTGTAATTGAGTCTCCAACAGGATAATCAAAATGTTCGTTAAGCAATACCTGGGCATTCAAAGTCATACCCATTAAAATCATCACTAAAAGTGATGTAAAAAATGTAATTGTTTTTTTCATGATGTTTTAAATTAATTATTAAAAGTGTTATAAGTTTCATTTAAAAAATTTTACAAATCTACATATAAAAACAATGAAATATTATAATTTAACGTAAATTTTATGAAAATTTAAT
>CAZCBG010000208.1:0-2259 GCA_964496885.1 uncultured Bacteroides sp. | reverse complement strand
ATTCGAACCCAGGACCCTCCCGATAAAATCGGGATGCTCAACCAGTTGAGCTACATGAAAAAGATGAAGAATAAAAAAAGCCCAACAACTAGATGTTATTAGGCTTCTTTGTGATCATGCTGGGATTCGAACCCAGGACCCCATCCTTAAAAGGGATGTGCTCTACCTGCTGAGCTACATAATCATTTTCTTAAGAGGGTGCAAAAGTATAGTTTTTTTTTGAAACAGCAAAATATATTTATCATAATCCTTATTATTTTTCACCAAACTCCTTGAAACGACTGATTTTTAAAAGTATAAAAATCTAAGTAATATTGCAAATCTTAAAAAAGATTAAATATTACTTGTTTTGAACTTAAAAATAGTGTACATTTATCGAAAAGTTTTATCATTGCATTTTAATATTTGCTATTAATTTTAACAAATGAAAAATAAAGTTGTTGTTATTACCGGAGCCTCTTCTGGTATTGGAAAAGCTTTGGCTGTCAGCATAGCACAATTAGGTGCCATCGTTGTGTTGGCTGCCCGGAATCTAAAGCTGATTGAAGAGATTTCTTTAGCTTTAAATGCAGATGGGTTTAATACAATGGCTGTTAAAGTGGATGTTAGTGTTGAGGAAGATTGCAAGTTGCTGATTGAAAATACAATTCAAAAATTTGGTAAAATTGATATATTAATTAATAATGCAGGTATTTCGATGCGGGCAATGTTTGAAGACGTTGATTTGGATGTGATACGTAAAGTAATGGATGTTAATTTCTGGGGGACTGTCTATTGTACAAAATACGCTTTACCATATATCTTAAAAGCGCAAGGAAGTATTGTGGGCATATCATCCATTGCCGGTTATAAAGGTTTGCCGGCCCGATCAGGTTATTCTGCTTCAAAGTTTGCCATGCAGGGCTTTTTAGATGTCCTTCGTATTGAGAACATGAAAAAGGATTTACATGTGTTAGTGGCCTGTCCTGGATTTACTGCGACCAATATAAGAAAAACTGCATTGGCAAAGGATGGCTCACAACAAGGAGAAACACCCCGTGATGAAGATAAAATGATGAGTGCAGATACTGTTGCTCATAGAATCATACAGGCAATTATAAAAAGAAAAAGAACAATTATAATGACAAGCGATGGGGTTTTAACAGTGTTCTTAAACAAATTTTTCCCAGCATTCGTCGATAAACTTGTATATAAACATATGGCTAAAGAACCGGATGCACCCTTTAAGTGAAAAAGATTTGTCCGTTAATAGTTAACATAAAATATTGATTATAAAGAAATAAACGAATAAGAAAATATAAACATGAAAAAAAATATTTTTGAAATTAAATTAAAAAAGGGCCTGGGTGAAGTTAATTTTGGCTCATCCCCTGAAGATGTATTTAAAATTTTAGGTGAGCCTCAGGAGGTTGAAAATCTGGAAATGGATGATGACAACGAAACTACCATCACTCATTATCTTGACAAAGAACTGGCCTTGTTCTTTATCAATTCCCAAAAACCTTGCCTTGAATGCATTGAGTCAAGTAATCGAGATACCATACTTTATGATAAAAAAGTTTTCCTTTTGAGTGAATGTGAAATTATCAATCTGATGAAAGAGAATGCTTATGATAACTATGAACTGGAAACTGAAGTCTGGGGCGAAAGACGTCTAACGTTTGAAGATGCCATGATAGATTTCTATTTCGATGATAAACATCTGTCTGTCATTAGTTGGGGTGTATTGATCAATGAAAAAGGAGAAATTAGTGAGTAGATAGGTGTTTAGGTATTTAGGCTGTAGGTGTTTAGACTGTAGATATTTAGGCGTAAATGCTGCAGGATATATGCTAATTCCTAATTTTTAAATTTCTAATTCCCTAATGCCTAAACCCCTACAGTCTATTACAGTCTTCCATGGGTATTTCTTTTCGGGCTCTTGTAATTTGCCTTTTGCCAATAGGTCCTGGCAGAAGTTCCACTTCAAATCCTACAGCTTTGAGCGCTCTTTTAACACTTCCTTTGGCTGAATAAGTTGTTAAGATGCCCTTGTTTTTCATAGCAGTATAAATGCTTTTAAAAATATGTTCTTCCCATAATTCTGGCTGTATTTCAGGTGAAAATGCATCAAAATAGACCAGGTCAAAAGCATTTTCTGCCAATTCAAGCTCTTGTAATTTGCCTTCAATCTTATTTAAAATAAAGCTTTCGGAAATATAATTAGGAATGTTCCAGGGTATATCATGCATTGTAAGCAGTATCGTTTGAAGTTTGTCA
>CAZCBG010000207.1:0-2261 GCA_964496885.1 uncultured Bacteroides sp. | reverse complement strand
CCATTAGCGATTGTCCATGTCTTACATACAAGCATCCGTTTTTGATGGCCGGATGTGAAAAATGTTCTTTCGTGCCTTTGTTTATCTTAAAACTGCTGATGAGTCGCATTTTTTCAGCAGAAGGATTTACCAGACCCATTTGCCCTTTGTCGTTATAGCAATACAACATACTATCAGCGTATATAGTAACTCCTTTCTTAAAGTCTAAAGAATCCAGCAATTTCCCGGAATTAGCATCAACACTCAGCCATTTGTTTTTTTTCTCGCTGGCAGCAAATATTTTATCGTTTACTTTAACAAATCCACTGAAATAATTGATCAAATCTTTACTTCTCCATGCTTCATTTATTTTACTTCCATCTTCCGTAAGACTCAATTTAACCAATCCGTTTCCACAACCGGCAGCATAATAGATACTCCCGTTTTCGTACAAAGCTGTATTCCCATGAATATCGCAAATGGTATCCTGAGCATGCGACCATAAAAGGCTGCCATCTTTTGCATCTAGACCCATTAATTCTGATAATGAAAACGTAACAATTACTTTTTTCCCAGCCAGATTGATAAGTAATGGTGAACAATAGGCACTGCTCTGGTTTTTTCCTTTCGCTATCCATTTCAGCTCACCATTCATACGGTTCAAGGCAATTACATTCGTGTCGTTTCCACCGGGAGTAGCAAACAAGGTGGTTTCATCTATTAAGAGTGACTCTGAATAGCCAAAGCGGATAGTTTGCCCGTTAAAATCCGTTATCATATTCTTTGACCATTTTTTATTGCCCTTTTCTTTTTCGAAACATACAATTTCACCCATGCCAGAACAAACATAGATTAAATCATCTATCACCGTGGGAGTTGAACGTGATCCTGTAAAATTTTCCATCCATTCCTTGCCATAAAATGATTTCCATAAAAGCTCTCCTTTTAAATCAAAAGCAAATAAGTAACCACTGCTATCAATTTCACCCATCACATACACTCTGTCAGTAGTTATTACCGGAGAGCCATAGCCATTTCCGATACTATCGTTGAACCATAATAATGTCGGACCATTTTCGGGCCAGGATCTCAGCAAACCGCTTTCATTGTATTTCCCGTCCCGAAATACACCTCTCCATTGCGATATTTCTGGTTTATCAGGTTTTACGCCGATTTCTGTAAAAGCGTATAAGAAAAGAATCAGTAGTAAAAAGTAAAAGTTTTTCATATTGATAGCATGTTTATTCGTTTCGTAAAGAATTTATAATGTTGCCTTTGAGTGTTTTTTGAATGGGCAAATAAATCCAAAGGATGGCATTTGCAAAAATTATGAAAAGCAGTAAAAAAACAAAATTAGTATCTGGCATTTGGAAGTTTATAGATATCAACGAAGGAAGAATCCCGATGAGTGCAGATGCCAGTCCAACTATAATTCCGATTATAATTAAGAAAAGATTTTCTACAAAAATTAGTCTGAATATCCTGGATTTAGGAAAACCCAAGGCCATCAATAAGGCGATCTCCTGTTTTCTGTCAATCAGGTTTCTATATAAAATGATTCCAATGCCAATACTTGCTATGATAAGGCCCAATCCACCCAAAATCATAAAAACTGATAAATAGGTATTGGTAACAGTATTAAACTGCCTGAGCCTTTCATTCGTTTTGCTAATTTCAATGCCATAATCCTGAAAACAGGAACTTAAACGTTCATCAACAGCTTTCAATTTTTCTTCAGCAGCATCCACCAGCATCAATGTTGATGCACTGACCGAAGGGAAATTTTCTTTAAAGTGTTGATCAGCAATCAGTATTTTCCCTTGAAAAACAGAGGCATTCAAACCACCAGCTAAAATTAAATACAGTTTCTTTCCCTTTTCATTTACATAGGTCAGTGTATCCCCGATTTTTTTTAGGATGCCCCAGCTGATTACGGTTTGATCGGCATAAGCCGGTATTACATTGTCTGCATAGGATTTGTTGAGTTCCAGCCAGGGATGCAATTTATCAACATTGGATTTCAGGGTTTCGAATGAAAATGACTTGCGTTGATCAAACACCCCTGGATTGACTCCGATTATTTCGGGTTTTTCAACATGGTTGAGGTTCAGACAACTTGCATCATCCCCTTTTAGTGATAAAAACTGAGCAAATTCAACATTTTTTAATAGGCTGTCATGGCCAAGTCCTTGTTTTTCTTTTCCCTGAGCCGTATTCAAATCATTGCTTACAGCTATCGTTGTTTCTACCCAAAATTTATATCCTCCAGTTCCGGATTGATT
>CAZCBG010000206.1:0-2295 GCA_964496885.1 uncultured Bacteroides sp. | reverse complement strand
TCTTGCTTTTTTTGGCAGAATATTAATAGCAAAATTCAGGAACCAGAACCATGTTCTTTAATTTTTGAGCCATAATAAGAGTTTTTTTTCCGAGTTTTGTGACATAATATTTATACGTTTTTGAAACTTTGGTTATTAACCCGTGGACTTTAAGTCGTTTCAGTAATCTTGATACTTGATTACTATTCATTTTTAATAAAGATTTTAAATCTTTATTGCGAAAACCTGAAATATTAAATTCGCCTCTAAGAATGGCTAATAATATATTTGTATCTATTGACTCAAAAAGGTTAAAGCCTTTGTAATTTCGTTCTTTGACAATTTTTGACGAACTTATTTTTTCGAGCCTTTTACGACCCACTTCTTGATTATCAAAGGCTGAAATGAATTCAATATACCGTTTATTAGCTGCATGAAGGCATTCTCTAAGCATTCCAAATGAGTAAATGCTTTTCTTTAGTTTGGCAATTTGTTTTGATGTTGTCCCATCACGGTGTTCTACCTCACGGTAGTGCTTAAAAAAGGAAATATCATTGGCCGTTGTTTCAATTCTAAGAATCTTGCTAAATTTATCGTACATTTTTATCGATGCATTTCCCATAATATGCTTTATTCGGCTTCCTTGTATGCGAACATTATATTTATTCCCCATTTCGCCCTGATACTTTGGGTCTAATTTGTGTCCCAGAAAGGTTGCAATATTATCGGGTTTAACAGAATGAATAGCAGTATTAACAAGGTCTGAATAGATTGCCTGAAGGTCAGATTGTTTTTTATAAACAATATCTGTTGAATATTCAGCTTGCAGGATAGTCCAATGATATTGCATATCAAACTCTTTGTAAACCGGGCAGAACTTCCAGACAAGGGTTTCCAATCGCCGGTGAATTTGCTTAATATCAATATTATCGGCTATTTGTTGGGCTTTCTCAGGATCCGATATACTGTCGAATGCATTATCAAGCATAGTGTACGAGATGTTTTCAATGTCAAGCTCATGAGCCAGTATGTTGTGTCCATTAATATAAATCTGTAGTCGAAAAGGGCACCAGGTTGGTACTCTGACATAAACTAGCCCAAGCATTTCATCAATGTAATAGAAATAATAATGAATACACTTGCTTGTATCAGGGAGTAAATATGTTTTACCGGTAATTTTATCACGCCAGGGCTTATATGTAGGGCAAATTTCCATTGCCGAGAATATGTGAACCAATCCCGGTTTATTGCCTCTTTCTTTAAGCTTTTTGGCTATGATATCTTCTTTTCTTATACCGGCTTGTCGGATGTATTCAATGTCTGTCCCATTTTCATTGGCTATTTTTTCGGCATTTTCTCTTATTTTATCTCGATAAGGCTCGGCAAATTTTGGATAGTCAAAAATTCGAATGCCGTTACTATTTAAATATTGCGTCATAGCATTTGAATGATTGAGATTTGGTAACATGCCGCTTAATATCAGGCGGTCGTAACAGCTTAACGTGAAGCTGATTTTATTTTTATATGTTTCAGTTATTGTTTTCATAACTGCAATATAATAAATTTTTTATTTGGTTCTGGCTATGCCAGATTAGGTTTTATTAATTGATTCCCAATTAAAATCATAATCCATTGTTCTCTTTCATATCTTACATATTTATCATCGGTGTATTTTATTCCTATGCAATTAATCAGAACTTCTTTTCCATAATTTATTGATTGCATCCTATGAAAATAATTGCTTTTATTAAATAATGGATTAATTATCTTTATTATATTATTCTCAAACTCTGCGAAAAACAGCTCCTTTTCCCAGTTAACCAAATAAATGGTCCGACTGTTATATACAAATGAGGAAACTAATTGAATTCCATAAATGGAAAAAAGTTGTTTGTAAATAGAATCGTTTATAGTAATAGACTTTAAATGATTTGGTTTTTTTATAAATTGAACATCAATAATTGGCAGCAATTCAGGATTTTTAATTTCGTCCAGGCTGGAGTGAACACCTAAGTGTTGTAAATTTGTCAGAATATAATATGAGCTATCTTTTTTAATCACTGAATTCGCACATACAGCTTCTGTATAATGTATGTCATTTGTACTCTTGTTTTGAAAATACAAATTGCCGCCAAATTCACCGAAACATGTGCTAAAGCAAATATACTTTTCATCTTCATAAATAATTGGCTGCAAAAGTATAGGTAGAGGTTCGTTATATTCTTCCCAGATATTGCTATTATTTAGAAAAAAATATTTTCCAAATGATACTGCTATCATCTTCATATCAATAACCCATACATATTGAAACTGTCT
>CAZCBG010000205.1:0-2392 GCA_964496885.1 uncultured Bacteroides sp. | reverse complement strand
TAACTCAATAACTCAATATCCTAATAACCTAATAACCCAACAACCCAACCCTCAGGATCTTAACAAAAATTAAGAAATTTTAACAAATTATTTCTTGTTAAGAAATGGCCAGCGTATTTATTTATTTCTATTTTTGTTCGTCTATTCATTTTATGAAATTGAAATATGGATGCACTACGATATCTATTCTTCTAAACTGCTTGAAAACCAATAAAATACTAAATATTATAGTATTTAAGTGCTGAATTAACAAAATAAAAAAATAAACCTTTTAGCGTATGCGTATTTTTACAAAACACTTATTTTACTTTGGATTACAACTAGAATGAATACTGCTTCATAATCACTCATTGCAAAATTTATTATAAAATATTGAGTAATTTATTTTTAGCAGATTCTTTGTTTTTCTATCTTTAAAAACCTTTGATGCCTGCCCCTAAGCTCCTTATCTTCTGATAAACGGAGCTTTTTTTTATATTCTAAGACAAAGCTCATGCAATGATAGAATTAAGAATTAAAAATTACGAATACCTCAATAACCTAATAACCTAATAACCTAATAACTTAATAACTTAATAACTTAATAACCCAATAACATAATAATCCAATAACATAATAATTAATAACTAAATAATATTTCTTATGAAAAAAACAATTACATTATTTAACAGCCTGAATGGCCATGCTTTTATAGTTGTGCTCTTTGTTTTAATGCTATTGAGCAGTCAAGGATGGGGGCAAACTGTTGTTACTGTTGGTGGAGGTGCAACTGTTGTTACGCCTAATACACCAACAGCAACGTGGACTACGCCTCCAACTGGAGTTACTTTTTCAAATTGGTCAAGAGGAACAGGAGTTACATGGGGTACTGCTACAAATGCATTAAGTGGATCAGGATTTAATTCTGCTTCTGCATCAGCTGGGTTTACGGCAAATGCTTTTTATTCAGTTACTATCGCTGCTGATGCTACACATTCTTTTACGTTAAACGGTCTTACTTGGATAACACAATTAAGTGGATCAACCAATTCTTGTAATTTTACTGTTCAGTATAAAAATAATGGTGGTGCACTTACATCATTTGGAACAACGGGTCAATCAATTACATCTTCAGGATCACAAACTACTTTTACATTTAGTGGGACTGTTTCTGTTTCTGCTGGAACATCCATCGTAATTTATTTAACTCCTCATCAGGCAACAGCTGCTGGAACAACAGTAAGATGGGTTAATGGCTCTACAATATCTGTAACAGCATCATCTACAGATGCCACATTATCAGCCCTTACTTTAAGCTCAGGCACACTTTCTCCTACATTTGCATCTTCTACTACGACTTATACTGCATCTGTTTCAAATTCAACTGCTTCTGTAACAGTAACTCCAACATATAATCAAGCCAATGCAACGATACAAGCTCGGGTAAACAGTGGAAGCTATTCCAGTGTAACAAGCGGTAGTCCTTCGTCTTCACTTGCATTAAATGTTGGCAGCAATACCCTAGATGTTAAAGTTACCGCTCAGGATGGTACAACGTCTAAAACATATACTATAACAGTAAGTCGAGCTGCAGCGGCCCCATCTGTTACTACAACTGCAGTGTCATTAATTGGCACTACTTCTGCCACCTTCAATGGGGATATTACTTCAGATGGAGGAGATGCCATAACTGGCCGTGGTTTCAGTTACAATACATCCAGCGGTGTAATTATCGGAAATAATCAAACATCTGCCGGTGGAACTGCAACTGGTACATATTCTTATGTATTCAATAGTTTAGATGTCAATGCACAATATTTCTACAAAGCCTATGCTACAAATAATACAGGAACTAGCTTGAGTGCAACAGAAATAAGTTTTTACACCCTGGCCAATGTTCCTTCAGCGCCTACTGTCAACAATGCTTCATCTTCTACTTTAGATGTGGCAGTGAATGTAAATGCCAACCCGGCGGCTACGGAGTTTGCTATTTACGAAACAGGTACAGGTTTATTTGTCCAATCAAACGGAACGTTGTCAGCTTCTGTAGTATGGCAAACTGCTGCAACATGGAGCAGCACGATTACCGTTAACGGTTTAGCTGCCTTTACCCCCTATACTTTTGAGGTAAAAGCCCGCAATGGCGCTCATACCGAAACAGCATACGGCAGTACAGCCAGCCTGTCTACCCTGGCAGGTTCTACACCAGCCATTACAGTCGGAGCTCTAACTTCCTTTGGAAACCAATGTATCAATAGTACTTATGGGCCCAATGATTTTACAATTTCAGCTGTCAATCTGACTACTGATGATGTCAGCATTGCTGCCCTGGATGGATATACTTACTCACTTACTCCTGGAGGTAGTTATTCTACTACATTAACGATCACCCAAGGTGGGGGTAGTTTGAGTC
>CAZCBG010000204.1:0-2553 GCA_964496885.1 uncultured Bacteroides sp. | reverse complement strand
TTCGACATTGGTGGATCAGGTGTAAAAACAGTCCGATTTCATAATTTACAACAAGTTGTTTCGGAAGATAAGTTTGAAGTGAAGCATTATAGTAATCCAGATTGGGATGATTTTACAAATTGGTTAAAAGATACAGGATTGCTTGATAGTGATGTCTTTGGTTTTTCATGTGCAGGTTTTATTGAAGCTGATAAACAGGTAAAAATGTTTAGAGTAGGTGGATGGCGTGATAAAAAGTTAGTTCATGAAATAAAACTAATTCTCCCAAATGCTAAGGTGTTCTTATTAAACGATGCCGAAGCTCATTTGATGGCTCATCAGGGATTGCACGAAAATCCTCAGATGTCCATTTCTCTTGGTACATCCCTAGGATTTGCTCTGGCTGATAAAGATGGTAACATTGTACGAACATTGGCTGATATTAACTTTGACATTGGAGCATTGAGATTATCAACAAAAGCTTCAAATAATGAGGTTTGGTGGGCTTTAGGTTCAAATGGACTTAGAGAATTACAGAATAATCTTGGCGAATTAGAGGGTGTAAAACATTATGGATATAGATTAGGTGCTTTCTTGCTAAATATTTGTAGTATATTTCGCCCAAAATCAGTAATAATTAGTGGAGGAATAGCAGAAAAATACTGGAATGATTTTCAAGTATCTATGTTTTCAGAAATCAATCACTCTAAACCGGATTGGCTTGAGTCTCCGAACATATATAAATCACCATTTGGTGTTAATGCTGCATTAGTGGGTATTGGAAAGTATATATTGCAAAAACTAAATGAATAAATTATGCCTCCAACTTATAATTTAGAACGATTTCTTACGGCTCAAAAATCAATTTACGAAACAGCCCTGAGAGAACTTCAAAACGGAAAGAAAGAATCTCATTGGATGTGGTTTATTCTCCCGCAGATAGCTGGTTTGGGTCAAAGTGAAAAATCAAAATATTATGCCATAAAAGATATAAATGAAGCTAAAGCATATTTAGATCACTCAGTTTTGGGAAAACGATTTGCAGAATGTTTGAATGCTTTATTAAGTTGTAAGTCGAGTAATCCGGTTCGTATATTCGGTGAAATAGATGCATTGAAATTCCATTCAAGTTTGACTCTTTTTTTAAGAGCAGCCCCCGAAAATGAACTTATTCTTGCTGTACTTTCTAAATTCTATGGGGCTACGGATTTTGAAACAGATAATATATTAGATAACTAACATTATTAAACAAAAAAAATATGGCACTTGATTATCAAACAGCTTATCAGGCATTCAGCGATGTTGAAAAAAGTAAACTCACCGAATTACGAAAGTCTCTTTACAAAGCAGCCGTTCATTATGCATCTATTCGTGCTGAATGGGAGTTTCAAAGCATAGATGACAGAGTGGATGCTGCCAGAACAATTGTACATGACCGGTTTATTGATAGCTGCAATATTCTTAGCCGTGCTCAAGCCAAAATTGGGGAAGATAATAGTTGGCGTGGGGCTATTGGAACTGATCGTAGATTAATAGGTGATTGGGCTTGTTATTTGAGTTGTTTTATTGGGATAAGGAATAGATAAAAAGTTACTAACGGTTACTAACTACTATCAGAATCTTTAGATATAAACAAACAATTAAATTCAGGAATATGAAAAAGATTAATTTTTTAGTAGTCATTGCACTACTTATGGGCTTCACTTCATGCAATTGGGGTAATAAAAAAAATACCGACAGTAAAGAAGGTTTTTATAAAGGAACTATTAAAGTAGGTCACCTTGTTGCTTTGGACATGGCACCTCTTTTTATTGCCAAAGAAGCAGGTTATTTTAAAGAAGAAGGATTAGACGTTCAAACAGTATTCTTTAATAATCCAGGTGATAACAATGCCGCTTTAGCTGGAGGCAGTTTGCAATTTAGCACAAATCCTTTCACCTTGCCATATTTTGCAGCAAATAGTGGTGTGAAAATGAGAATAATTTCAAGTGCTGGAGGATTAGGCATTATGGAAGTTGTAATTCAAGGCAAGTTCAATATCTCAGATATAAAACAGTTGGTTGCTTGGATCAAAGCAAATCCAGGTAAAAAATTAAAGATTGCTGTTCTCAAAGGAGATACTCTTGAAATGATTATACAAAAAATGTTAGCAGACAATGGTTTAACTTATGATGATGTAGAAATGGTTTGGTTTAATGATTTGTTAGCTATGGTTCAGTCATTCCAAACTAAACAAGTTGATATATTGAGTTTCATCAAGCCATATACAACCGAAATGATTGTAAAATATGGTGCAAAATCTTTAGCAACTAATAGCGATGTTTGGGGAGAAGGTACTCCTAATTGCACAGTGGATGTTATGGAAGATTTTGCAAAAAAATACCCGGGCACTTGTAAGGCATATTTAAGAGCAATTGAAAAAGGATTTCAGTTATTAGTAGATAATCCTGAAAAAGCTACAGACATGCTCGTTAAAGGTAATTATTATAAAGTTGACAAAGAAGTTTTATTGTATGCTATCAAAAATCAACCAAAAAAAGTAGTACTGAAACCCAATCAGGAGGGAATAATGAT
>CAZCBG010000203.1:0-2645 GCA_964496885.1 uncultured Bacteroides sp. | reverse complement strand
TGCTCCGCTAAGGGTGTAAATGCCATTGATAACAGAAGCTGTAGAAGTAGAATTGATAGCAAAATTATACATTAAATTTCTTTCAACTTTACCATTTAATGCATTGGTGCCACTTCTGTAAATTCCATTAATTGTTGAAGCAGTTGTAGGGGCTGTTGCTGTAAAATTATAAAGCGTATTTCTGGAAATAACAATGTTGTTACCGGAATTTGAACTTGAAATACCAACAATTGCAGCTGTATTAGTCGTTACTACGCTTGATGAAGCACAACTTAAATCATGAATAATATTATTGTCAACTATAACATTTGCAATGGTCCCTGCATTTCTTAAGCCCAATAAATATCCGGCAGCACCTGTGTTGTTATTTGTAATATTTGCAATCATATTGTTTGTATAAGATACAGAACCTGATGCAATATTGGTATATATGCCAGCAATTAATACTGGTTGGGTTCCTGTTACTGTTTGTATACTGTTTGCTAGCGTATTGCTTCCAACTATATTATTTGACACAATGTTAGCACCAGTACCCTGAGCATAAATTCCGTAAAAAGAAATATTCTGAGTAGAAGCTGTGGTTGCATTTATTGTAATGCCACCAACAACATTATTTTGAATGTTTCCTGTGCCTCCGGCAATATATATACCAAAAAGACTGGTAGATGCAGCAGCAACACCTGCGGTATAAGTTATTGACCCTGTAGTAGTGCTACTTCCAAAAACATTACCAGTAATTGTGCCTAAATTGGTCAATCCTGCTGAAGATAAAACGCCAACTAAACTTGTTCCTGATAGCGATTGTAATGAGATATTAGCAAATGTATTTCCCTGAATACTGTTAGGGTTAACTCCAGCTGATGCAGTAATACGTACACAGTAGATAAAGTTTCCTATAGTTAAACCATTCAGTGTAAATGGAGTTCCACCACATAATGGTGCAGAACCACCGATATAATTGCCAGAAATAGTATGATTATCTCCACCTGAAACAAGAATTACATTATAACCAACTGCTCCGGTTGGATTACGGGGAACCGTTTGATAAATGCTGTTGTTTAAAATTGCCCAAGCTGTATTTCCTGAACCAACGTATAATCCAATTGGATTACAGGCATAGCTACGATAAAAGTTGTAAATATTGCAATTGGAGATGGTGTCGGATTTGTTTTCTCCTCCGGAAGTACCTGAAGCATATATTGCATTTAATGGTGTTGTAGCTCCATCTCTGATGTCGCAATTATCAATCTTATTATAGCTATTACCATTAGTAATACCGTTGATGCCAACGGTTGTTCCAAAATTAATAACTCCGATTCCTGTAGAGTCAACACCTTGTATTGAACAGTATTTTAAATTATTATAGGTAGCATCATTAAGATATTTAACGGTACTGCTTGTATTTAAGGTATTTGAAATAACAAGATCTTTACTTGAACCAGTAGCATTAACTCTACCGTCGAAAGTAACATAAGCTGCTCCGTCAAAATTTAATGTTCCGGTTGCATTTGCAGATGTTATACTTAAACCTGTTGCCAAAGGATAAACTTTAATGGTTTTTGAGGCTGTTGCACCCTTTGATGGGGTAATAGGGAAGGTTTCTACCGATGAAACATAGGTTGATTGTAAAGTTAATTCTATATTTCCGGAAAGTCCGCTTGTATTAATGGCAGCAAATGCAGCCGTTAAAGAAGCATAATTACCTGTTGGGCCAACGGTTTTAACACCTGATAATGTACCTGCAATTGTCGTCGTATTACCGGTTAAATAGGCTGATTCCAGACCGGCATTGGCAGAAACTCTGAAATAATATTGAGTAGTAGGGGATAAGCCTGTTATTGTTTTAGAATAAGTTGATCCTGTTGCTGAGGTTGTAGTAGAAGGAATAAATGGATCAATTAATGCAAAACCTGAAGTTGGACTTGTTGACATATATAAACTGAATGAATATTCATTGGTTGAATTGTCTGTCCAACCAACTGTTGTACCGCCAAATGTAGTATTAGTAAAAGTCATATTTGTCGGGGCAGCATTACCGGCTGCTGGAAATTGAACTCTTATATCATCAACATGCAAATTGTTACCATATTGACTAAAACTTTTCAGCATAATATAGTTTGTTGCAGTATTGAAACTCATAGGGATTGGAATCTGATATTTATACCAACCATCTAAACCTGTTTCAATAGGAGCCTGAGATTTTAATCTGATGTATTTTCCAAGAAATGTTGCACCGGTTAAACTGGCAGTAGTATTAATCCAGTAAGATAAACTGTCTGGAAGTGTTGGATTCCCATTATCCCTATACATCCAGAATTCTAATACAGTACCAGTCGTAATTGTTGTTAAATTAATAGCGGGAGATATCAATACTGCAGATGTTGCTGCTGGATAGTCCCATGAATTAAATTTTGCCATACCAGCACCTGAATGAGGAAGACATGTAGGATCTGTTCCAGGTGTTGATGCGGTAACTCTTTCCCATAGTCCTGTTCCTGTAACTTGTGTTTGTGTCCATCCTGTAGGAGGAAATGTAGCATTGTCAAATGACTCTGCTAAATATTGCCCGTAGCTAAGCCCACTCATGGTAAGAGCAATCAATAAAAAGAATAGTTTTTTCATAAGATTAAAAATTTAATGAATAA
>CAZCBG010000202.1:0-2657 GCA_964496885.1 uncultured Bacteroides sp. | reverse complement strand
CCCAATGGAGGAGAAAATTATCTCGGTTGCGAAGTCAAAACCATTGCATGGACAGCGGGGAATACTTCAGGTCAATATACTATTCAGTATTCGACCGACAATGGAGTAAGCTGGAATACAATCGTTCAAAATTACGCTACATCTGCCACTGCTTGTACTTATAGCTGGACGGTTAATAATCTCACTTCTGCCAGTTGTATGGTGAGGGTTTTCGATTTATTCGACGCAACTAAAACTGATCAGAGCAATGGCTCTTTTACAATTACTGCAACCAATAATGTGGTGTTAAATTCTCCAAATGGTGGAGAAAACTGGAAAATAGGCTACACGAATCCCATTCAGTTCGTAATGAGTGGGCCCACTACATCCGTCAAAATATCCTATTCAACAGATAATGGAACCAACTGGACAGTAATAACAACAAATACTTCAGGGGTTTCCTACAACTGGTCTGTGTTGAACACTCCTTCCACAACCTCACTTATCAAAGTTGAAGATAGACTCAACGCCTGTAATTTCGACCAAAGCAATGCTGTTTTTACCATTGTTCCTCACATTACCATTACTTCTCCCAACGGTGGAGAATATTTATATGGTTGTAATTCAAGTGATATTTCTTGGATAGCAGGTGGTACCTCTGGCGTTTATAAAATTGAATATTCATCAAACAATGGATCAAGCTGGAATACAATTACGTCTAGTTATTCTTCTTCTACTATTGCTAATACTTATACCTGGGGTGTGCTCCCAAATATTTCTTCCAACAACTGTTTAATTAGAGTTTCTGACGCCAGCAATCCTGCAAAAACAGATGTCAGCGATGCCAATTTTACAATGGCAGCTTCCAGCAGTATCATTTTACTGGCCCCCAATGGTGGAGAAAACTGGAAAGCCATCACTTCCGCTCAAACTTCAAGTGGCAGTTATAATATGTCGAATGCTCCTGTTACTACTTCTGCAGGAAATTTTTACGATAGTGGTGGTTCTTCAGGAAATTACGCTACCTATGAAAGTTATATTAAAACCTTCACCCCTGCTATTCCGGGATCCATGCTCAAATTTGATTTTACTAATTTTAGCACCTATTCTTCGAGCGATCGATTGTATATTTACAATGGACCAAGCATGTCATCTCCTTTACTAGGTTCTTATTATAGCTCGTATAGTCCCGGTTCGGTTACTGCTTCCAACCCTACCGGACAGCTAACCTTTTACTGGACTTCCAGTAGCTATGGATATACCGGTTGGGCATCAACTATTTCTGTTGTCAATCCCAATCCGACTAATATCAGCTGGGCTTCCAACAACGTTTCTCAATATTATAACATTTACTATTCTACCAACAACGGAACAAACTGGAATACAATCGCATCCAGTTATTATACTACAGCAACATCTTATAATTGGGCAATTCCTAATACACCATCATCTACTTGCTTAGTAAAAATTGAAGATGCTAACAATACCTGCAAAACGGATGTAAGCAATGCCAATTTTACTATAGTAGCTGCGACTCCATACTTATTACTCCCCAATGGTGCTGAAACTTGGTTTGCAGGGACTTCAAAAACCATCACCTGGGCAAGTGCTTCCTATTTAACTTCCAATGT
Organism: uncultured Bacteroides sp.; assembly: GCA_964496885.1. Lineage (GTDB taxonomy): Bacteria > Bacteroidota > Bacteroidia > Bacteroidales > JACABE01 > JACABE01. The sequence continues at coordinate 1,047 of CAZCBG010000202.1, read as the reverse complement.
AGTGTTGGATTATTCTATTAATAACGGAATTACATGGATCAATATTAGTCCTTCTGCACCCAACAATGGGTCTTATACCTGGACAGTGCCCAATACTCCATCTTTAAATTGCCTGGTCAAAGTCACTGAAGTAGGCAACACTATCCAGAAGGATTCTTCGGATGCAGTTTTTTCCATCCTTCCATACATCACAGTTACAGCTCCAAATGGAGGCAATATTCTTGAAGGATGCAACAGCTATGTGGTCAGATGGACCACGGGTGGAACCTCAGGCAATTTCAACATTGATTACACTTCCGATAACGGTGTTAGCTGGACTAATTTAACGACAGCTTATGCAAATGCGTCAACCAATGCTACATATACCTGGCCTATTCTACCTAATATTTCATTGGCAAATTGCAAAATCAGGGTAAGAGATGCAGCAGACGCAACTAAATCAGACCTGAGCGATTCCACCTTCAGCTTAACACAAACCTCTAATGTTCAGGTACTCTTACCTAATGGAGGAGAAAGTTTGCAAGGCTGGGGAAATTACAATATTCAATATGCTACCAGTGGAACTACATCGACCGTTAAAATTGACTATTCGTTAAATGGGGGTAGCACATGGAACAGCATTACGAGTTCTACTTCAGGAGGAAGTTATACTTGGACATTGCCCAATACACCTGCTACTAACTGCCTGATTAAAGTTGAAGATTACAGCAATTCCTGCAAAACCGATCAAAGCAATGCAATATTTTCAATTATTCCGGCAGCCCGTCAACTTACAGCTCCTAATGGCAGCGAAAACTGGATTGCAGGTACAGCTAAAACCATCAGCTGGACTAGCGGAAGTTTCCTTTCCACTAATGTAAAGATTGATTATTCAATTGATTCTGGAGCCAACTGGTTACCTATCGTTGCATCGGTTACAAATAGTGGATCATATGCATGGACAACACCTAATACTCCTTCTTCCAGAGCACTGGTAAAAGTTTCTGAAGTTGGAAACCCTACTGCTTTTGATATCAGCGATAACATATTTACAATTTCTCCTTTTAT
>CAZCBG010000201.1:0-2726 GCA_964496885.1 uncultured Bacteroides sp. | reverse complement strand
TTTTATGTATATGATAACGTTGCTTCGGCTGTCAGGATGACGGTCGCTTCAACAAACGGCAACGTCGGCATCGGAACAACAACACCCTTAAGTAAATTACAAGTTTATGGCACAGAAACAGGTGCAAATTGGGCCGGAATGGGTGCATTTGGAGGAGCAAGCAGTGCAGTTGTTCTTGGACAATATAACAATAAAGCATATTTGGGAGCACACAATGCAGCCTTAAGTACCTGGGTCGATTTATTGATAAATCCTGGTGGAGGCAACGTAGGCATCGGAACAGCTACGGCATTAACTACATTACAATTAGGTCAGGTAGGTTCTATAGGACAAGATGCAAACAGTATTTATTTTGGATCTAACTTTTCTTCAACAGGGATTAATTTTTTAAAAACTGGTAATTATGCATCCCAGTTGCAATTTGACGGTGCTTTAAACAGTATTATTTTTAAATCAACATCATCTACAGGTACAGTAGGCAGTCCAATTACATGGGTGGAAAGAATGCGTATTGATGCAAACGGCAAAGTGGGTATCGGAACAACTGCGCCAACAGCACAATTAGATGTTTTATCCAGCAATACCTATGGAATTTCATCAACAGGCTCAACAACAGGTTCAACTGGTCTTTATCATATTGCAAATTCAAACGCTCCAACTTCGTGGAATTTAGGTGTTGAAGGTGGTGCTTGGGCTGGTGGCCCTTTAGGTTCACTTTATATTGACAAAGAGGGTGTTGGACCAATTGTAACATTTGCTCCAAACGGCAACGTGGGCATTGGAACAACGAACCCCATTCGTGGATTTCACAATGGAACTACCGAAATGATACTTGGCGAAAATCAAGCTGGATTAGCTGATTGGAAAAAATGGAGAATATATCTTAGCGGAGGAGCAGGCAGCAAACAAGATATAACTTTTGGCATCTTGAACGATCTCGCCACATCGGGTCAGGCCTATGTTACATTTAGTCCTACAAATACAGACGCAGTTATCATTAGTGGTTCTGTCATAGCAACAGCCTACAACACTGGTTCCGACCGCCGTTTAAAAAACAATATCGTCAACACCCACTTTGGCATAACCGATTTAATGAAAATACAGGTACGCGATTATGAGTACAAAGCCGATGCAAGCAACACCATGGTAACTGGTTTTATTGCACAGGAGTTGTATGAGATTTTCCCCAATGCCGTTAGCAAACCCGCCAAAGCCGAAGATATGTGGGCCGTGGATTATGGCAAAGTAACCCCATTGCTGGTCAAAGCAATACAAGATTTGAACGCCAAAATTGAACTTCTTGAAAAAGAAAATACTACTTTGAAAGCCGACAACTCAAGCATGAAAGCGAAAGTTGAATCGCTCGACCAACTGAAAGCCGAAGTGGAAGCTATAAAAAAATCGATGAACGAGGCCAAAATGACTGGAATAAATAAATAAATAAAGGGTAAATAAAAAATCATTTCATATGAAAAAACCAATCCTAATGCTCATGCTATTTTTGGTTTGCACCTTAGTGCATAGCCAAAGTTTTACGCTGCAACTGCTTACTTCTTCCGGCGGACAAACGGATAACAGCACCTATAAGACCTCGTGGTCGATAGGAGAAGTGATCAACGAAACAGGTGTTTCGGGCTCTATGAAGCTCACACAAGGCTTTCAGCAGGGAGATTTCTGCACAGCCCCCAGCATCAGCAGCCAATCTACCGCTGAGCAAACACAATGTTTAGGAGGTGCATTCTCTGCAATCACTGTAACTGCTTCAGGAACTATGCTGGCCTATCAATGGTACAGCAAGGCTGATGAAGTTGCTTCCGGAGGCAATACTGTTAGCTCAACTACAGACACTTATACTCCATCGGCTGCTGTTGCCGGCAGCTTGTATTATTACTGTGTGGTCACCGGAGAATGTGGAACGGCAACAACTACGATTTCGGGAGCCTTTGTGGTTCGTCCTGCCTTTACTGCTGGTGAAATTTCTAATATAGGTCAAACGATTTGCTATACTAGCACTCCAACAATTAGCATTGGCAGTACAACGGATGCCAGTGGCGGGGATAATACGATCACTTACAGCTGGAGATCTTCTGCTGATGCATATACAACTGCCATCAGTGGAGCTACATCATCAACTTATTTACCATTAGCTACATTGACAACCACTACCTCCTACCAGCGCTATGCAAAAGATAATATTTGCAATACTACCCCCGAAGTAAGCAGTGGAACTTGGACCGTAACAGTTCTTCCACAGTTTACAGCAGGAACAATCAATACATTAGGCGAAACAATTTGCTATAATACTACTCCAACAACTACTATTGGCAATGCAACTGAAGCCGGCGGCGGAAATCAGTCGATCACCTATTCCTGGAGATCATCTGCAGATAGCTATGCAGCTACTATCAGTGGCGCCACATCAGCATCTTATTTGCCATTAGCAACATTGACTGCAACTACATCCTACCAACGCTATGCAAAAGATAATATTTGCAATACTACCCCCGAAGTAAGCAGTGGAACATGGACCGTAACAGTTCGTCCTCAATTTACAGTTGGAACAATCAATACATTAGGTGAAATAATTTGCTATAATACGACTCCAACAATGAGCATAGGCAGCACAACAGATGCCAGTGGCGGTGATAATACAATAACCTATAGCTGGAGGTCTTCTGCTGATGCATATACAACTGCCATCAGTGGAGCTACATCATCAACTTATT
>CAZCBG010000200.1:0-2801 GCA_964496885.1 uncultured Bacteroides sp. | reverse complement strand
TATCGCGCCTGCTTTGGGAGCAGGAGGTCGCAGGTTCGAATCCTGCCACCCCGACAATAAGTTGTTTTGGTGCATATTGCGTCCCTATTTTTGAATCGGGAAGTCAGCAGACTAGAAATACTGCCACCCGAACAGCAAAAAATTAAAATTGGAACTTAAAGTTCCTTTTTTTTTTCACAAAATGGCCCCGTAGCTCAGTTGGATAGAGCAACAGCCTTCTAAGCTGTGGGCCACTGGTTCGAATCCAGTCGGGGTCACTTAAAGAGTTTACATTAAGTAAGCTCTTTTTTTTTATGCAAAATTAAGGAGAATCTGGGAGCTGTCTCAAAAGTTGTGGAATTTTAAAATTAAGCAAATAATTTAGCTATCCATTATTTATTTAGCGGTTCAATAATGAAGTAGTCTATTTCAAGGTCATGATTGTCGTGCGTAGAAAAACGGATTTTATTATCGCCTTCTTTCAGTTGCACTTCCCCTAAATTAATTTCCTCCCAGCCGTTTGTGCTATGTAATTTTAAACCATCCCAGTCTGCCATCATTTTAGCGCCCACTAATATATCTGCCGCAATATCTTTATCAGCCGAAAGCCTTATTTTTAAATTTGCTTTCATATTTTTAGCAACTTGCACCAATACTTCAACATAGTTACGACGAAGGAAGCCTGTAACATAGCCTTTCCCAGAATAGCCTTTATGGCTTGATTCCTGATGTGTTCCTTCAAGTCGTCCACCAGCAGACTTGCCATTTTCGGCTTCCAAAAAGATTATACAATTCGTTGATTCTCCTTTTGTCAAGCCAGAGGAATCAGGAAGAATCGTCTTAATTGTGCCATCTGAATTGTAGTACAAATAGTCAGCCATGAGGTTACGCACTTCGCTCATACCATCAGACAGCCAAGCACTGTGATAAAAAGCAATCCAATTATTTTTATATTTTACGATGGATCCATGGTTAGTACCCGATTGCATTTTAAATTTAGGGATGTATTTAGCTATATATTTATAAGGACCTAGTGGCTTATCCGCAATGGCATAATACATTTCTTCAGGCCATTTTTTATCAGCAAGGCCAGGATAAGAAAGATAATATTTCCCTTGATATTGATGCACCCATGGACCTTCAAATATTTCAAACAGCTGATCCGACAATTCAACTTTAGTTGACGGAATTATTGAAAGCAAATTATCGGTCAGTTGAGCAGCAAAACATTGTCCACCAGCACCCCAATACAAGTAAGCTGTGTTATCTACATCGACAAAAAGAGCAGGATCCTGACCTAAATCAATCCCCTTTACAAAACCAATATTGCTAAATGGACCCTGTGGAACATTGCTAACAGCTAAACCTGTTCGCATTAAGCCAGTTTCTTTTTCAAACATACAAAATATCAGATAATATTTTCCATTTCTAAAGCATGCATCACATGCCCATGCATAACTAATACCCCAGTCTACATTGTCTATCGATAAAACCTGACCATAATCTATCCAGTTTTTCATGTCAGAAGTTGAGAAGACATGATAATCAGACATAGTAGCATGATGATTGGTCCCTGGAACATCATGAGATGTGTAAAGCCATAATTTATTCGTATCACCCGGCCAAACATGGGCAGATGGATCGGCGGCGTATATATGTGAAATCAGTGGATTTTGACTATGGCAATTATTTAAATAAATTAATACGAAAAAGAGGATGCAACATATAAATAGATGGTTTATTTTCATAAGAGTTTCAAAATATTTTGTTTTCAAATTTTCATTTTATGGAATCAATAATTCCAATTTGCACATAGCCTATCAAAAAACTAGCATGTATCACCTAAAAAAACAAGCAAATGTTCCTTAGTTGCTCTCAGGCAGAAAGTGTATAGTTCCTTTCCTTTCAGTTTACTGCTATTATTATTACTTTTTGTTTATTTCACTTTGTTGTTTAAACCCGCTTGCAGCAAACCGCTGTTCACAGGTTTTTAGTAACTTAAATAAAATAGTATTCCTTTTTATAATACAAATATTTATTTGTTAACCCGCAGGGTTGTATAAAATCAGTTTAATTAATAACAATTTTCTTCACCGTCTTCCTGCCGTCTGCCAATATAATCTCAGCAAGATAGATGCCTTTATCGTATTGCTTCATATCTATATTTGCAGTATTGTCTGTATAATTTGAACTAAATAGAAGTTTGCCTGTAATGTTATATAGCTTTATTTGCATTTGGCATTGGTAAGGGTTATCTATCGTTAAAATATTTGTTACCGGATTGGGATAGGCATTGAAATAGTTGAGTTCTTGTTCGTTAATACCTACCACATTAATTGGAAAACCTCCGTCTTTGATGCCACAATTGTTGTAAGTACGCAGATTTACCGTATAATTCCCAAGCATTGAATAAGTATGTGTTACATTGGTATTTTGATTAATGTATTTTGTTTTAGAGCCATCACCCCAAACCCAGTATAAGCTATCTAATGTACCGGTAGCATTTCCTTTTACCGTTATAACACTCCCATTAAAACTGACCAAAATCGGATTGGGTTGAGCCATTACACATGCACAATTATTAGTATACGCTATTTTTGTAATAAAAAAATCAGTTGCACCTCCAATAGATTGATACCCGGAACCAAAACTATTATAAATACTATCGCTAACTTCACCACCGGCATAAATGTTACCAGCTAAATCCACTGTTAAAGCTCTTATCCGGGTATAGTCTGCGTTCACTTTAGTAGCTATTCCCCAATCGATTTGATTATAATTGGTATCCATGGCTATGATAATTGGATAGGCTTTATTATTAT
>CAZCBG010000199.1:0-2825 GCA_964496885.1 uncultured Bacteroides sp. | reverse complement strand
AGAGCAATCAATAAAAAGAATAGTTTTTTCATAAGATTAAAAATTTAATGAATAATAAGTGATTTGTAAATTTGTTTTTGATGTTTTAGTGAATAAAAATTATTGTTAACTTGTTTTTTTAAAGGTGAGGATTTGTTTAGTTTAATCATAAATAATTTTTTTTTACATTTAATTTTATTATGTGTAAAAGTAATATATTTTAGTTCATGTATCTTAATTAAAAATAAATTTTTGTTAAAAAAGTTTAATGTCTGTTTTATTGCCAGTGACAACTATAAAAACAATACAAATTCAGGTATTTTGTTGAGTAATCCGAATTTATATTTGTATCTCTTTATAATTTTATTAAACACATCAAAACCTGTCAGATTTCTAAAATCTGACAGGTTTAAACCATGATTTATAGATAGAGTTCTCAATGTTTAAATTTTTTTTGTCACCCCCTTGTCAGATTTCTTTAGCATGGGTTTAATTTATTTGGTTCTGTTGTAAGATAATGTAAAAAATATAAAGTCACAGAGACATTGAATTACACCGAGTAAAAAGCAAATTTACTCAGAGTAATTCAATAAGCTCTGTGTCTCTGTGGTAAAAAAACTGCTTATAATTTCATATTATGTTTGATTAGCCACAATATTAGGAAACAGAAGCAATTAAATTAATAATGCGAATGAAGAGTTGAATCATCTAATATCTTTTTTGCCCGTTAGGGCATAAATGTCAATAGAAATATGGTATAATATGTTTCTTTTGTTCCTAGGACATTATGAATGTTAGATTATAAATGCAAGGTACATTCCCTAGGGAAATAATTCATAATCCTTAATTATTTCTATTGACATTGTTCTCTTACGGAAAAAGAATACATTCATTGATTTTTATGAAATTAGCTAAGCAATTTTTTAAATAGAAATTGTTTAAATCTTTAAGTTGAGTATAATTATCATCTTTTTTTAATAACCGAAACTCAAACCTTGATTCGCAGTAATATTATTTTCTGTATTTTTTATTTGATAGATTATCAGTTTAAAAACATAGTTTTTTCCTTAAGAGGGAAAACTTAAATATCAATTAATTATGACTTATACCAATAGAAGTTTATTTTTAAAAACAAATGTATTTATTTTGATTTTTAAACATGTTTGAATAATATTAAGATCTATGAATTTCGAATCATAAATTTAGAAACTGTCTAAATTTTCCATTTAAAAAATAATTATTATTTATTAACTTTGTTAAGATAAAGGACCGACATTAAAGCATTTACGCCACAAAACAAGCTTTTTAAAATAGCGGTGGCCTTGCAGCAAGCAATACGGAAGATAGCGAAGGTAGTATGAAAAATAAAAGCATAAATGTTTATTTCGCTACGACTTGTATTGCGCTGGAATTTTAAAAAGCTTAGTTTTGAAGTAAATGATTTGCAGTCTTGATTTTTTGTAACTTTTGCATCAAGGCAAAAGTTAAATATCAAATAATTACAACTTATACTTATGGAATTTTATTCTGATTTTTAAACAAGTTTCAACTAATATTTAAACCCTATGAATTTAGAATAAATAAATTTAGACAGTTTCTTAGACAGTTTCAAATAATCGAATAGTAAGGACGATATGTACAGAGATATTGCATTTACCAATGCTATTCTAAACTACAACCAATAAAAAAAGGGGAAGCTTTCGCTTCCCCCTTTTTTGTTTTAAATGGACTACAAATTATTGAAGTACAACTTTTTCAACTTTAGTAAAGTTTTTGTTGGTAAGTTTTACAAAATATATACCTTTTGGATAGGTAGATAAATCAATATTTTGAGTGAATGTTTGATTATCAATGGTAAGTTTTTCGGAATGGATTAACTGACCTTGAATGTTGACAATCTGTAAATCGAGGCTGGCGTTGATTCCATTGATAGAAATGGTGATCAAACCTTTGGTAGGATTAGGATAAATTTTATAACTCAAAGAGTTTCCAATTTCGCCTATGCCTACTGGAGAAACCCAGATTGGATAGTTAGGAGATACAGCACCATTACCACAATTGTTATAACCTTTCACAGTTAAAATACCTGAAGTAGCAGTTGAGCTGAAACTTAATGTTACATTGTTAGCTGTAGTTACATTTCCATTAACAAATGTTACTCCGGTGCCTGAATAAGCCCAAACATAAGAAGTTGCGTTTGCGATAGGAGCAACATAATAAACATCATTTTCTTCGTTGATGCTTACGCTGTCGTTATGTACAGATGCAATGGTAGTTGCAGCATCAGGCAAAGGAAGTACCGTTGCCAATGCATTAGCTGATATAGCAGAACATCCACCAGCAGCAGCAATTGTGTAAGTAACTGTATAAGTTCCTATTGTACTTGTGCTTGGTGTAATAGCTCCAGTTGTTGTATTGATAGTTAAACCGGTAGTTGTGGTATAGGTACCACCAGTGGTTCCAACTAAAGTAACAGCTTGTCCTGTAGTAATAGATTTACAGAATGGAGAACCTGCATAAGAAATTGTAGCAGTTGGAGCAGCAGTTATTGTTACTAAAGCAGTAGCTGTAACAGCAGCACATCCACCGGCAGCAGCAATCGTGTAAGTAACCGTATAGGTACCTGCAGTTGAAGTGCTTGGTGTGATAGCTCCAGATGTAACATTAATAGATAATCCTGTAGTTGAGCTATAAGTACCACCTGTAGTTCCTGTGAAGGTTACAGCCTGAGCAGTAGTGATAGATTTACAGAATGGAGAACCTGCATAAGCAATGGTAGCAGTTGGAGCAGCAGTAATAATTACTGAAGCTGTTGCAACAATAGCACCACAACTACCTGTTGCAGC
>CAZCBG010000198.1:0-2853 GCA_964496885.1 uncultured Bacteroides sp. | reverse complement strand
CTTATACATACAAACACAGTGCTACAAAGCCCCCGATTTGGGGAAGTTGCTTTAATTAAACCTCCCTATTTATCGGATGAAGTAATGATTAAAGCCATTGAAAACGAAGACGGTTTGCCTGCGCTTATGCTTAAATTGATTTTACTTGCTAATCCGCAGGCTGTTCGTTCGAACAAAGTGATAGATGCTTTGTACAAACGCAATAATCCGTTTCCTGAGGAATGGATAGTTGAGTTAAAACAAGGTCTGGAAATGATTTCACCACTTGAAAACCTGGAAGCCGATGTATCCTATTATGCTGCCGAACGTAAAACCTATCTGGATTTACTAAAGCAATATTATCTGGCTGATACAACAGCAATAGCTTTGCAAGACCTGCAACAGCTATTAGCTGCCGAAACCGATATTGATAGTCGTTATGAGTTGGTTTTTGCAAAATTAGCCAATAACGAATACCAAGCTGCCAATACGATATTGGAAAACATGGAATCCACTTTACCCGAAAACGATATGGAAGTGAGTAAGTATTATAAAATGAGAGATATACTTCCTATTATCGAACAATTAAATTCAGGAGAGGCTACATGGGAAACCATTGACAAAAACAAAGTTATTGATTTGAGCGAAAACAATGATGAATTGCCCGGTGCATTGGCCAAAGCCATCCGTATGCATTACGACGAAAACTATACATATGCCGAGCCTATATATGTGAATGAAAACATAGAACTAAAAGTGGCAATAGCCGGTAAAATAAATAAATCAAATGCTTTTAAAGATAAACAAAACTTTAAAATTAGCCCCAACCCAGCAAGTGATTATCTTATTGCAGAGTATGTTACTGACAAAAAAGAAAAAGAAGTACAGTTGGTAATTACTGATATGCAAGGACGCATGCAAATGAAGCAACAATTAGCTACTACAACAAATCAGACATTAATTGATATTCGCAATTTTGTAAATGGTACATATCATTGTGCAATTTTGGTTGATGGTCAACAAAAATTGGTAACTAAATTTATAGTACAGCATTAGTATTTACACATAAAGGGACTCCTTTTTTTAAGGAGTTCCTTTTATTAATTATATATATGAAGAAATTTATTTACCTCTTAATATTTTTCATAAGTTCATTTAATGTTTTAGGTCAAACTTCTACATTTAATAAAACTTTTTCTCCTTATGGTAATAATCCCAATACACCATATGTATTATCATCTATAGTCGTAAAAGGTAATTCGTATTTTGCATCAGGTGGTGGTTACGATACTATTTATAATAACTATGGAAGTTTATATTTTTGTAAAGTTGATTCAATTGGTAATATAGTTAAAAAAATAAGTTTTAGCCATAATGGATGGAACTATTATGAAAATATTTCGTCATTAATTGAATTAAAAAATGGTGGTTATTGTTTTATTGGTGAAAAGGATACTGCCAATAATAATCCTGTCCATTTTTTTGTCAGGTTTGATGTAAATATGGATACACTATGGACAAAGATTATACCCAATGACTCTGTTTATTGGGAAAAAACTTCACGTATGGCTGAAACATCAGATCATGGATTTATATTTATAGGTGGCAAGGAAAATACACTAAATAATTTATGGGTTATGTTAGTAAAAACAGATAGCATGGGAAATATGTTATGGAAAAAAACAATAGCAATGCCAAATATTAGCGGAGGAGTTCAAATAATAGAAACCCCTGATAAAGGTTTTCTGATAAATGGATATAGTAGTTCAGATGCCTATAAAGATGGCAGTCCATTTATAATTAAAACCGATAGCGCCGGCAATGTAAACTGGATAAAACCCATAGGAGGCAATGAGTATGACGGAGCGGGCTATTTGGCTGCAACCAATGATGGTAATTACTTATATGCTTACGGCTATTCTACCTTTACTTATCCTTTTAATGAAAATTGGAAAGCGCGTCTAAATGTCATAAAGTTTGCACCTAATGGTTCTGTTATCTGGAGTAAATTTTATGATACGCTAAAATTAGATTTAAACATTGCTAAAATACAGGTCTTATCCAATAATGATTTTATGGTAATGGGTTTACATTCAGAAAGAGATAGTTGTAATTTTTTTATTTCATTTTTGTTTAAGTTTACTGAAAATGGAGATAGCCTTTGGAAAAGAATCTATTACTTGAAAGACGGCTTTGCAGATAATAATGCATTGGTAGATAATGTGCTCAATGCAGATGGTAGTATAACAGCCTGTGGTTGGGTAAGCAGCGATTCGCAAGTGCCGTATCAGCAGATATGGCTGCTAAAAACAGACAGTAATGGTTATGCCCCCGGGCCACAAAATGTGGGGATCATAGATTTACCTTATTTGCAGCTAAGCTATGGTGTACTAAAACTATACCCAAACCCGGCTACAACAACAATAATGCTAAGTATAACCACCGCTTTAAAACAAGGTGAAGTTAGTATATACAATATGTTGGGGATTAAAGTAATGGAAACGCAATTAAGCAAAGCACAAAATACGTTTCAACTAGATATATCTCAATTATCCAAAGGTTATTATAAAGTAATACTCAGCGATTACGGCTATATAAAAGGAGAAGCTTCATTATTGAAAGAATAAGCTGTACATACTCCCAGCCCTCTTTTCTTCAGCTAAGTGGAGTTGGTTTTCAACGCAAAGTACTTAAAAATAATTAAATGGGACAATTTATACATACAAACACAGTGCTACAAAGTCCTTTTAAGGGTGGCGATACAGTATATGCTGCAAGCGTGATGTTAGACATTAACCCTGATGAAATAGGCTTGGATTATGTAATAGGGCCAACGCATGGGCAAACTGGAGGAATTACTTTTTTATAACTAAA
>CAZCBG010000197.1:0-2858 GCA_964496885.1 uncultured Bacteroides sp. | reverse complement strand
CCTTACTTACCGATCATCAGGAAACTCTTGCTACAGCCAGGCTATCCTTTTACTGGGTATACCTGATACCCATTGCAAGTTTTGCGGCCTTTTTGTGGGATGGTATTTATGTAGGCTGCACAGCATCGGTAGCCATGCGAAACTCCATGATTATTTCTGTAGCCGTTTTGTTTTTCCCTTTGTATTTTCTTGTTTTCAATGGAATGGGTAACAATGGTCTATGGATATCATTGCTGATATTCCTGGCTTCCAGGGGCTTATTGTTGCAATGGCAGGCAAAGAAGCATATTTACAGTAGTTAAAACTTACTGTTTCTTCAGTGGGTGGGCATATTTATTGACATCTTCTGCCGTGATTACATTGTCGCAAAGTATCGTCAATCGTTCCACTACATTGCGCAGTTCACGGATGTTACCGGTCCATTCTATTTTCTGAAGTTCCTCAATAGCTTCAGTTTCAAACTGCATTTGTGGTTTACCTTGTTGTTGGCAACATTCTGTAATAAAATATTCTGTAAGCAGAGGAATATCTTCAAGCCTTGTATTTAAGCTTGGAACCTCAATAAGGATTACACTCAGGCGATGGTATAAATCTTCACGAAAGCTATTTCGGGCAATTTCATCTTTCAGATTTTTGTTGGTTGCAGCAATAATCCTTACGTCGACGTTGATATCCTTTTCGCCGCCGATACGGGTAATCTTATGCTCCTGTAACGCTCTCAACACCTTGGCCTGAGCCGAGAGGCTCATATCACCGATTTCATCTAAAAATAAAGTTCCTCCGTCGGCCTGTTCAAAATCGCCCTTGCGTTGTTTGATAGCAGAGGTAAAACTCCCTTTTTCGTGACCAAATAACTGACTTTCGATTAATTCTGAAGGGATAGCTGCACAATTGACCTCTATAAAAGGATGGTCAGCACGCTTACTTTTTTCGTGCAGCCAACGGGCTACCAGCTCTTTGCCAGTTCCATTGCTGCCTGTAATTAAAACACGGGCATCGGTTGGAGCCACTTTCTCGATAATGGTTTTCACATCATTGAGAGCTGGCGACTCCCCAATCATTTCATAGGTTTTTGAAACCTGGCGTTTCAGGACTTTGGTTTCGGCAACCAAACTTGATTTGTCCAGTCCATTGCGGATGGTTATCAGCAAGCGGTTCAAATCCAAGGGTTTTGAAATATAATCATAAGCCCCTTTTTTAATAGCTTCTACGGCAGTTTCTATGGTGCCATGACCTGAAATCATCACGATGGGTGCATCGGTAAGTGGCATTAATTTTTCAAGCACTTCAATACCGTCCATCTGTGGCATCTTGATGTCGCAGAGAATGATATCGTATTTCATATTTTTCACAAGTTCAATTGCACTTGCCCCGTCAGCTGCATCGTCAACACTGTATTTTTCGTATTCAAGTATTTCGCGGAGGGTTGAGCGGATACTCCTTTCATCGTCAATGATTAATATTCTGGACATATAAACATATTTTAATAATCGTATGTAAGTGGCAAATTATGGATTAAGATTTTTCTCTGAAAAAAAAGCTCCCAGATCTTTGATGGAAGCTTTTAAAAATTGCTTTGTAAAAAAACAGAATTATTTATTGATTAATAGTTTCTTTCTAAAGTTTATATTGTTCTTTTGTTTGACATTCACATAGTAAACACCCTTGTTCAAGTCTTCAGTATTTATTTTAACCGAATGCTCACGACTTGAAATCCTGGTTTTTACCAATTTACCCAAGGCATCGTATATCTCAATAAGCACATAATCATCTGTTTTTAAATCTATTCTAATATAATTTATTGCAGGATTTGGGTATATCAAAATATCATTATTATTTTCAAATTCAGGAACTGAAATTAAGGAATAAAAAAGCGCAGTCAAGGTACGGTTGGATACAACATTAAATGAATAGACTGAATCGATGGAAACCTGATTTCCGTTATCAAGCCAGCTTGCGAAATACCATCCGGGTAAAGGTATTGCATGTAATGTTGCCAACTGATTTAAGCTATAAGCTCCACCGCCAATTATGGTTCCTGAAGAAAGTGGCATCGCAATGGTGGAGATATAAAATTGATTGTTCGGGCTGAAATTTGCCAGGATATTCCTGCTGGAATTTACTACAAAAGTTAAAGATGGATTACTACTCAGGGTAAACCCATTTTCGGTCCAGTTCACAAAGTAAAATCCCGGATAATTCGTAGCAGTGAGGGTACAGCTCTGATTGTTGGTATACAAACCAGCTCCTGTAATGCTTCCTCCGTTTAAAGGACTGGCCGTTGCCTGAACTAAATAAGTGGTAGGAGAATGGATATAAAAACTTGCATTCAACACCAGCAAACCATCCGTACTATTGTAAGTGTAAGTATCATAAAAACCTGTACTGGCATTGGCAGGAATAAAATGATTGGCCTGAAGAATGGTTCCAGAAACTGAAGTTTGAGTGTTCGGATAAATCACGGTTGAAGTCCCCTGCTGAAACCAGGTAGTAGTTCCGGTTGCCTGATTAAAATGGGTGTTTTGACCACTGATGCTTACCAATAATATTTCACCCTGTGAAACAGTATTTGGACTTACACTCACCAAATTCGGAAGATTCGGATTCGCCAATACTGTAAAAGAATTGATAAGGTTTAAATTACCATCCAGGCTGTTTGAAAGGTGTAAATTATACAATCCTAAGGCTTGCTGATTGCTTAGTTGAACAGCAGCACTTATAGCAGTGTTATTGGTTGCCTGAATGTTTGTAGGCAGTATGACTGTTGAAGAACCTTGTTCGAACCACAAGGTAGTATTGGTTGCCTGTAAAAAATGAGTATTTGTACCTGAAATACTAACATTGAGCAATTGGCCTCG
>CAZCBG010000196.1:0-2944 GCA_964496885.1 uncultured Bacteroides sp. | reverse complement strand
TGAACAGCATTACCAGAAGTACAAATAATATCCGACATGCATTTGATAGCTGCAGAACAATTAATATAAGAAATAACGGTATGTTGAGGATATTTTTTGAGAAATTCTTTAAAATTTTCAGGTTGACAAGAATCAGCCAAAGAACAACCAGCATTTAAATCGGGTAATACTACTTTTTTACCAGGATTAAGTATCTTTGCTGTTTCAGCCATAAAATGAACACCGGCAAATACAATAATATCGGCATCGGTTTGTGAAGCTTGCTGTGATAAGCCTAAACTATCACCTACATAATCTGCTATATCTTGTATTTCAGGTATCTGATAATAATGTGCCAGTATTACGGCATTCTTTCGTTTCTTTATTGCTAAAATTTCTTTTTTAAAGTCAATCATTATAGAATTTTTCTTTTTCTTTTTTCTTATTAATAATTATTTATAAAATCTTATGATATTGATTATATACTGTTGATAGTGTTCAAAAATAATTTTAAAAAAATTTGCATATAAGAGCCACTGTATTTGATTAACATCTTATCAACAACTTATTTTTTTGTAGTGTTTTCAATTTTAATATTTTAATTATTTATAAACACTGTGTGTATAAGTAAAACTATTGATAAATAAATATAACTAATATCAAAAATGAATGTTTAAATAATGTTTACAATTAGTAATAAAATATGAATGATATGTATTTTTTTATATAAATTTATACTATTGTTCATAACCCAGCTTAGTTATCACTAAAAGAAATGCAAAAATAAACACTTATGAACAATAGCGTTGTTAAAAAATTAAAAATTTGATTAATAATACTTTAATAAAAATAGAAAATAAAAATACTGCTTTAAATTTCTAAAAATAAGCTAAATGATAAATAATCATTATTTTTGTGGTTTAATAATTTATGAACAATGTTTGATAAAAATAAAGAAATTGCTATATGTAGCGACCATGGAGGTTTTGATTTAAAAGAATTTCTAAAAAAGGAACTAGAACTTCAAGGATATTTATTGATTGATTATGGTTGTTTTTCAAATGATAGCGTTGATTATCCCGATATTGTTCATCCATTAGCTGAAGCAGTTTCTAATCATCAATTTGAAAAAGCAATAATCATGTGTGGGAGTGGCAATGGAATACAAATGGCTGCCAATAAACACAGAAATGTAAGAGCTGCTTTGTGTTGGAATGTAGAACAAACTCAGTTAGCTCGCATGCATAATGATGCAAATATACTTTCATTACCAGGAAGGTTTATTGATTTTAATATAGCACTTCAAATGACGGAAGTATTTTTAAATACATCATTTGAAGGTGGTAGACACCAAATAAGAGTTGAAAAAATATCTAAATTTTAAATGATGGTTACTGAAACGTATAATAAATTTGTAAAAGATTCCGAAGAAAAATCCTTTAATAAAGAGCACAGAAGAAAGCTTAATTTTAATATATCAAAATATGATACTGCTGTGATTAAAGGAAAACAGCAATATAAAAATATTGAACTCGCTAAAAATAGAGCTGGGAACATTAAGCACAGGGTTATCAATAACCTTGATAAATATTTAATAGAATTTGAAGCCAATTTTACCAAAAGAGGAGGAAAAGTTATTTGGGCTTTGGATAGTGAGCATGCTATGAGTGAAATAGTTGATATTCTTAAAAAATATGATGTTAAGAATCTGGTGAAATCTAAATCAATGATTACTGAAGAGATAGAATTAAACGAAGTATTGAAACATCATAAAATAGAATCACTCGAAACAGATTTGGGTGAATATATTGTACAGATTGCTGGTGAACGTCCTTATCATATTATAACACCGATTATGCATAAATCAAAAGAGGATGTTGCTCTTTTATTTAATGAGAAGTTCGGTACACCCAATGATATGACTCCTACCGAAATAGCCGGATTTGTGAGAAAATTATTAAGAGAAAAGTTTGTAAATGCCGATGCCGGAATAACAGGTGGTAATTTTTTAATAGCAGATATTGGAGGCGTTGTTGTTACTGAAAATGAAGGAAATGCTATGATGAGTGTAGCTTTTCCTAAAGTACATATAGCTATTGTGGGGATAGAGAAAATTATACCTTCAATACAGGATTTAGATTTATTTTTACCTTTATTGGCAACACATGGTACTGGCCAGAATATAACTGTATATAATTCAATACTTACAGGTCCTCAACACGATGGTGAAATAGATGGACCCATGGACATGTATGTAGTATTATTAGATAATAAACGAACAGAAGTTTTAAAAAGAAAAGAACAAAGGCGGGCTATGAGCTGCATTCGCTGCGGAGCCTGTTTAAATGCCTGTCCTGTATATAGAAGTATCGGAGGTCATGCTTATGGAACAACCTATAGTGGACCTATTGGTGCAGTTATTGCGCCCCTAATGAATGGATTGGGTGAATTTAAACATTTAAGTTTTGCTTCTTCCTTATGTGGAAAATGTACGGAGGTCTGCCCTGTTAAAATTCCTTTACATGAATTATTACTTCATAACAGAAATGATTCTGTTAAAGAAGTGAATCCAGCTATGTTTGAAAAAATAACGATGTGGGGTTGGAAAAAAGTGATGCTTAATAGAAAATTAATGGATATTGGTTCGGTGAATTTAAAGAATAAAGCTTTAAAATTGGTATTCAGTAAATTATGGGGACCAAGGAGAGAAGTACCCACTTTAGCAGAAAAAAGTTTTCATCAATTATGGAAAGAAAGAAGAGGCAATTAGTTTTTTTTAATTTTTAAAATCTAGCTGTTGAGCCTTTAAAATTACCTCCAAAACAGTAAAAAAAACAATACTACCATGCATTTGCTGATTTTTTTTCAAGGTTTAATTTATTTATAAACAAAGTGTTGAAAAATAAATTAAAAAATAGTTTAAAATAAATTTGGTAGTAATAAAATAAGTATTACTTTTGCACTC
>CAZCBG010000195.1:0-2985 GCA_964496885.1 uncultured Bacteroides sp. | reverse complement strand
TGGGCTGGCAAAACAAGCCCACCTCCATAAGGAGTTAAAAATCCACCAAACAACGGTGTATTATCGTTTAAATTCCAGGTTGACTGACTTACCTCTAATGCATCATGTGAGGGGTCTAAAATAAAATTCACAGTGTCTCCCGGATTTATGGTAATCGTATCCGGTGTAAAAGTAGCTCCTGCATTTCCAACTGTCCAGATGGTACAGAATGCCGATAAACTTGTGAATAATAACAAAAGCGAAAGTATAATTTTTATTTTCATGTGTTATGACTTTTATTGATTAATATTTACTTACTGCCAATAGTTTGGTCTAGTAAGCCCTATTATTAGAGTGGCTGCTGGTTTCCACTTAAAATAAGTGTTTTAAATCACGAAATTTAGAAACATATATTTTACTCGACAGCACTCAATAAAACATAAAAAACAATTATAATACGTTTAAGTTCAATATTTCATATAAGATTTTTTCTTTTATTTAGTATTGTTCTAAATAACAAATAGTCAAGGGATTTGTAGTCTTAAGATTTTATATATTAAACCCTTTTATAAATCTACTTTTCCTGGACGAAACAAAATAAAAAAAGCCTTGCAAATGCAAGGCTTTAAATACTTTTAGGGAAACTAAAATTATACAATAAATCTACTTATAAAAGGCTATTCATTGATTTTCTTTTTTGAAACAAGTTCTGTAAAACTTTTGGCGGCATTTGAGAAATCAGAAGGGACTAATACGATGGTGGTAGTATTGTTATCAATTCCTATTTCCGAAAGCATCTGCATACGTCTCAATTCCAGCGCAATAGGGCTCCCCTCCATTTCTTTGGCACCTTGTGTTAATTTTATGGATGCTTCTAATTCGGCTTCTGCTTTTACAATTCTGGCTCTTTTTTCGCGAATGGCCTCTGCTTCTCTTGCCATTGCTCTTTGCATGGCTTCAGGAATTTCAACATCTTTCATCTCTACCATTTCGATTTTGATACCCCATGGTTCTGTAGCACTGTCAACAATTTTCTGAAGGGTTCCGTTGATCTGTTCTCTTTCTCTCAATACTTCATCCAGGGTGTGTTGTCCGATGATATTCCTTAAAGCTGTAACAGAAAACTGATAGACCGCTTTGTTGTAATCTGCAACTTTTATAATTGCTCCTTCAGGATTGGTTATTTTAAACCAAAGTACTGCATTTACTTTTATAGTAACACTATCCTTGGTAATGGTTTCCTGTTGTTCGAGTGTAACTGTTTTGGTTCGGATGTCGACACGCTGTTGTCGCTCAATTAATGGGATAATCCAATAAAGACCGGGTCCTTTTACTGCTTGAAACCGCCCAAGTCTGAAAACAATGGCTCTTTGGTATTCCTGAGCAATCCGAAATCCTGATATGAGGATAACTACAATAATTCCTAAAATCTGTAATGCTATCATTTTATTTTATATTTAAAGTTTGATTATTTTAATTAAAATGCAAATATAATACATTTAAAAGCTTTTTAAAATACATATTAGATGTATTTCTTAACTCAAAAGTGGGAATCAAATATTTAAAAAT
Source organism: uncultured Bacteroides sp. (assembly GCA_964496885.1). Classification (GTDB taxonomy): domain Bacteria; phylum Bacteroidota; class Bacteroidia; order Bacteroidales; family JACABE01; genus JACABE01. The sequence goes on along the minus strand of CAZCBG010000195.1, from coordinate 1,437 downwards.
TGTTGTTTTTTGCCTATAATATTTATAAATATCTGTTTGAGAGAACGAAAGTCTATTTTGAAAAACTTATTATTTTTAGAAAAATGGAGTAATAAATAATATAAAATTTATGATATAAATCAATATATATTTCAATAAATATCTTTTAAGAATTTGACAAAAGTCAATTATGACTGAACAATATATGTAAAAAGAATCAATATGTTTGCATATTAATAAGCAAACCAATAAACTAAAATAAAAAAACTATGAAAAATAAATCTTTTACGCTTTTAATTGGCATAGCTTTTATGCTGGGGATGATGACCTTTAAAAAAGTTCATTCGCAAACAGCTGGAAAGATGACGTTTACAGTAACTCCAGCAACGCAAACTGGAAGTTATTCAGCAAAACATTTTGTGGCTGTTTGGATTGAATATTCAAGCACTTCGGCTTTTGTAAAAACAAGAAACAGATATGGCAGTTCTGGCAATTGTAACAGCCATCTACTTGTTTGGAAAGCTAAATCAGTTTCAAGTGTTGTTGACGCAACCACATCAGCTACTTTAAGCGCTTACACTTCGCTTACATTTACTTGGAGAGGAAATGATATTACTGGAGCTACTCCTTATAATTTGTTACCCGATGGTGTTTATAAAGTAGGCATTGATTATTCCTGGGATGATGCTAGTACTGCAGAAGCGAGTACTTATGTAACTTTTACCAAAGGCCCAACAGCACAAACTTTAACTCCAACCAGTGTGACAAATTTTTCGGGTATGACGATTACCTGGACACCCAAAGCTCCAATTTCATTAACTACTTCAGCATTATCTTCAAGTTCATTTTGTGCAGGTTCTGCTGTAAGTGTTCCTTTTACTAAAGGAAGTACCGATACAATCTTTAATAACAATATTTGGACCGCTCAATTATCAGATGCAAATGGTAGTTTTGCAAGTCCGGTAAATATTGGAACATTATCAGGAGCTGCTGTTGGAAGTATAAGTGCAACAATTCCAGCCAGTACTGCTTTAGGAAGTGGATATAGGATTAGGGTAACCGGAAGTCAACCTGCTGCTACCGGAACAGATAATGGAACTAATATTTCGATAACAACCGCACCATCAGCACCATCAGTAGGAACAATTACTCAACCAAGCTGTGTAAGTCCAACAGGAAGTGTAATTTTAAACGGCTTACCAGCAACAGGAAACTGGACGATTAATCCGGGCAATGTTACCGGAACAGGAACAACAACAACTCTAACTGGACTTGCAGCAGGAACATTTGCATTTACAGTTAATAGTGGATGTGCATCAATACCATCCGCCAATGTTATAATTAATGCTGCGCCAACTCCTCCCTCAGCCCCAACTGTGGGTAGCATTACTCAGGCTAGTTGCAATGTAGCAACTGCAACTGTAGTTTTAAATGGTTTGCCTTCAACAGGAAACTGGA
>CAZCBG010000194.1:0-3018 GCA_964496885.1 uncultured Bacteroides sp. | reverse complement strand
CTAAGAGACTAAGAGACTGAGACGAAGGAATAGAGAATGAGGAAGCGATGCGGCGACGCTCATTTTCTTTTGTCATTCCGAGTGTTAACGAGGAATCTCATTCATATCATTCAATTTTATGAGATGCTTCACTTCGTTCAGCATGACAAAATAAAGTGTTTTAACTGATAAAGATAACTGATCAATTATGAATATAAAAAACAACCTAAAAAAGCTATCATTACAGGTAATTTTACTATTACTGATTGTAATTTCAGGTGTGATTTATATCCGGTATACCTGGATAAAAATCAAAAAAGAGCAATCTGAAAATGTATTGCAAATAGCCCGATCCATTGAAGCGTGTTTATCTTTAGAAGAACTAAAGACCCTTGATGCCCTTGCTGCTGATACGAATAAACCAGCCTATCAGCATTTAAAAAACACCCTGAAAGAAATCCGTCACGTCAATTCCAATGCCAGGTTTGCTTATATATATACCTATAAAAATGGCAAACTATTCTTTATGGTTGATTCAGAACCAGCAACTTCAAAAGATTACTCACCCCCCGGACAAGAATACACCGAAGCCAAAACCGAAGACAAACAACCTTTTATAGATGGGAAAGAGCTGATTACAGATCCACTTTCCGACAGATGGGGGTGGTGGGTAAGTGCTTATATTCCAATTAAAGATGATACCAGCGGTAAGACCATCGCCGTTTTTGGACTTGATTTTAACGCCAAGACCTGGAACAAAAACTTGTATTATGAAGTAATTCAATCCTGTGGTTTAGTGGTTTTGATGCTCATGCTGCTGCTATTTTCCGTCAGAATCAAAGCCAAGAATCTTTCGCTCAACAATGAAATTAAAGAACGCAGCCAAGCTGAAAAAGCCCTGCTCATAAGCGAAAATCAAAAGGCTGCCATTTTAAAAGCCATCCCCGATTTATTATTTGTATTTAACCAAAAGGGGGATTACCTGGATGTTTATTCCGAAGACGATAGTAAACTTTTTATCCCTCGTCAGGAGCTGATTGGGAAAAATATTAGCGAATTGTTTCCACCTGATGTTGCAAATGAAGCCATTGAAGCTTTTAAAAAATCTATTCAGCTTAAGGAATTGGTTCAATTTTCTTATTCAGTGCTTATCAATACCCAGCTTGAATTTTTTGAAGCCCGTATCGTACCTGCTTCTGAAATTGAAGTACTGGCCATTGTAAGGGATATTACCGACCGCAAAAAGGCAGAACAGGAGATTTTACTGAGCCAGGAACGTGCCCGTCAACAACGCAATGTTCTCGCCAGAATTGCACTGGATGAAGCAATTACCGCTGGAGACCTCAAGGCTGCATTTCAGAAATTAACAGAAGAAATGGTGGATGCTATTCATGTAGAACGTGCAAGTATATGGTTGTTTTCCGACGACAGATCCGCATTGCAATGTATTTCACTTTACGAAAACAAAAGCAGGCAACACAGTGATGGAAGTATTCTTAGGTGTGCAGATTATCCCTTGTATTTTGAAGCCATTCAACACGATAGCAGAATAAATGCCAATGATGCAATGAACGACATCCGCACCAGTGAGTTTGCAGCAAATTACCTGCTCCCTTTAGGAATAAGCGCTATGCTGGATGCCGGAATTTATACCGATGGTGAACTGAAAGGAGTGGTATGCCTGGAGCATTGTGGCGAAAAACGAAACTGGTTTGCCGATGAAGAATCTTTTGCCAGTACCATTGCTTCCATCGTAGCCCAAACCCTTGCCAACAATAAACGCAAACAGTCGGACAAAATATTGCAGGACATCATTGCTAAAAACCCGATGTCTATTCAAATTGTTGATTTACAAGGACACACACTACAGGTAAATGCTGCACATACCGCTTTGTTTGGAGCACCCCCCCCACCCGACTACTCTATTTTTGATGATATCCAATTAAATAAACAAGGATTCGGAGCCCTGGTTGAACGCGTTAAAAATGCTGAAGTTGTTCATTTCCCTGATTATTATTACAATATCCACGAAGTAAATCCCAACTTACCGGATGTGCTGCTGTGGATTCAAATCGTTTTTTTCCCTTTGAACGACAGTTTCGGTAAACCAAAACAATTTGTGTTAATACACGAAAACATAACAGCGCGTAAACTGGCTGAACAGGAATTGTTAAAAGCAAAATTACAGGCCGAAGAAAGCGATCGTTTGAAAACAGCCTTTCTGAACAACATTTCTCACGAAATTAGAACACCTTTCAATGGTTTACTTGGATTCCTCTCAATGTTGCAAAGTGATAAACTTTCAAAAGAAGACAGAGACGAATACATTAGCTTTATCAACGAAAATGCACATCGTCTCATGCATACCATCAACGATATTGTTGAAATTTCAATGATACAGACCGGTCAATTGCAAGCAGATATTTCTGACTGCAACATCAAGAGTCTGACCTATGAACTTTTCGGACTTTATAAAACTGAAGCTGAAAGCAAAGGACTAAAATTTAAAATCAACAGCAGTTTACCCAAAGATATTGAACACATCTCAACAGATAGCCAGAAACTAAACGCCATACTTTCGGTTTTGCTGGGCAACGCCATTAAATTTACTCAAAAAGGAAGTATCGAATTGAACCTGCAAAAGAAAGACGAAAGCATTGAATTCTCTGTAAAAGATACCGGTGTGGGAATACCTGCCAACAAACAACAGGCAATTTTTGAAAGATTCATGCAGGCCGATGTTTCCAATACCCGACGTTTTGAAGGCTCAGGCATAGGTCTTTCCATTGCAAAAGCCTATGTTGAAATGCTGGGTGGAACCATAGGGGTTGAAAGCAATACAGGAGAAGGGAGCAGGTTTTATTTTACGATAGGAATTGGAAATTAGGTAGTGACTCATTTTCTTTTGTCATGCTGATCGAAGTGAAGCATCCCATTAATAAATTACGAATTACGAAAAAGCGAGGGAGCGAAAGGGAGACTGAGAGACTAAGAGACTAAGAGACTAAGAGACTGTGATGTCAAATTCGCCTTTGTCAT
>CAZCBG010000193.1:0-3159 GCA_964496885.1 uncultured Bacteroides sp. | reverse complement strand
TTTATTTAAGCGGAATTATCAACGAAAAAGAATTATCCCGTCATTTATCTTCCAGGAAAAATGTAGAAGAAGTTCTTTCAGATTCCACATTTGCATTGACAACATTGAGGGCTGGCATCATTGTCGGTTCGGGCAGTGCTTCCTTTGAAATTATCAGAGATCTGGTAGAGAAATTACCTTTTATGATTACCCCACGCTGGCTCAAAACCAAGTGCCAACCCATTGCAATCAGGAATGTAGTTGAGTTTTTAAATGGAGTCATTGGCAATACAGAAACCTATCATAAAAGTTACGATATAGGTGGTCCCGACATCTTAAGCTATAAAGAAATGTTGCTTCGTTTTGCAGGTATCAGAGGCCTAAAGCGAAAAATTCTAGTAGTACCCGTGATGACCCCAAAAATTTCATCATATTGGCTCTATTTTGTTACTGCAACTTCTTATGCTTTGGCTCAAAATCTGGTCCACAGCATGAAAATAGAGGTCATCTGCAAGCCGAACCATTTAGCTTCAATGCTGGGCATTTCATTGATTGATTATGATACTTCCATACAGCTTGCATTCGATAAGATTGAACAACATCAGGTTTTGTCAAGCTGGAAAGATGCTCAAACGAGTGATATTCTTGCCAAAGGTATCTCGAGGTACATTCAGGTGCCAGTGAACGGATGTTTTATTGATATTCAAAAAAGACCCGTTGAAAATACAACGAAAGTACTCAACAACATCTGGTCCATAGGTGGGAAAACAGGCTGGTATTACGGCAATTGGCTTTGGCAAATCAGAGGCTTTTTTGATCAGCTCACTGGAGGTGTTGGACTAAGAAGGGGTCGGAAAAGTGAAACGGAAATTGCACCAGGAGAAACCCTGGATTTTTGGAGGGTTTTGCTAGCCGATAAAGAAGAAAAAAGATTATTATTGTACGCCGAAATGAAATTACCCGGTGAAGCCTGGCTGGAATTTAAAATTGATGATCAAAATACACTGATACAAACGGCGACCTTCAGACCTTTAGGACTATGGGGAAGAATCTATTGGTATGCGATGCTCCCTTTTCATGCATTTATTTTCAGGGGGATGATTAAAAATATTGCGATGCTATAAATGAGATATTTTAACTATTATAATTTTCTTAAACCATGTATCTTTTTACTTGTCTGATAATTCAGTTTATAATCCATTAAATTTCTAGTTATAAATTTAATAGATTAAGGGTCCTTTTTGGCTTTTTACGCTTCAGGTTCAATTTTGTTTTTAAGATCGTACATTTCTGCTTCCAGTCTTTCAATTTCTCTTGTTTTCTTCTCAATACCGCTTCGGGCCGAGATAATACGAGCTTCTATACCAGTTTTGGCAGTACTGTCTTTACCAGATGAGAGCAGAATATCCAGATGATCTTCTAATTCTGATAAATTTTCAGTGTCTTTGAGTATACTTTCTTTCAGCTGATGAATGTCAGTTTTTGTCTCGGCCAATTTATACTGCATCCTCACTTCCCAGTTCTTTTTCTTGGTATGGAAGTATTCATCTACCCGGGTGTTCAGTATTTCAAAGGCTGTTTGCAAACGAGCATACAATTCTTCTCTTTCTTCTTTTATCAGTTTAATCCCTTTGAATTCAGATTGAATTTTCTTGAGAAATTCACGGGTGTCTTTGTATTCGTGTGTTTCTTCAGCCTGAGCCAATCCTTTGCTTACCAATGCCTTTAATCGTTTGTAGTTTTCCGAAGCTTCTTTTGTAAAACTGCCCCTTTCTTCGTCCTGACGGTCATTTAACTTTTCAAAAGCTTGTTGCAGGATGGCCTGCAGTTCCATTCTTTCATCCCTCAACAAAGCTGATTCCCTGATTTGCGATTGCAATTCTTTGAGTTGTTCGCGCACAGTTTTAAAATCTATAGAGTGTTCCGATTGGCTCAATATCCCCAGAACACTGGGTTTGAATGCATCATATTGAGTTTGCGACAGGCTCAAATTCTTTTCAGTTTCTTCTTCTTTGCGAAGATTAATTACTGTAAAGGCATCCTGAATGCTGGCATACAACTCATCTTTTTGCGCCCTGCTGAGTATTGCATCCCGCAAACCAGCCTGGACATTGATCAATTTATCTTTGGCAGTCCTTGTATCTTCGGTAGTTTTAGCAAATTCAACTGCTTCTTCCACCATTTGCTTTAGATCCTCAAAGTTATCAGCAACTTCTGCAGCAAACTGAGTAGTTTCTGTATGCTGTAATTCTTTTAATGCAACAAAAGCACCCTGCAAACGGGCATATAAATTTTCCCTGTGTTCGCGTTGCAGTTTGGCACCCCTGAAGAGCGACTGTACTTCTATCAGAAAATCCCAGCATTCTTTGGTATCCTTGGTATGATGTGCCATAAAAACAGCTTCTTCCACCTTATTTTTAATGGTAAAGTAATTCAAGGCTGCCTCATTTTCAAAATTCAAACGCTCATCATTTATTTTCTGATTGACTTCAGCAAATGCTGTTTGAAGTCTGGTGTACAATTCTTCCCGATCTTCGCGATGCAATTTCAAGCCTTTAAAGCAATTCTGAATTTCTATAAGATAGCCCTTGGCCTCACGCAAGTCTGTCGTTTTCTTTACCTTGCTCAAAGCTTGTTCGAGTTTGCTTTTCAATTCTTTGTAGTTTTTCAGGCTTTCATCGTCGCACATTCTTTCATTTTCCATCATAGCAGGGATTTTATACTATATAACTTTTCGTTTTTCATTTATGATACAAAAGTAATATTTTATCTCGGTACATCAAATAATGAAAAAGGATAAAGCTGAGATTTTTTGTGCATGACTTACTGAAGATATATAATATTTTATTTTATTAATTTTTAAGTATTTTAATAAAATTAGCATTATCTTTACAATCTCAAATTATAAATACAGTATAACTATGATGCCACCATAAAAATCTAAACATATTAATAATAAAGCGTTAGCTTTTATTTCTGATTTAGAAATCTCGACCATTTCAATGACTACAGGAGTAATAAGTAATAACGCTCACGCTATGGCGTGGGCTTTACTTATTTGTAGTCAGGGTTTGTCGAGAACCTCTAAATCGAATATAGTTTAGTTCCCACGCTTTTTTATTTTACACCAAATCAATTATAAACCGCCGTAGGGAAATGGGCGAAAATAAAAAACAAAAA
>CAZCBG010000192.1:0-3337 GCA_964496885.1 uncultured Bacteroides sp. | reverse complement strand
ATATTCCTTGACACTAAAATATAAGGCGCAATAATGGATGGATCGCTAATCTCAACATCAGAAAGTGCAGAATCTTCTGTGCAACTGTTCAGAAGCAAACTTACTGCAATTACTAAGAAAAAAAATCTATTCATTATCTTATTTTTTCTTAAAAATCAACCCAACATTAATTCTGTCAAGCAGTTGGGAAATTACCTACAAGAAATTTATTGAAGAATTACTTTTTCAACTTTTACAAATTTATTGTTTTGAATTTTTACAAAATAAATGCCCTTAGGATAAGTACTCAGATTTATTTGCTTAATCAGCTTCTTATTACTATTAACGAGGATATCAGAAAAAATGGTTTCTCCCTGTAAATTATAGAGTATCAGTTCTGATTTTTCAATCACAGCATCCATTTCAACTGTAATAATTCCTTTCGTCGGATTTGGATAAATGCTGCAATTGAATGAATGGTATATTTCACCTATACCAACAGGAGAAACATAAATAGGATAGTTGGCTGAAACAACACCATCGCCACAAGCATTGTGTCCTTTGACGCTTAAATTACCGGAGGTTGCTGTTGCACTAAAGTTGATTCTTACACTATCTGTTGTGGTTGTGTTTCCTCCAATAAAATTAGCTCCGGTACCTGAATATGACCAAATATAGGATGCTGCATTGGCAATAATAGGAACAATATATAATACGTTGTTTTCATTGATACTCACACTGTCATTATTAACAGATGTAATAGCGGCGGAGGCGGCTGGCAATTGATTTAAAGTTATTACCAAAAATGAAGAGTCCCCTATTCCGCAAGAATTACTTCCTTTTACAACAATTTTTCCCGAAACTGCTGTTGTTGAATAAGCGACAGTTATAGTAGCCGTTACACTCGTTCCACTGGCTCCTGTGGGTAAAGTCCAGACATAGGAAGTAGCGTTGGAGATAGCTGTCACATTATAAATTACTCCGGTTTGTCCCTGACAAACTGTTGTAAATCCTGTAATGGTTCCTGAAGAGCCAACCAATGGGTTTACTGTTACTAACAATAATGATGAATCTCCTATTCCGCAAGAATTACTTCCTTTTACAACAACTTTTCCAGAAACTGCAATAGTTGAGTAATTTACACTTATCGTATTCGTTGCACTTATTCCACTCGCTCCTGTTGGTAAAGTCCAGATATAGGATGCGGCATTTGTAATTGCAGGCACATTATACAACACAGCTGACTGCCCCTGGCAAACTGTTGCCAGTCCAGTAATCGCAACCACGGTTCCAACGATTGGATGATGAACTGTTATGGCAAGAATTGATGAATCACCAATTCCACAAGCATTGATTCCTTTTACAGCTATATTTCCAGAAACAGCAGTTGATGAATAATTTACAGTGATCGTAGTTGTCGTACTAATTCCACTGGCTCCTGTGGGTAAAGTCCAGGTATATGAAGTAGCATTGGATATAGAAGAAATACTATAAGTTATACTGGAAGTTCCCTGACAAAGCGTTGATAATCCTGTAATTGGGCCTGCAGCAGTTGGTAATGAATTTACAGTGATAGCTAAAGTTGATAATAAACCATCTCCACAGCTATTATGCCCTTTCACTGTAATATTTCCGGAACTAGCTGTAGTTGAATAATTAACACTTATTGTATTCGTTGTACTGCTGCCACTAGCTCCTGTAGGTAAAGTCCAGGTATAAGAAGTAGCATTGGTTATTGCAGGAACTGAATAAATTACTGTATTCTGCCCCTGGCAAACAGTAAGAGTTCCTGAAACTGTACCTGCTGCTGAAGGCAATGGATTTACAGTGATTGTCATCGTAAAAACACTTCCAACACAACTTCCAGCAACAGAAGTAGGTGTAACAAGATATTGTACTGTAGCAGTTGTTGTACCCGGATTCGTCAATACCTGATTAATAACCGCACCTGTACCGGCAGTTGCACCGGTAATCCCTCCTGTAATTGTGCCTATGGTCCACGCAAAATTACTGGCTGTACTTGCCGTTAAACTGATGTTAGGTCCGGCTCCACTACAAGCATTGGCTGCAACAGCATTTGTTACAGCAGGTATTGGGTTTACAGTAACTGTAATAGTAAACGTGCTCCCCACGCAAGTATTAGCAGTTGAAGTTGGTATTACCAGATATTGGACAGAACCAGCAGTAGTGTTGACAGGATTTGTCAATATTTGATTAATGGCAACTCCTGATCCGGCAGAAGCACCGGTAATACTTCCTGAAACTGTTCCGATGGTCCAGGAGAAGTTACTTGCTATACTTGATGTTAAAGTAATATTTGGACTTGTATTGCCACAGCTACTAACTGAAGCTGAATTGGTAACAGAGGGTGAAGGGTTTACTGTAACTGTAATTATAAATGGGGTTCCAATACATCCATTGCCTGTTGAAGTAGGTGTTACAAGATATTGAACAGTTCCACTTACTGTATGACTTGGATTGGTCAATACTTGATTGATAGTTGATCCTGAGTTGGCTGATGCTCCAGTAATGGTTCCAGTAATAGTTCCAATGGTCCATGCAAAACTACTAGCAATACTTGAAGTTAATGCAATATTTGGGCCAGTACCACTACAGATGTTTGCAGTTGCAACATTCGTTACTGAAGGAGCTGGGTTTACAGTTATTGTAATAGTGAAAGCTGCACCAACACAACTTCCAGTAATAGAAGTAGGTGTTACGAGATATTGTATGCTACCAGCAGTTGTATTGCTCGGATTTGTCAATGTTTGATTGATGGTGGCTCCTGAACCAGAACTTGCACCGGTAATACTTCCTGAATTGGTTCCGATGGTCCAGCTAAAATTACTGGGTACGCTGGAAGTTAGCGAAATATTCGGACTGCTTCCACTACATGTAGTTGCAGTTGCAGTATTAGTAACCAATGGAATCGGATTTACAGTTACAGTAATTGTAAAAGTGGCACCCAAACAGGTATTTGCGGTTGAAGTAGGTAATACAAGGTATTGTATCGAACCGGCAGTTGTATTGCTTGGATTCGTCAATGTTTGATTGATAGTAGTTCCTGAGCTGGCAGAGGCACCGCTAATACTACCCGTATTGGTACCGATGGTCCAGGTGAAATTACTTGCTACACTCGATGTTAAAGCAATATTTGGACTTGTATTACCACAACTACTATAAGTAGCTGCATTGGTAACAGAAGGTGAAGGATTAACTGTGACTGTAATAGTAAATGGAATTCCAATACATCCATTGGCTGTTGAAGTAGGTGTAACAAGATATTGAACAGTACCACTTACCGTATGACTTGGATTGGTCAATACTTGATTGATAGTAGAACCTGAGCTGGATGATG
>CAZCBG010000191.1:0-3342 GCA_964496885.1 uncultured Bacteroides sp. | reverse complement strand
ATAACTTATTTCCCTAACTTAATTTTCTCAATTGATTTTAAAATCACTTCATTGGTAGCTGGTAATGAAAATTCGGGTTCGATTTCGTGATTTCCTACAGCAGAAATGGCGTCCTTTATTGCCAGCCATACCGAAAACGCAAGTATTAAGGGTGGTTCTCCAACGGCTTTGCTTTGGTGGATGGTCGAAAAATTGGGTGCATCCTTCAATAATGCTGTTCTAAAATCAGCGGGGATATCCTGAACAGATGGAATCTTGTAAGTATCTGGCGAATGATTGAGTAATTTCCCATTTGTATCCCATTTAATATCTTCGGTGGTACACCAACCAACTCCTTGCATAAAACCACCTTCAATCTGTCCTATATCAATAGCTTCGTTGATTGATTTGCCTGTATCATGCAAAATATCAGTACGTAATATTTTATGATATCCGGTTAAGATATCAAGTTCAACTTCTGAAACAGCCATTCCAAAAGAATAATAATGAAAAGGATGTCCTTTGCCGGTATCTCTGTCGAAATAAATATGAGGGGTTTTGTAAAACCCTGCTGCACTCATACTTTTTTGCTGAAAATATGTCAGTTTCACGATATCTGCAAAAGTAAGCTTACGCTCAGGATGTATTTTGTCAAAAACTAAATTGTCATAAAAATAAATATCTTTCGTTGATGTTGGAATCAAATCCTGCTTTTTATTGAATTCTTCAGTAGCTGTTTCAATTAATCGTAACTTAATCGTATCGATGGCATTTTTAACGGCCATACCATTCAGGTCACTTCCTGAAGAAGCTGCAGTAGCAGAAGTATTAGGTACTTTAGAGGTGTTAGTAGCACTTACTTTAATATATTCCGGTGAAATACCAAGCTCGATTGCTGCAATCTGTTGCATTTTGGTATGCAAACCTTGACCCATCTCAGTCCCGCCATGATTAACAATCACTGTACCATCCTGATAAATATTCACCAAGGCTCCAGCTTGATTTAAAAAAGCAGTAGTAAACGAAATTCCAAATTTTACAGGACACATTGCTATCCCTTTCTTATAAAATTCACTGCCTGAATTAAATGCAGTAATTTCTTTTCTTCTTTTATAATAATCCGATGACTGGATGAGTTGTTCATAAAGGGTAAATAATCGATTGTTTTCAACTTCTTCTTCGTAATGTGTTGTTTTTCTAACGCTTGTGCCATAAAAATTCATTAATCTGATTTCAGAAGCATCTTTCTTTAAAAATCTGGCTAGACTGTCAATCGCATTTTCGATAACAGCAATTCCTTGTGGCCCGCCAAATCCGCGAAAAGCAGTATTGGAGGGTAGATTCGTTTTCCAGGCTTTCCCAATTACAGAAATGTTTGGAATAAAGTAAGCATTATCAGCATGTAAAACAGCTCTTTCCAAAATTGCCATCGAAAGATCTGCTGTTGCTCCAGCATCAGCATTCAGGAATACCTTGTAAGCATTTATCATGCCATTATCATCAAAGCCAATTTCGTAATCAGCACTAAATCGATGGCGCTTACCGGTCATAATCTGATCATCATCACGGGAAAGATGAATCTTAACAGCACGTCTGGTGAAGTTGGCGAGCAATGCTGCCCATGCAGCAGTGTGATTTCCTTGTGTTTCTTTACCACCAAATGCACCACCCATTCTTCTAACTTCAACGATTACTTCATTTCGTGATACCCCCAAAACTTCAGCAACGATGGCTTGGGTTTCGCTTGGGTTTTGCGTAGAACTGTAAACCATCATTTCGTTCAATTCATCAGGAATGCAAAGACTGCATTGGGTTTCGAGATACCAATGTTCCTGGGCTCCAGTTTTTAAACATCCTTTTAAAACATATTTAGCCGATTGCAAAGCTTCATCTGCATTTCCGCGATGAATGATACGTGGTTCCGACAATAGTTGATTGTTCGTTATAGCTTCTTCGAGGGTTGTAACTGGTTTTAGTATTTCATATTCAATTTCAATCAGTTTTTCTGCTTTTAGTGCAATTTCTTTGCTTTCGGCAGCAATCAGAAAAACAGCCTGTCCAATAAAATTTACGCTATCAATTGCCAGACAGGGTTCGTCATGCATCACAGGTCCCATTTGGTTGATGCCGGGAATATCTTTATAACTTAAAACTGCATATACTCCAATTAATTGACGGGCTTTCTCAAGCATAAACGAAAGAATTCGGGCATTGGCATAGGGACTGTAAACCACTTTTCCATAAAGCATACCCGATACTGCTTGCATATCATTGATATATATAGATTTGCCACTTACGTGCTTAATGGCACTATCGTGATAAATGCTCTTGTCTTCAGTATTCATATTTTTTACTTTGTTTCGTCCCAGAATTTCATCAGTAAATTTCTGCATGCTAATTTCCGGAATGCTTCATCAGAACGGGCGTCGGAAATAGGGGCGTACTCTTTGTAAAGTATTTCCATGGCAGCTTCTATCGTTTTTCTTTCCCAGTTTTTCCCTAGCAAAAAAGCTTCTGTTTCTTTGGCCCTGACAATCTGAGCGTCCATTCCTCCATTCACAATGAGTATTTCTTCAATTTCATGATGACTGTTTAACTTCAATCGAAAACAAGCACTCACTGTAGAAATGTCAAGGTCCTTGCGTTTGGAAACTTTGTAAGAATTCAGTATTGTATTTTCAGGAATAAAGGGTATTTCAACAGCCATTATCAGTTCATCGGATGCTAATAAAGTTTTTCTATATCCGCAAATAAAATCTTCAATTGGTATAACGCGTTGAGCGATTTGGTTTTGCAATTTAACATTAGCTTTGCAGGCAATCAAAAATGGAAGGGTATCACCAATAGGAGATGCTGAGCCAATATTTCCTCCCAATGTTGCAATGTTTCGGATTTGTAATGATCCAAATACTTTCAAGATATTGAATAACGCAGGAAAGGTCTTTTCGATAGCTGTTTTAATCTTTTCGAGTGCCAAGCCTGCTCCGATAATTATTGAATGTTCGCATATTTCAAAAAACTTCAATTCAGGTATTTGTGATAAATCAAGTAGCTGAGAAATCAATTCTCCTTTCTTGGTTTGACGAAGTGCTGTGTCAGTAGCACCACTTATCACTACAGCATCAGGATATTTTTTTCTGAATTCCAAAGCATCTTCCAGATTTTGAGGGAGCATATACAACTGTTCCGGATGTGTCAAAACAATGCTTTTATTTTCTTTTCTGAAAGCAGAAAGTTTTTCAATGATCTCTTGTTGTTGTTCGCTGAAATGATCTTTTCCTTGATGATTACAAGCATGTTTGGCGGCTTCGATGATTGGTTTATATCCTGTACATCGACATAAATTTCCTGTTAAACTATCTT
>CAZCBG010000190.1:0-3358 GCA_964496885.1 uncultured Bacteroides sp. | reverse complement strand
ATCCTTATACTTCTTACATCAACTGGAATTTATTGGGAAAAACCAATCTGAATACCAGTTTGTACTTATGGGACAATGCATTGTATCCTTTGTATACGCCGGTTACCAACGCTGCTTATTTCAGGACTTACAACTCCTGCAACAATGTAGGTGTTCCTTCAGGTACAACGCCTTATATAGCCCCATTACAAGGCTTCTTTGTAAGAGCAGTGTATACAGGACCTAAATTGAGTTTTATACCATCAGCCCGTGTTCATAGTGCTTCACCCTATTACAAAGAGCAGTCTAATACTGAAATCTTAGTGCGTTTGAAAACCGAAAGCGAACAAGGAATGGATGAATTGGTTATCTGTAAAAATCCAGCTGCAAAACTTGATTTTGAACAATTTGACTCTGAGAAACTGTTTGGCGGTTTGCCCGTTGAATTTTACTCACAATCAGCTACAGGCGAAAAACTGGTCATCAACAGTATCAATACAACGCTTACCACTATTCCACTTGGTATCAATGGAAGTGCCGGAGCCAAAGGCAGGATTACCGCCTTTGCATTGGAAACTGCTGAGCAGGTTTACCTGGAAGATCGCCTGAAAGGCAAATTCATCAGTTTGACCGAAAACTCAACGTATGATTTTGAATTCCCAAGCGACCAAGTTGTAGGTAGATTCTTTATCCGTTTCGGAACAGTCAATCCATCGCCTATGACTTCTGATGTAAAAGTCTTTGTGAACGAGCATCAGCTCAATGTAATGGCCCAGACTGGTGAAGAAATACAAGTTGTTGAGGTGTTTACGTCAACAGGAGCCCGCGTTTTCAAAGCTGAACTAGGCAAAACCAATGTGTTTACCACTGACTTGAACCTTGCACCGGCTATGTATCTGGTGAGGGTAAAAACTACATTGGGAACGCAAAATGTGAAAATTAGGCTGTAGGGATTTAGGCTGTGGGTTGTTAGTAAGGGTTAACGTTGATAACGCAGTATGCTATATTATAATAAAGGATACTGTAACGAGCAATACAGTCTCCTTTTTGATTTATTCAGTTTTTATAGCTTAGTATTCCATGTTTCAGAAATTTATATTTGTCATAGGGAGCGAAAATAAGTGAACTCTATCTATGTGTAAATCTGTAATATCTGTGTCATCTGTATGCTGTTTTTTTGTTATGATAGAAAGAAGTGAAGCCTCTCATACGAATTGAATGAGAGGCTTCACTATCGTTCGGAATGACAAAAGGTATATTTGTCAAAATAATTTAGTCAGTGCTTTTTTAAAGTTGTTTTATAAGTAAAAGAATTTTTAATTTATGACACTATTATAAATTACAACCCAATAATATAAGATGCTATAGTTGATCTGCTTAAGGCTTTCCATTGTTTTTGTCATAATCAACTTCTTTGGCCAGCTGACCTTTTTCGTCGTAAAATTTCCATTTGCCAATTTCTTTTCCGTTGAGGTAGAGACCATCGTATCTTTTTTTGCCATTTTCGTACCATACAGAACGGATGCTATCGTTTTCCCCGTTTTTATAATAACCTTCGCTCCATGGACTGCCATTTTCGTACCAGTAATTCCATTTTCCTTCTCGTTTGTTATTTAAAGAACTCCCTTTCATTTGCAATTTATAAGAAGGATAAAAAAACAATTCACTGGCCATCTTTTCATTTGGTTTTGTGTATATTACATGATAAGGAGAGCCGTTGGGGTAAATTTCGCTAACAACCATCTTAAAGGAGGTTTCCATATAAGGCGTTTCGTCAGGTTTTAATACTTGCCATTCTTGATTGGCAAAGGAAGCCGTAATTTCTGTTTGGGCAAATTTCTTGCCATTTTCGTACCAATACAACCATTTTCCTGAGCGAATTCCGTTTTCGAACGCCCCTTTGTACATTTCTTTCTGACTATGATAATAGCCAATTTCCCTGACTTTTACTTTAACACCGTCTTTCTTTTTAAAATAGCTTACAACTTTGGGAGCACCATCGGGATATTTTTCACTTACTTCCTTGATTTCGCCGCTACAAGCAGAGAATGTGATGATTGCCATTAATAAATATATTATTTTCCGCATATTTCTGAATTTGACGGCAAAGTTATTCAAAAATTTGAAAAATTATTCTTAAAATAGCTATTTAAAATCACTATTGACCGACTAAACTATTTGGACTAAAGTCCTTCAACTAATTACATTCATTAACCCCAGCCTTAAGGCTGGGGCTAATGAATGCCTGATTAAATGGGCTTTAGCCCAATTCTTAAATTACTCAGTCAATAGTAATTTAGAATTACTGATTCTTATTAAATATTTTTCCAACTATAAATTTCCATTACCTTTGCAAGGCATAGCGAAGCAAGAAATATAAAAAATAAATTTAATTTAACTATTTATGAAAAAAAATATTTACGTAACGGTATTAAGCCTTTTGTTGGTTTTTAATGCTACTATATGCAAGGCTCAGTTTTCCAAATCGGAAAGCTTTGCAAAAGATAAAAAAATGCTTGCGGCTTCTACCTTGTATGTTGTGATTGATCAGAATGCCCACGATAACAATACAGAATATGCAAAAATATTTGAAGAAAACTGGAAATATTCAAAAATTCAAATTATTGAACCCAAGGAAGTTGGCAACTATTTGAAAGAAGGCAATTATTTTTTTACCTTAAGTGTAACTTACGAAAAAGGATTTGATTTTGACAAACCCGCAGCATTTCTGTTTTTTAACTATAATTTATGGACGCCTAATCCTGCTTACCTGAAGAAGATAAAGCGGAAAAACGATACTGATATGGAAATCGATTTTTCAAGCCTGGCATTCACCATTGCTTCAATCAATCTAAGTTTTGATAAATCACAATCCTTTAAAATCGAAGACGTATTAAAAGGTGAATATTTTGGGAATGGCTATCCTTTGTATACCGGATTGGGGATATTTAAAAACTATATTCAGGGATTTCAAAGATTTTTTGAGGATAACAGAAGTCACTATTTCAGAACCATTACGTATTCAAATCCTAAGGAAATTAAGAAACTGAAAAATGAAATATTGTATGTTCCTACTTCAATATTGGTAGATAATTCAGGTATTACTTTTAACAATTATAAAAAAAATAAAAAACCACCCCTCAAAGCCAGCGTACTCTTTGCTGATTACATAGGGAAATATCAGGTGGTCAGCCTCAAAGAGCTGAACGAGAAAATACTGAACAGCGAAGAAGCGATTTATTATATCAGCCATGCTGAAGACGTAACGGTTACCAACAGTAAAACAGGAGAAATCATTTTCGGACAAACCCTGGCTTCCACTTCAACAGCCCTGAACGAAATGATGGATATTATGGAAGAAGATGATAAATAACTAAAA
>CAZCBG010000189.1:0-3364 GCA_964496885.1 uncultured Bacteroides sp. | reverse complement strand
CTTATGTGAAGATTTCTCATTTTTCCTAAATTGTAATATAATGTGTTAGAAGGATATTATTATTCTCTTTTTATGCTATTGTCTTAAAGTAGATTGTTTTTTATAAATTCATAAATTTTGGTTGTTGTAAATATTATTTGCTCTTTGCCATTGAAGCAAATACACCTAAAATACACAGAAATGCAAATAGAATAAAAGCATATTGCAGGCTATGCACAAATTGAAGCTGATTTGAAGGGTTAATATTTGCTTCACCAATAAATAGATGTATAATAAGAGTAGCAATACCCATGCTCATCATTTGTCCGGTTAGTCTCATTGTACTTACTGTTGCAGACGCTACCCCTAAATATTTTTTTTCAACTACACTCATAATCGAATTCGTATTGGGCGATGAAAATAATCCAAACCCCATACCCAATATTATTAAACTTATAATAAGATATGAATCAGTTGTTGAATAACTTATAAAACTTAATAAAAATAAACCAATCACAATAATTGCCATTCCAATAGATGACAAAATCCTAGCGTTGTATCGATCTGACATACGACCCGAAAATGATGCAAAAACTGTCATAACCAATGGTTGTGTAACCAACAGCATCCCGGCATCTCTTGGAGTAAAACCCTTAACGTATTGCAGGTACAGACTTAGAAGAAAAGTAATTGCAAAAGTTGCTGCATAATTAATTAAAGCTGCAATATTTGAATAGGCAAATACTTTATTGCTTTTAAATAATTGGATATTTAAAATTGGGAATTTGGTGCGAAGCTCTACCTTAACAAACCATATCATTCCCAAAAAACCTATGAAAGTACATATAATGGCCAAAGGATCTGGTAGTTTTGTGAAACCAACCATCAACATACTCATAAAGACAATGTAAATTGCTGAACCTGCAAAGTCAAACTTTTCAGCCTTTGCTTCTGCCCATTCTGCCGTTAATGTGATTTTTGTGGTAATAATAATAAAAAATCCAATAGGAACCGTTATGTAAAATATACTTCGCCATCCTAAATATTGCGTTAACAAACCACCAAAAAGCGGAGCGATTGATAAACCCAGATAAACTGATGATACGATAATCCCAATAGCTCTTCCCCTTTTATGTGGTGGAAAAGCAGAAGTAATTAATGCCATGCCAGTACCAAACACCATAGCTGCACCTATTCCCTGGATAAGCCTAGCAAATAATAATATAAATGTTGATGTTGACAAAGCACATACAACAGATCCTATTGTTATTATTATATTACCAAGTATAAATATTCGTTTTCGACCGACTATATCAGCAATCTTTCCCATTGGAACCAAAAATACAGCAGAAGATAAAAGAAAAGTCATGCTTACCCAACTCATGGTAATAGCATCCATATTAAAAGCTAAGGCAATTTTTGGCAAAGCAATATTTACAGCTGCTCCCAGAAATGGATTTACAAAAGAAGTGAGCATTACCAGAAAAAGGAGGATATTCTTGTTATAGATTGGCTCTTGTGTCTGCATAAAATTATATAATTTGTGAAATAATTAATATGAATTCCCCCCCCCCCCCCCAAAAAAGCTTCCCATCGATTAATTTTCAGATTAACAGCAAGCTAAGATACAAAAATAGGAAATTTTAGAATATTAAACTAAAAAATGTTTTTAATTTTCTGTTCAAAATGAATAAGCCCCGATGAACTTTAAAATTCAATGGGGCTTACTTTATCTCTATCTTTTTCTTCTTCTTATTATTATTGATTCCCTTTACATAAATATTTAGTTACCAATTGCACTTCGGTTGCCGACATGCTGGTTCTGGGAGCCATGCTGACTAAAATGTTTTTCCATTGTGAAGGTGTATAGGTTTCCGGTGCGTAAAGTGAATGACATCTGTTACAGTTGTTTAAATATAATACTCTTCCCTGTTGTAATTCTGCCAAGCTTGCATTGGCAGTAACATTTGCTGAAGTAGGCGTATATATAGAGACTGTAGTAGTATTCGTATTGTCTTTCTTGCATCCTCCAACAAAAACGATTGAGAAAGCTAAGAAAATCAGTGGGTAATAATATTTGAATGTTTTCATGTTTTTAATGATTTTTATAAAATAACGAATTGCTTTATAAAAAATTGCATAAGAAATTAAGCTTGTAAATTTTTAAGAAATAAATTGTTTTATATCTTGATTTTAGATTCAATCATTAATGTTAGGTTTTAATAGTATTCTAAACATTCTTTCTTCCAAAAAGTTTGCACTGGCATTTTCTAATAAAAGTTAATTGTATTAATAATTTCGGTTATTTTATGAAATTAATGTATAATTAAGAGGCAATTTCCATTTTTATTTTTCTGTTTTTTATTTTCTCATCTTTAATGAGTTGGATGGTATGTGATATTTTTATGGCTTTGATGGCTGCATATGCCGAATGATCTAGAACTTCAATTTTCCCCAATTCATCTTTGTGTAACTGACCTTTTTGTAAAAGCATTCCTACAATGTCCATTTTACTGATTTTATCCTTTTTTCCAGCAGCTATATAGAGTGTTTTCCATTCATTTGCATCAGGTAAAACCAATTTTTTTGGTAAGATTTCTTCTTCGGGTGTTGATTCCAGAAATCTAGGTAAATATTCCTTTTGGTCCAATAAGAAATAGGCTGCGCCATTAGCATTCATTCTTGCTGTCCTGCCATTGCGATGTATCATTATTTCTACGGTAGGAGGGAGGTGGTAATGAATGATCACTTCTAATTCGGGTATATCTAAACCGCGTGATGCTAAATCTGTGGTGATTAATATATTGACACTTCCGTTTCTTAATTTTATCAAAGCTTTTTCCCTGTCAATCTGTTCTAATCCGCCATGGTAAAAACCATGTTCGATATTATAGTTTTTCAATTGGTCTGAAATTCGGCTAACAGTTTCACGATGATTGCAAAATACGATACAGGGTTTTGTATTGATTTTACCCAGCAATAAAATTAAAGCTTTTACTTTATCGTCACCATTCACATTTATTGACTTTAAAATCAAAGAAGATTTTAATTCAGGATGTTCGTTAGTAAAATTGATGGCTACACTTTTCATTAAACCTACAAACTTTGGGATTTCATTTAAGGCTGTTGCCGAAGTTAATATCCTCTTTTTAAGTTTTTTACATTGTTTGATGATGAATTCCATTTCCTCTTTGTATCCCAATTCTAGAGATTTATCGAATTCATCTAAAATTAAAGTATGTACCTGATTAATTACTAAGCTTTTTTGATGGATGTGCTGAACAATTCTACCCGGAGTTCCCACCAATACCGAAGGAGGAATCAGCAGGTTATTTTCTTCAATTCGAACTGAGTGGCCTCCATAGCAACAGCTTATTTTGTGTGG
>CAZCBG010000188.1:0-3385 GCA_964496885.1 uncultured Bacteroides sp. | reverse complement strand
AAAAGACATTGATACTTATAGTTTTTGTCATGCTGAACGAAGTGAAGCATCTCATAAATAAAATGCAAATTACGAATTACGATAAGACACATCAAACTTTGAAATTAAATGTAAATCATCGATTTTTTAAATGTAATCTACCTCTAAAAGTTTAAATTTTTAGCTGAATAAAAATATTTTTAAACTTTTGTAAGTATTATTGTGTAAGTTTCAAATTATTTCTATTTTTGGTAAAGAAAATTTTACTATTGTTATAAACGTAACAACATAATAACCATGAAGGATACGCCTATTAAGAAAGAAATAGTTGACCAGAAAATTATTGAAAATAACATTACAGATGTGGGTAAAGCATCCATACGTGTTATTAAAAAGTTAGTGGATGAAATTGAAACCGCATCTGATTCCCGATTCGTGAGAATGGAAATGGGTGTTCCTGGTTTACCTCCTTCTCAAATAGGCGTTACTGCAGAAATTGAAGCATTAAAAAGAGGTGTTGCAGCTATCTATCCCGATATTCAGGGTATTCCTCAGTTAAAGCTAGAGATAGCACGTTTCGTTAAATTGTTTTTAGATGTTGAAGTAAGTCCTTTGGGTTGCATCCCAACCGTCGGTTCTATGCAAGGTGGGTTTGCAGCTTTTCTGCTTTTAAATAACCTGCACGAAGGTAAAGATACTACTTTATTCCTGGATCCTGGCTTTCCTGTTCATAAGCAACAACATCGTTTACTCGATTTAAAATTTGAAAGTTTTGATGTATATAATTATCGAGGAAGCAAACTCCGCGAAAAATTAGAATCTTTTTTGAGCAAAGGCAACATCTCTTGCATGCTTTATTCCAACCCGAATAATCCCTCATGGATTTGCTTTACGGATGAAGAATTAAGAATTATTGCCGAAATGGCCGATAAATATGATGTAATCATTATGGAAGACCTCGCATATTTTGCAATGGACTTCCGCAAAGATTATTCCGTTCCCGGTCAGCCACCTTATCAACCTACAGTTGCAAAATATACCAATAACTGGTTATTGTTTATCTCGAGTTCAAAAGCATTTAGTTATGCAGGTCAGCGTATTGGTATGATGGTTATTTCCGATCAATTATTTAATACCAAAAGTGAGCGTTTACGCAAACGTTTTACCTCAGATATTTTTGGTAGTGCCATGATATTCGGGACGGTCTATTCATTAAGTTCAGGCACGTCACACTCTGCACAATATGCCCTCACGGCCATTTTAAAAGCTGCTAACGACGGTACGTACAATTTCAGGAAAGATGTAAAGGAATATGGTGAGAAAGCCCATATCATGAAGAAACTGTTTACTGACAATGGGTTTAAAATTGTATATGACAAAGATATCGACCAGCCGATAGCGGATGGATTTTATTTTACGTATTCCTACCCTGGCTATACAGGTGAGGAATTGCTGAAAGAAATGTTGTATTACGGTGTAA
This sequence comes from uncultured Bacteroides sp., assembly GCA_964496885.1. Lineage (GTDB taxonomy): Bacteria > Bacteroidota > Bacteroidia > Bacteroidales > JACABE01 > JACABE01. Next base: position 1,926 of record CAZCBG010000188.1, on the reverse strand, counting down.
GTGCCATTGCCTTAGCCATAACCGGCAGCGATAAAACAGAAGGTATGCGGGCCTGTGTTTCTTTGGTTAAACGCGATCAATTTCCTGATTTGGAAGTCCGTTTGAAATGTTTCCACGAAAATAATCCTTATTAGTTATTGAGTTATTAAGTTATTAAGTTATTGGTTTATTGCTTAATAATGATTTTTTTTTGTCATTCCGAGCGATAGCGAGGAATCTCATATTATATGAATGAGATACTTCACTTTGTTCAGCATGACAAATAATGATGACAAGATGCTTCATTTTGTTCAGCATGACAGATATGGAGTTTAGTTAAAAGCAAAAGCCCGAAAATTGAACAATTTTCGGGCTTTTGCTTTTAATTTTAAATGTTTTCTGCAATATATTGCAGCTGTTATATATAATTCAATATCCTAAAAAACAGTGACGGGGTGACTTCATTCACCCCGTCAATTAAGGTAAGGGCGCAATTTTGATAAAGCGATGAATTAATAACTCAATAACCCAATAACCTAATAACCAATCTATCCTTTATAAAATGGTAATTTCACCACTTTGGCTTTCAGTAATTTTTCGCGGATTTTAATATAAATCTCAGTATCGGCTTTGGCATAAGGTGTATTTACATATCCCATTCCAATATTCATGTCCAATGAAGGAGCCATGGTTCCGGATGTTACTTCGCCTATTTTGTTTCCTTCAGCATCGCAAATTTCGTAATAATGACGGGGAATACCTCTGTCAATCATTTCGAAACCCACGAGTTTATGTTTTACGCCGTTTTTCTTTTGATCCAGTAGGAAATCTTTGTCGATAAAGTTTTTGGCGTCGGTAAATTTGGTAATCCAACCTAAACCAGCTTCAATAGGGGAGGTGGTATCATTGATATCGTTGCCATACAAACAGAATCCCATTTCGAGGCGCAAGGTATCGCGGGCACCTAAGCCGATGGGTTTGATACCAAATTCAGCACCGGCTTCATATACAGCTTTCCAGATTTTGTCAGCATCTTCGTTGGCCATGTATATTTCGCATCCACCTGAACCGGTATAGCCGGTAGTGGAAAAAATGACATCTTTAACACCTGCAAAAGTCAATTTCTTGAATGTGTAATATTCCATGTCGGTAACAGTAGTGTCAGTTAGTTTCTGCATAGCTTTCAATGCCAGCGGACCTTGAATGGCCAATTGAGCAATTTCGTCAGAAGCATTGTAGATTTCTTTTCCTATTTCCAAACCCATAGCTTTGGCTTGTTGTTCGCACCATGCCCAGTCTTTGTCAATATTGGCTGCATTTACAACCAATAAATAGGTAATTTCATTTACACGATACACCAATAAATCATCGACGATTCCACCTTTCCCGTTTGGGAAACATGAATATTGCACTTTACCGTCGAACAATACAGCAGCATCATTGGATGTGACTTTTTGAACGAAATCAAAAGCTTTTGGGCCTTTTACCCAAAATTCGCCCATGTGTGATACATCAAAAACACCTACTGCTTTTCTGACAGTATGATGCTCTGCTACCAATCCTTCGTATTGAACAGGCATATTGTATCCTGCAAATGGAACCATTTTAGCTCCCAATTCGATGTGAAATTTTGTAAATGCTGTATTTTTCATTGAAATAAAATTATTGTATGATGATTAAAAATAAATTGCGATAACAAAAGTATGAAATTTTATGCAATTTAAGATGGATTTAAATTAATTTCCTTTCAAATCAATATGTTTTCTTGCAGTGTTGAACGAATTGAAACATCTCATCTATTTGAATTGAGATTCCTCGCTTTCGCACGAAATGACAAAATGAGTAGTAAGTAAGATTGAATTATCTCATCCTTACTTTTGTCAAGCTGCGCGAAGAAAGCATCTTATCTTCTTCCTTTGTCTTATTGAACGAAGTGAAAATATCGCA
>CAZCBG010000187.1:0-3446 GCA_964496885.1 uncultured Bacteroides sp. | reverse complement strand
AACAAAATGAATAGTTATGAATTATACATTAGAAGAATTAATTGATCTTCCTCTGCTTCAGAATTTGCAGGAAAAGTTGAATGTAATTTATTCATTTCCATCTGCAATTATTGATAACAAAGGAAAAATACTAACTGCCGTGGCATGGCAGGATGTATGTACAAAATTTCACAGGACAAACCCAGCATGCGAACTGGAATGCATCAAAAGTGATCAGTATATTATGGCGCATCTTCATGAAGCGAATCCCGCTGTTAGCTATCAATGCCCTCATGGACTGGTCGACAATGCTGCACCCATTATGATAGATGGGAATCATTTAGGTAATTTTTTTACCGGTCAGTTTTTTTTAGAAAAACCCGATTTGGATTTTTTCAGGAAACAAGCAATAAAATATGGCTTCGACCAAAAAGCTTACCTGGCAGCTGTAGAAAAGGTTCCCATCTGGAACAAAGAAAAGCTTGCACAGTATCTTGATTTTATAAAAGGTTTTATCGAGATTATTGCAGGCATTGGCTTAAAAAGCTTAAAAGAGAAAGAGTTCAACCTGGAATTAAAAAAGATTCAGGAAAGAAATACTGCCATTTTGCTAAATACCTCCGATTGGATATGGGAATTAGACGAAAATGGAAAATACAGTTATTGTTCCGGGAAAATAGAGCAAATTCTAGGATATACGATTGAAGAATTGATAGGCATGTCACCTTTTGATCTGATGCCCCCCTATGAAAGTGAACGAATACTTTCCATTTTTCAAAATATTGCAGAAAATAAACAACCCATTGTAGATTTTGAGAATTGGAACGTCCATAAAGACGGACACGAAGTTTGCTTATTAACAAATGGCTTTCCTATTTTGGGTAAAGATGGCGAAATAAAAGGATGGAAAGGTGCTGACAGAGACATTACTGAACGTAAATTATCGGAAAAAAAACTCATAGAGAGTGAAATGCGATATCACAACATATTCGATCAGGCAAACGAAGGTTTGTTAATTATGACCAAAGAAGGGCAGATTACTGAAGTGAACCTTGCATTTGCCAAGATGCATGGCTATAGCTTAGAAGAACTTAAATCAATGAACATTCAAAATCTGGATGTCCTCAGGGAGTCTACCATGAAAGAGAATGCTGATGTGATACTACGTATTGAAAAAGGTGAAGTGCACCGATTTGAAGTGGAACACTACCATAAAAACGGCCACATCTTCCCCCTCAGTGTTACCACGAGCAAAATCAATATCGGCAATAAGGAGTTCTATTTGGCCTTTCACCAGGACATCACCCTGCTTAAACATTCTGAAAATGAACTTATCAAAGCCAAAGAAAAAGCAGAAGAAAGCGACAAACTGAAAACAGCTTTTCTGAATAATATCTCACATGAAATCCGTACACCCTTTAATGGAATCCTTGGGTTTTTATCGATACTGCAAAATGAAGTGCTTAGCCATCAGGAAAGAGAAGAATATACCGGAATTATCAACAAAAGTGCCAAGCGATTAATGAATACCATCAACGACATTGTTGAAATATCAAAAATACATGCGGGGCAATTACGAGTAGCAAACTCCAACATCAACATCAGTAGCTTATTGTATGAACTCAGCCACTATTTTAAAAGCGAAGCCGAATATAAAGGGCTTATTTTCAAATCTCTGAACAATTTACCGGAGCATATTACATCCATTTACACTGATAATATAAAACTAAATAAAGTACTTTCGATACTGCTTGAGAATGCAATAAAATTTACAAAATCAGGTTGTATTGAGTTGGGTATTTGTCAAAAAGGGAAAAACCTTGAGTTTTTCGTAAAAGATAGCGGTATAGGTATTGATGAAAATAAAAAAGATTTAATTTTCGAACGTTTCATGCAGGCAGATGTTTCAGATACCCGACATTTCGAAGGATCAGGCTTAGGACTTACTATCGCAAAAGCTTATGTAGAATCTATGGGTGGAAGTATAGGCATAGAAAGTGATACTGCTCAGGGCTCTTTATTTTATATCAGTATCCCATATTCTGATACAAGTTCAGAAAAAGAGCAGTCAGCGCAATTTTCAATGCCCGAAAGTAAGCTTAAACCAATGAACAACCTTAATATACTCATTGCCGATGATGACGAAACCTCAGAAATTTTTATCAGACTGGCTGTTAAAGCGATCAGTAAAGAAGTTTTTGTAGCAAGAACCGGAGCCGAATGCATTGAACTATTGCGCCTTCATCCGGATATTGACCTGGTTATTATGGACATAAAAATGCCCGTTCTCAATGGTTACGATGCTACCCGGCAAATCAGGCTTTTCAACAACAAGGTAGTAATTCTTGCACAAACAGCCTTTGCGATGGTAGGCGACCGCGAAAAAACCTTAGAAGCCGGCTGCAACGACTATATTTCGAAACCTTATAGAAAAGAAGATTTCTTAGCCGTAATCGGTAATCATTTTGGAAATTAAGAATTGAGAATTACGAAGAAACTCATTTTCTATTGTCATTCAGAGTGTTAACAATGAATCTCATTTATATAATTTAATTTTACGAGATGCTTCACTTCATTCAGCATGACAAAAGAAAATATTTCTGTTTACTGATCACTGATAAAGATAACTGATAAAGATAACTGACAACAACCCAATCAATGAATACAATCAAGCATTCCATATTACCTGTAACCGGACTTTCGTGCAGCAATTGTGCACTTACGATCGAGACAAATGTGGGGAAACAAAAGGGTATTGAAGCTGCCACTGTTGATTTCGCCAGCGAAAAATTGTCGGTTAGTTTCGACACATCTGTGGTGGATGAAAACGATATTATCCAATGTATCCGTCAGCTGGGTTATGGCGTTGCCATTGGCAAGCTGGATCTTCCCCTCTTTGGGATGCAGGATTCTACCGATGCTTTATCCTTAGAAAAAATGCTGCTCAGGCAAAATGGAGTTTTGCATTGCAGCGTTAATTATGCTTCAGAACGTTGCTTACTCGAATACATCCCTGGCATGATTAGTATTGCAAACATAGCAGCAGCAATCCGAAAAGCCGGTTTCGACCTCGTTCAAGCTGATGGAACGGAAGATGCAGAAGATGTGGAAGCCAGCATCCGCATTAAGGAACTTCGTAAGCAAAAAAACTTACTGATGACGGCACTCCTGTTTACCATTCCCCTCGTTGTATATAGCATGGCCCACGATTTTAATGTGGTCGGATTCAACTACGATAAATATGCAATGCTTTTTGCAGCCACAATTGTTCAGTTTATAGCAGGATGGCAATTCTATGTGGGTGCATGGAAGAGTCTTCGCTTTGGCAGTGCTAACATGGATGTCCTCATCGCGATGGGTTCATCGGCAGCCTATTTTTCAAGTCTGCTGGTTACCATAGGTTTCATCAGCAGCCCCCATGTTTATTTCGAGACAGCAGCATCCATTATCACCCTTATCAGGCTGGG
>CAZCBG010000186.1:0-3493 GCA_964496885.1 uncultured Bacteroides sp. | reverse complement strand
TTACAATAACACCTGCCATCGTAATTAACTTTCCTAATGGAGGCGAAAGTCTGCAACCCGGAACTATTCAGAATATTACCTGGGCTGCAACTGGTTCTTCGAGTTACTACAGCATTGATTATTCAAGCAATGGTGGAAGTACATGGACCAATATCATATATAACCAGAATATTCCAGGTAATATATACGCTTGGTTAATCCCTGCAGTATCTTCCACCAATTGCTTAATAAGAGTAACCGATTTTATTAATAATTGCAAATTAGATAAAAGTGATAATGCTTTTGCTATTGGATTAGCTGCTCCAACAATTACTATCACAACACCTAATGGAGGTGAAAGCTTAAATGGCTGTTCAATTCAGAACATTAACTGGACTTCAAGTGGAACTTCAGGAAATTACACATTAGAATATACAGCCGATAGTAGTCTATCCTGGAATACGATTATCAGCAATTATAATACTTTAAGCGGTAACTATGCATGGAATCTACCCAATATCAGTTCATCCAAATGCAAAATCAGAGTGAGAGATGCCAATAACGGAAGTACAGTAGACCTAAGTAATAATTACTTTATCATCAATCAAAGTGTTACTTCAAATATTACAGCCAACGGAGCAACTACATTCTGTTCAGGAGGCAGCGTAACACTTACCTCGTCAAGTTCTGTTGGCAATTTATGGTATCCTGGGGGACAAACCACACAATCCATCATTGTAGCTGGCTCTGGATTTTATTATGTAACTGTTACTATTGCAGGATGTTCAGCTAATTCAAACAATATCGGTGTTACTGTCAATCCATTACCATCCGCTCCTATTGCATCTAGCAATTCACCGGTAGCTATGAATGGCAACCTGCAATTATCGGCAAGCAGCATTCCCAATGCATCCTATTTGTGGACAGGTCCAAATAGTTTTTCTTCTATTATGCAAAATCCCCTCATTGCAAATGCAACATCAGCATTGAACGGTATTTATGCTGTTAAGGCTATCGTTAACAGTTGTCAAAGTCCTTTAGCTACTGTAAATATCAGCGTTTCTGGAATCGCAAACAATGTAAATATCTCAGGGAATGTACATACCGAACAGAACTTTATGATGAATTCTGTGAAACTAAAATTGAGTGGTTCTTCTGCCAATGATTCTGTAATTACAACTAGCAATGGTTTATTTAACTTCAGTGTTTTACAAGGTAACACTTACACCATCACGCCTTCAAAAGGGAATGACATTTCTGCTGTAAGTGGTTTATCAACACTTGACCTGATATTGATTCAAAGACATATATTAAACATTCAGCCACTTAGTTCTGCCTATAAGGTAATTGCTGCTGATGTTAACCAGTCTGGTAGTATTTCAAATATGGACATATTGTTAATCAAATCGTTAATATTGCAAACAGCTACAACTTTCCCCAGCAATGAAGTCTGGAAATTTGTAAATACTGACTTTATATTTACAAATCCACAACAACCATTCCCTTACGAAAACACGCATTCCTATAGCAGTGCAAATAATGCTAGTGAGCAGAATTTTATCGCTATAAAACTTGGAGACGTGAACAATAGCTGGAATCCTAACTTCATTAAATCAAGCATAGCTGGGAATCTAAATTTCGACATGGATAATCAAAATGCCAATTCAGGTGACATCATTACAATCCCTGTAAAAGTTAGTAATTTTAATAATATAAGTGGCTACCAGTTTACAATGGAATGGAACCCCAATGATTTTGAATTTATCAGCACTAACAATGTTGCATTAACAGGATATTACGGATGCAATCATGCTGATGCAGGTAAAATTACTGCATTGTGGAGTACCGAGTTACCATCTGGATATACCCTTAGTGATGGCAGCGTTGTTTTTGAGCTAAAATTAAAAGTAATCAATCAAAGTCAGTCAAATGCAAGTATTCAAATCAATGCAGCATTAACGAAAAGTGAAGCTTATAATAATAATCTGGACGAATTGACAATTACTTCAAATGCAGCAAATGTTTCATTGAACAATACCAGTTCTATCAACGAATTTCAACATGAAGCATATTATCTTTTACAAAATTCGCCCAATCCATTCAGTAACAATACTGAAATAACATTTAATATTCCAGAAAATCAATACGTAACATTGGAAATATTCAATTTACTTGGGGAAGAAATTAAAAATTTCAATGCTTATTATTTAAAAGGCAGGCATTTGCTAAACTGGGATACAAAAAATAAATACAATCAATATATAAGCAATGGGAATTATATTTTAAAGATGAAAGCAGGCGAATATATTACGCATAAAAAACTGATATTGATTCGATAATAATTTTAAAAACAAATGAGAATTTTTAAAAAATATTGATACTACAAACCAAGCATTTGAACATTTTTTAAAATCTGATTATAAATAAGCTTTTGGTTTAAAAATATATAAACAAAGTAAATCATTTTGCTTAATCTTCTAATATTGAGATTTAGGCAATATGATCGGTAAATAATTTAAATAATAACTTATGAAAAAGACATTATCCTTTTTTATTATTAGTGTACTGATTAGCTTAAGTGCTTCATCACAAAGCATTCTTATTACTTCACCCAATGGAGGGGAATCCTGGCCAGGATGTACCCAAAAAACAATTACCTGGACTGCTTCTGCAACCTCTAACTATTACTCCATCGATTACTCTACCACAGGTGGGAGTAGCTGGACATCAATTGCCAGTTTTTACAATACTACAAGTGGGACATATTCATGGACTGTACCTAATGTATCGTCAACAACTTGTATTGTAAGAGTATACGATGCAAATAGTCCAGGAGTTTCAGATGTCAGCAATGCTGTTTTTACAGTAATCGGTCCTTTAATTTTGACTTTACCCAATGGTGGAGAAACCTGGCAAGGATTGACACAAAAATCGATCAACTGGACTGCAAGCGGTACATCCAATAATTACAATCTTGAATATTCAATCAATGCAGGTGCAAGTTGGAGTAGTATCATTTCTGGATACAGTACAACATTGGGAACCTATTCGTGGAATGTCCCCAATACACCTTCTGTATCTGCTTTAGTCAGAATTACTGATTACAGCAATGCTTGTATGACCGATAAGAGCAATAATTTATTTACGATAAGTGCTGCTCAACCAACTGTAACTTCGCCCAATGGTGGAGAGAGTTGGATAGCAGGAACATCAAAGACAATTACATGGAACAGTGCTACTTATACTACTGCCAATGTTGCTATTGATTATTCGATAGACAGTGGAGCTAGCTGGTTAAGTGTCTTAACCTCAACACCCAATGATGGTTCTCAAGCCTGGGTTATGCCCAATAATCCCTCAACCAGAGCTTTGGTAAAAATTTCAGAATATGGAAATCCTACAGTTTATGATATCAGCGATGCTATTTTTACCATAGCACCATATATTACCCTCACTTCACCCAATGGAGGAGAAAATTATCTCGGTTGCGAAGTCAAAACCATTGCATGGACAG
>CAZCBG010000185.1:0-3513 GCA_964496885.1 uncultured Bacteroides sp. | reverse complement strand
GGAGGTAGTTATTCTACTACATTAACGATCACCCAAGGTGGGGGTAGTTTGAGTCAGACTATTTCAGTTAAATTTTCACCCACAGCTGTTCAGTCCTACAATGGAAGTATTGCAGTCGGAGGAGGTGGTGCAGTAACTGTTACAACTTCTGTTACTGCCAGTGGTGTAAATTCAAGCCCAACTATTACAACTTCTTCAGCTTCAGCAATTACCTTGTCATCTGCAACTATTTCAGGGACAATAACAGATAACGGCTGTACTTCCATTTCGGCTTATGGGTTTGAATACAGTACAAATCCCGGATTTGCAAACGGAGCAGGAACTCCAGTTGCTGGAAGTAATCTTTCAGGGGGTAGTTTTTCAGTAGACCTGAGTGCATTAAACAATAGTACTCCTTATTATTACCATAGTTTTGCGACCAATGCTGGAGGTACAGCTTACAGTACACAGGGAAGCTTTTCTACACTTACACCCAGCTTATCAGTGGGGAGTCTCTCTTCTTTTGGCAGCCAATGTATCAACGCTACGTATGGTCCCAATAATTTTACAGTAACAGCCAGCAATTTAACCACTGCTGATCTCAGCATCCCAGCTGTAAATGGATTTACCTTTGCAACTACTTCCGGAGGAACGTATACAACAAGTTTAACAATTTCCCAGGCAGGCGGGAGTTATACGCAAACCATTTATGTTAAATTTTCACCCACAGCTGTTCAGTCCTACAATGGAAGTATTTCAGTAGGAGGCGGAGGTGCTGTTACTGTAACGACTGCCGTTACTGCAAGCGGTATGAATACAAGCGCAACAGTTACTACTACCAGCCCTGCAGCCTCTATTGCTGCCACTACGGTAACTTTAAGCGGTGATGTAACTGCTGAAGGTTGTCAGCCAGTCACAGCAAGAGGAATCTGCTACGGTACTTCACTAAATCCGGATATCAGCGGATCCAAAACAACTGAAACAGGCACTAGCGGTACATTTTCAAGCAATGTAACGGGTCTTCTGCCCAATACGAACTATCATTTCAGGGCCTATGCCACTACATCGGTAACTACATCTTATGGAAGTGATGTTACATTTGCAACAGGCAATCTAACAACCCCCACCGCTACTGCTGCTTCTTCTTTAACTTCATCGGGCTTTACAGCCAACTGGAATGCTGAAGCTGGAGCAAGCAGTTATCGATTGGATGTGAGTACAAATCTAAATTTTTTCTCAAATCTCACAAGTATAGTTGGTTGGAATTTTCCGAACAACCCTGATAATGCTACTGCTGATATTGGTATAGCAGCAAATAATGCTAAAACAATAACTATTAATGGAGGCGTAACTACTCTTATTTTTAACACTGGGGGAGCAACTACTAATTCTGCAAATGCTGTAAATTGGCAATCTGGAAATGGGGCTAAATATTGGGAAGTAGATTTTACAACATCAGGATATTACAACATTAAAGTATCATCAAAACAAAGAGGTTCAAATACAGCACCTCGTGATTTTAAGCTTCAATATAAGTTAGGTTCTTTAGGTACATATTTTGATGTTCCAGGTTCAGCAATTACAGTGGCAAATAATTATACTTCAGGTGTATTAAATCAAATTTCATTACCTAGCGCTTGTGAGAATCAATCATCTGTATATTTACGTTGGATAATGACTTCAGATATTTCAGTCAATGCAGGAACAGTTCTTACTGCTGGATCAGCTAATATCGATGATATTTTGATTGAAGGAAATATTCCTGAATTTGTTTCCGGCTACAACGACCTATCGGTAGGTTCAACCTCCACGGTAGTTATTACTCTTACCCCCAATACCAATTATTATTACCGCGTTAGGGCTTACAGTGCAAGTAGTACCAGTCCTAATTCCAATGTAATTACTGCCTTAACCACGCCTGCTGCTGCAACAGCTTCTGTTACTTTACAACCAAGTTGTGCTACGTCAACTGCTACTGTTGTAATTACAGCTCCTTTAGGCGCTTATGAATACAATATCGATGGAGGAACATATACTTCTTCAACAACTTTTACCGGTATAACGGCAGGCAATCATGATATATTGGTAAGAAGTGCAACCGTAACTTCCAGTATTTCGGTGGCAACTACTGTTACCGTAAATGCTCAACCCGTTTCTCCTGTTGCTGTATTAAGCAGCAGTGATGCCGACAATACAATTTGTGCAGGGTCAACCGTAAGTTTTACCGCCAGCGGAGGAAATTCCTATGAATTTTTTGTGGGAGCTGTCAGCCAGGGTGCAGCCAGTTCAACTACAACTTTTGTAACTCCATCGCTAACAAATTTACAGGTTGTAACGGTAAAGGTTGGCAATGCAAGTGGATGTTATACTACCAGTTCAGGAATTGCTACCACTGTTCATGTAATTCCAACTGTTAGCTCAGCTTCTGTAAGTCCGGCATCAGTTTGCGTATCAGGCACCGTAAGTTATACAGCTACTCCAAGTGCAGGCAGCATTCAATGGTACAATGCAGCCAGCGGAGGAAGCATCGTTCCTCCACCTTCTACGATTACTTCTACTACCACTTTGTATGCAGAAGCATCGGCCAATGGTTGTGTTTCGGTGAGCCGTTCAACGGTAACGGCAACGGTTTACGATCTGCCTACACCTGTCATTACAGGTGCAACTGCAGTTTGTGCCAATACAACGGCTTCGGTTTACAGTGTTTTAGCCGTTGCAGGCCATACCTATTCATGGACAGTTACTGGAGGAAGCATCACTGCCGGAGGAACTACAAATTCGATTACAGTTAACTGGGGAGGAGCAGCTGCAGCTACCGTAGATGTTATCGAAGGCATTGCAACTGTAAGCTGCACAGCTTCAGCTACTCAAAAAGCAGTTACGATTACGGCCCTGCCAACAGCAAGTATCAGCTACATTGGATCGCCATTCTGTACTTCAACTTCAGAACAAATCGTTAGCTTTTCAGGAACAAGCGGCGGAACTTATACTTCCACCTCAGGATTGAGCCTCAACGAAACTTCAGGAAGTATTTCTCCTATAACAAGTAGTGCTGGAACCTATACGGTAACCTATACCATTGCTGCTGCCGGCGGATGTGCAGCTGTAAATGAAACAGCTGCTGTTAGTATCACAACATTGCCAATAGCAACCATCAGCTATATTGGTTCACCTTGGTGTACTTCTGCTTTAGCACAAACCGTTACTGTCACAGGAACAACAGGAGGAACTTTTACTTCTACCTCAGGATTGAGCCTCAATACTTCTACAGGTGAAATTACCCCTGCTTCAAGTACAGCAGGAACCTATACAGTTACTTATACCATAGCAGCCTCAGGCGGATGTTCTACTGTAACAGCAACAACAGGCGTCACTATTACAACTTTGCCAACAGCCAGCATTTCTTATGCAGGAACACCCTATTGCCTTACAATAGGAACTCCTCAGTCAGTGACTTTAAGCGGTAGCGGCGACTATTCAGGAGGCAGCTTCAGTGCTGATCCGGGATTAAGTCTGGATGCAGTAAGTGGAAGT
>CAZCBG010000184.1:0-3582 GCA_964496885.1 uncultured Bacteroides sp. | reverse complement strand
TTAATTTAGCACCAAATATTTGAAGATATTTTTTAAATCTATGCTAGCTATGTTCCGATAAATTAATACTTTTACCAATCAATTTATTATCCAATTCACTTAATTTTAACCCATCACATGAAAAACAAATCTTTAATCTTTATGGCTACAATGATTGTATTGTTTGCTGCATGTAAAAACAATAAAAAGAGCGGTTTGAACGACAATCCGTTTTTGTCGGATTACACAACTCCTTTTCAGGTACCACCTTTCGACAAGATTGATTCCTCACATTATATGCCTGCTTTTACAGAAGGCATGAAACAGCACAATGCCGAAATTGATTCTATCGTGAACAACCCTGCTGAGCCTAATTTCGAAAACACCATTTTAAAATTAGACAAATCAGGCAAATTACTTACCAAAGTCAGCAATGTATTCTTTAACCTTACAGGAACCAATAAGAATGACAGAATGCAGGCTATTGAAATGGAAATCAGTCCAATATTGTCAAAACACGGTGACGAAATCGGAATGAATGAGAAATTGTTCAAACGTATTAAGTTTGTTTATGACAAACGCAATGAAATGAAACTGGATGCACAGCAAATCAGGGTTGTTGAAAAATATTTTAAAGATTTTGAACGCAATGGTGCCAATCTTCCAAAAGACAAACAGGAAGAACTGAAAAAAATAAATTCAGAACTGACGGTTGAACAATTAAACTTTTCGAACAATCTGCTGGCTGAAAACAAAGATTTCAAACTAATCATTGATAAAAAAGAAGACCTAAGTGGGTTACCACAAAGTAGTATTGATGCTGCAGCCACCACTGCCAAAGAAGCTAAAATGGATGGTAAATGGATCTTTACCTTAGGCAAATCAAGCTGGATTCCTTTCTTGCAATATTCCGATAAACGCGATTTGCGCGAAAAAATCTACACTGCCTGGTTTATGAGATGTAACAATGGCAATAAATCCGATAACAACGAAATCATCAAGAAATTGGTAAAACTCCGCCTTCAGAAAGCTCAGTTGCTGGGCTTTAAAAACTTTGCAGCCTATGTAATTGACAACAATATGGCTAAAACACCTGAAGCTGTAGACGCATTCCTGAACAATCTATGGAAAGCAACTTTATTGAAAGCCAAAGATGAAGTTAAGGAAATGCAGAAAATCATCGACAAAGAAGGTGGCAAGTTCAAATTGCAATCTTGGGATTGGTGGTATTATGCCGAAAAAGTACGCAAAGCAAAATACGATATGGAAGAAAGTGTGATGAAACCATATTTTAGTCTTTCGAATGTAAGAGATGGCATGTTTCATGTAGCCAATAAACTCTATGGTATTACTTTCGAAATAAAAACAGATTTACCAATCTACTTCCCTGGTGTTGAAACATTTGAAGTGAAAGAAGCCGACGGCAAACATTTAGGTATACTTTATTTTGATTATCACCCACGCGATTCAAAACGCGGAGGTGCATGGTGTACTAGTTTCCAGAGTGCCGGTTGGGAAAATGGCAAAAAAGTGGATCCTATTGTTTCTATTTGCTGCAATTTCACAAAACCTAACGGAGATATTCCTGCATTGTTAAACTGGGATGAAACTACTACCCTCTTCCACGAATTTGGACACGGCATACATGCATTGTTCAGTGAAGGAAAATACAACCGCACTGCCGGTAATGTTCCTCAGGATTATGTTGAAATGCCTTCACAGATCATGGAAAACTGGGCAAGCGAACCTGAAGTCCTCCGTTTTTATGCCAAACATTATAAAACAGGAGAAGTTATACCTGAAGCATTAATCGAAAAGATACAGAAAAGCGGTCAGTTCAACCAGGGATTTGAAACCGGTGAATACATTGCAGCTTCATTGCTGGATATGGCATTTCATACGGTTACTGATTTAAAAGATATCAATGTACAGGAATTTGAAAAACAATACATGACTAAAATCGGTATCATTCCTGAATTTATTCCACGTTACCGTACTACCTATTTTTCACACATCTGGGATGGCGGCTACTGGGCCGGTTATTATGTTTATCTGTGGGCTGCTGTACTGGATGCTGATGCATTCAATGCATTCAAATCTTCCGGTGACATCTACAATAAAGAGTTAGCTGCCAAATTCCGTAAATATTGTTTACAGAATGTAGGTGAAGACGAAGGCATGGTGCAATACAAAAAATTCCGTGGTCAGGATCCATCTCTAGAACCCTTATTGAAAAAAAGAGGCCTGAAATAAACGTCTATTTTCATTTAAAATACAAAGAGGCTGTCTGTTATAAACAGACGGCCTCTTTGCTTGAATGATGAGTTATGAATGAGATATATTCAAATCACCACCACTTTTTCTTCCTTTATCATTTCTTTACCCAGGTAACTAAGCAAAAGCTGAGCTACGGTCAAGGTATCTTTCTGGCAATAGGTGACAATACGGTTTAAATCTTTTTCATCATAATAAACAGTTTTCACCTGGCTGCCATCAATGTCGTTTTTGGGTGTGGGAATTCCAAACAAAGCCGACAAGAGCTCCAAAGAAGTATAGGTCTTGTAATCGCCAAACTTCCATAGCTCCATGGTATCGAGATGGGTAATATCCCATGGTTTTTTACCGGCTATATCCAGCAAAACAGGGAGTTTGATACCATTTACCAGCATACGCCGGGCTATAAATGGATAATCGAATTCCTTGCCATTGTGAGCACAAAGATAATGATTAACAGTATTGAAATGGCTAGATAACATTTCGGCAAACTCGCTTAAAATCAGCTTTTCGTCATCACCATAAAAAGATTTGATTCTAAAACTATCTTCGTGGATAAAGCCAGTAGAAATACAGATTATTTTCCCAAACTCTGCGTAAATTCCTGCCCTGTCATACAAAGAAGCGGCTGAACCAGCTTCAGCTTGGTTTGACTCTGACCTGAGTAAATTTGCTGCTTTTTTGTCCCATAATTTTTTAAACCTATCGTCCAGCTGAGTGTAAGATGAATAGGCAGGTACAGTTTCAATATCTAAAAAAAGCACCCTCGATAAAATGATATTTTCCAGCATACTACAAATATTTAGACTATAAAAATACAATAATTTGCTGCAATTCGTGCTTGCTTCCGATTATTTTTTACCTTTGAAGTATCATTCATTGACCCAAAAATTCCGAATCACTTCATTCTTTTTACTTTATAAACTTTATGGACTTTACAAACTTGATTCTCTTAATATGAACATACATATTGCCACAACCGAAGACGGCTCACACACTTTATTCAACGAAAGCTTAGGCGAACATTACCATTCCACCCATGGAGCCATACAGGAATCTTTACATATCTTTATACAGGCAGGCCTCCAAGCTGTTGAAAAAAAATCAGGCAAAATCAATATATTAGAAATTGGATTCGGAACAGGATTAAATGCCCTACTGAGCTTTCATGAAGCAGAGAATATGAATTGTAACATTAATTATGTTGCGATAGAACCCATTAAGCTTGATAAAAGCATTTATACGCAACTAAACTATGCTCAGTTGCTAAAAAATGACAAACTTCAAACGATACTGCTTACAATGCATGATATACCCTGGAACATTCCT
>CAZCBG010000183.1:0-3597 GCA_964496885.1 uncultured Bacteroides sp. | reverse complement strand
AAGCAAGTGAAGATGAATTGGTGGAAAGTGCCATGCAACGACTCCATGAAATTATTGCTTATGGAACAGGAGCTGTTGAAATAAAAAGCGGTTATGGCTTGTCAACTGAAGATGAGTTAAAAATGCTCAGGGTCATCAAAAAACTCAAAGCAATCAGCCCTTTATGTATAAAAGCTACTTTTTTGGGAGCTCATGCAGTTCCTTTAGAATACAAAGGTAATCAAAGTGAATATGTTGATCTGATTATCAACGAGATGATACCCATGGTTGCTGCCGAAGATTTGGCCGATTATATTGATGTATTTTGCGACAAAGGTTTTTTTACCCCTGAAGAAACCGACAAAATGCTGATGGCTGGCATGAAATACGGACTGAGGGCAAAAATCCATGCCAATGAATTGGATTATTCCGGGGGTATTCAGGTCGCTGTTAAATACAATGCACTTTCAGTTGATCATTTGGAATATACTGGTATAAAAGAAATTGAATGTTTGTTAAATTCAGAATGTATGCCGACATTGTTGCCGGGAGCTGCCTTTTTCCTAGGAATGCCTTACGCTCCAGTTCGCAAAATGATAGATGCAGGCTTGCCTGTGGCTATGGCAAGTGATTTTAATCCCGGCTCCTCCCCTTCAGGAAACATGCAACTGATATTATCGATGGGTTGTATCAAATACAAAATGCTTCCAGAAGAAGCTATCAATGCCGTTACCATCAATAGCGCCTATGCCATGGGTGTAAGTGAAGAATTGGGCAGTATTTCGCTGGGTAAAATTGCCAATGTATTTATCACTCACCCTATTCCTTCTTATGAATTTATGCCTTATTCCTATGGAAGTAATAAAGTAGAAACTGTAATCCTTAACGGAAAATTAATATAAAAAATTTGGTGATTTAGAGATCTGGTAATTTTGTGATTTTTCAGGTTAGTAGTAAACATATTTAAAATGAACATAAAAACAACTCACCAAAACGAAGCGGTTAAATATTTAAAGTACAGGCATTTTGAAAAGGAATATTTTTTCCAGACCTCTCGTAGCAGTGGACCTGGCGGACAAAATGTCAATAAAACCGAAACCAAGGTAGAATTGCGCTTCCATGTGGAGGGTTCTCTTTTGTTAAGCGATGAAGAAAAATATTTAATTAAATCCCGCTTACAACAAAAAATAAATGCAGAAGGTTTTCTTCAGATCATTGTACAAGAAAGTCGTAGTCAACTAACCAATAAACAAATAGCTGAAGAACGTTTTTATATTTTGCTGATAAAAGCTATAAAAAAGCATAGCATTCGCAAAGCCAGTAAGCCCACATTGGGTTCTATAAAAAGAAGATTAATTACTAAAAAATACACCTCAAAAATTAAAGAACAACGTTCTAAAAATATGCTATCTGATAACGAATTGGGATAATTTGATTTTCCTTATTCTCAGTCATATTTGTTTAAAAAAAAATCAAATCCATAATTATAAATCCCATTTTTGATACTACCTTTGCAACATCTCAAAAATTTAAGATATGCGTAAGGTTAGATCTCAAACCAAAATAATAGCAACTGTTGGCCCTGCTTGCTCAAGCAAAGATGTTTTATTGCAAATGATAGAAGAAGGTGTGGACGTTTTCCGACTTAATTTTTCTCATTCAGACCAAGCTGAACATCAAAAAATAATTGATGCAATAAACGAGCTAAATAAAGAATACAATATCAATATTGCCATTCTTGCTGATTTACAAGGCCCTAAACTTAGAATTGGGGAAGTAGAAAACAATAATATTGAACTTATTGATGGTGATTCCATAAATTTTATTACAACAAAATGTGTGGGTAATAATCTACAATTGTACATGAGCTATGCTGAATTTCCCATGGATGTTAAAATTGGTGACAAAGTATTGATTGATGACGGTAAAATTCAATTGGAAGTACTAGAAACAAATAGAAAAGATACTGTCAAAGCACGTATAATTCACGGAGGGCCACTTTCATCCCGCAAAGGCGTCAACCTGCCAAATACTAAAATTTCGCTGCCCAGCATGACAGAAGAAGATATTGCCAATGCTATATTTGCTATTAAAAACAAAGTTGATTGGATTGCCCTATCTTTCGTTAGAAATGCCGAAGATGTAAAAGGGTTGAAAGAACTGATTAAAAGTAACAACGGTACAGCAAGTGTGATTGCAAAAATTGAAAAACCAGACGCACTCAATGATTTAGAAAATATTATTGAAATCGCCGATGCCATCATGGTTGCCCGTGGTGATTTAGGCGTTGAAGTTCCTTTTGATAGGGTTCCGTTGATTCAGAAAAACATCGTGAACAGCTGTATCAGTAAGTCAAAACCTGTAATTATTGCTACGCAAATGATGGAAAGCATGATAACCAACTTCAGACCAACTCGTGCCGAAGCCAATGATGTTGCAAATGCTGTGCTGGATGGTGCTGATGCGTTGATGCTCAGTGCAGAAACTTCTATTGGAAAATTCCCTGCCTTAACGATTAGGAGTATGCAACAAGTCATCGACTGGACAGAAAACAATGGCTTTCCATACAATAAAGAACATGCTCCAAACGAACAAACACCTCGATTTTTAGCAGAATCTATTTGTTACCAGGCTTGCAAATCAGCTCATCAAACCAAGGCCCAAGCAATTATCACTTTTACACATTCCGGATATACAGCCTATAAAATTTCAAGTCACAGACCTGAGGCAGATATTTTTGCTTTTACGAACAACAAAATATTAGTTCGGAAAATGGCACTGGTTTGGGGTGTAAGAGCTTTTCATTGTGATGATTTCAACAGCATGGATGATGCCATCAGGTATTCGATGCAATTACTTAAAAAAAACAATTTACTTACAAGTGGGAATGTAATTGTAAACATAGGCAGCACACCTTTAAACGAAAAAGGAGCAACAAATATGCTGAAATTGGGCATCGTTTAGAAATAAAAACGCCTTCAAATTGAATATTATAATAGAACTATAATAGCTTATAATCAGTTGTATTCTTGATGACGCTAGCTAATCACTTTCTAATTAGTGAGACTTTATATATTTATATTCAAATTGAAATTAATAAAATTACAAAACTTTCAACATTTATTAAATAAATTGGTTATATTTGTCAAACCTAAAAATTTCATATGAAGATACTTTCAGCAAACTAGATAAAAATAAAACAACAGCTCTAAAAAAACCAATTTTCGCTTAGACATTGTCTAACTAAGCTTTTATTAAGAACTTGTTTTTCGAAAAGATAAACAAAATACTTTATGGAAATTAGAACAATTAAAATACTGGCAATAGATGATAACAAAGATAACCTTATCAGCTTAAAAGCAATGTTAACTGATGCATTTGACGATGCAAAAATTTACACTGCTCAATCTGGTCAAAAAGGGTATGAATTAGCTGTCACCGAAAACCCAGATGTTATACTGTTAGATATTATAATGCCTGGTATGGATGGGTTTGAAGTTTGTTTGAAACTGAAAGCTGACAAAAAAACATCTGATATACCAGTTGTTTTTTTAACTGCCCTAAAAAGCGACAAAGAAAGCCGAATTCGAGCCCTGGATTGTGGTGCTGAAGCTTTTC
>CAZCBG010000182.1:0-3612 GCA_964496885.1 uncultured Bacteroides sp. | reverse complement strand
CATTGATATTTACATTTATTAAATTCGAGGCATATTCATATGCTCCAACAGATGGAGTGGTAGCAAGTGAATGACCTGCTTTATCAGTTGAATTTAACGTTACAAATCCCTTCCCTTTCAGGTAAGAAGTTGAAGCAATCATCCAACGTGAAAGGACAACAGAAGCATCAGTACTATAGCCATTTATTGAGTTTGGAGACGCAAAATTGGCCCCTTTTGCATTGTTATTTGTTGCAGAAAGGTCTGTAATATTGCCAAAAACATTATTTGCATTAGTTGTGGCACTGATACCACCATTTCCAATATTATTTGCTATTGTAATCGTACCTGCAGTTCCTGCCGGAGCTTGATTAATCGCAAGATTTTGCACAGTAATTGTTCCTGCCCCATTGTCATTTTTATTATCTAAAAATACATTATTTGCAATCACATGATAAGGTTGTGTGGTATTTGAAAAACCCCCTCTGATTCCGTAACCAATTCGCATCATGCTGTTATTTGCTACAGTACAGTTTATAATTGAATCATACGTTGCCTGTGCGGTATTATACGTAAAAATTAATCCTCCGTTACCTAAGTTTGTCGTACCTGAGCCTCCTTTGGGAATGAATGTAGCTGAATTATTGTGTACAACAAGGTTCTTTATACAGTTATACTGACCTATTAAAGCAGATGATCCATATATAGACATAGAAACAAGCATTCCTCGAGGGTTATTATATGCTGGTGTAGTCATTCCAAAACTTGTATAATCAAGTGAAATTTGATTTTTTCTGATAATACAATTTGAAAACACGTTTCTACCTGTTGTATTTGAAGCGTCAATGTGCACAAACGGGGATTGTTGAACATCCTGTGTATGTGTGGAAGTAGGCGTTACAGTTGATGTGTTATTCTCTATTAAACAATTATCTACCGTATTGGAACCACCAGTTGTAGTTGTGGGTTGACCCATGAATATCAAAGCTCCTTTTGTATAACCCATATTTGCGGTTGCAGTGTTTGGTGCAGCACTTAAAGTACAAAAACTTAATATATTATTTCGGAATATAGTATAATTGTTTATTTTAACCATATTATTACCACCTGTTGAAGCAGATAATTGACCTACATTTAAAGTTCCAGTAATAGTAAAACCATCAAAAATCCTTTTTGCAGTATTCGAGTTAATATACAATCCATACGCATTATTTGTAGAATTGAAACTTAGTGTAGATGCATTTGTATATTCCCATGGTTCAACAATACCATTTTTATCCAAATCAGACTTTGCACGTTGAGCTGAGTTGCTTTCTGTTCCTTCAAAACCACCTAAGTAATTTACATCTGCTTTGGTAGCAAAGGCTGAATTACCTGATACCGATGCACTAAACGAATAAATACCAGTTATTCCCCCTTTAACAAAGACTGAATCTCCAGCACTTATAGCAGAGCTTCCTGAATTAGGAACACTGTTTAATGCATTTGTCCATGAATCTCCTGTTGTGTTATTTCCTGAAGTAGCTACAAAGACTATTTTAGCATTTATCCCTATCACGAACGATAATAAACATAAAAATAAAGTAACGATTTTTTTCATGATTGTAAAATTTTTAATTATTAGAATTGAATTTATTTGAATTATTCTGTCTGCAAATATATGTACTATTATCTGCTAGTTGGTATTAAATTTAGTTGTTATTGGTGTGAAAAATTGTTTGTACTTAAATAAACAGGAATCAAACCCTGCTTTTTATTTATTTTTAATAAACCGGGCTACGAAAACATTATTTTTTGAACATAAACTAATGGTATAAAATCCATCCTGAATATTTGAAATATCAATGCGATGGTTTTGTAATATTGTCTTACATTTAGCTGATTGAATGAGTTTTCCTGTCATATCATATATAGAATAAATGAATTCTTGCATCGAATCATTCAGTTTCAAGAACAAATCATTTGTAGCTGGGACAGGATATATAACCAGATTTTCAGATCTATTTATTTCTTTTAAAGCATTTGGATTTACCGCATCAATTACAATATTATAATTCCATTTATCGGTGCGGAACGGACAAGCAGTTAAACTATCTTTATTGATAAGATTCGGAATGGCTGTTGATGAATAGGCAAAAGTCACATTTACCGGACTTGTTACCGAACTGGAAGATACCAGCACATCATTGCCATCAAACACAGCAGTGGCTGTAACAAAATTGTTATCGCTTCCGGCAATCTGGAAATTATTCAGTGCTTGTCCGTCACGGGTGGTAAGACCAGAACCAATGGTTGCAGGATGGAATTTAATTCGGATTTTAGTTCCTTCTACCGTATATGATTTAAGCATTGGTCCGGAATACGTTATATTCTGTCCATATAATTTTGCTTCAGCCCAACGAGCCAGGCGTAATCCTACATCTTTTTTATTGCGTGGGTGAATATTTCCCAAATCAGCATCAGCTAAATCGAGTGATACCACCATACCTGTATTAGGTACCGTCAGCATATTGGTTTGTTGATCGCGCAGGGTTGTTGACATATAAATATATGCCGGCATTTGTACATAATAAAACGGTATATTGCCCTGACCCCATGATGCACGCCAATCGGAAAGCATAGTACTGCAAAGTCTGTTGTAAATATCAACATAGTTAGTTGTGCCGTTATTAGCTTCTCCCTGATACCAGAGAAATGCTTTGAGTGAAAATGGCACTAAGGGTGCAATAATTCCATTATACAATACGGTGGACGCTGTGGCATAAGCAAGCGAAGGACTCTGGTCGAAAGGATCTAGAACAGTACTTTTCAGCACTGGGTCTGCAGCCAATGATTCACGACTCATCCACGACTGAACTGAAGAACCACCCACTGCAGGAGTTAATAAACCAATAGGTATATTTATGTTAGAATTATTGTATAATTCACGGGCAAAATAATACGGAACTGCCGGATAACCTGCTATATTCGTAGGATTACAATCAGTCCAATAACTTCCGTTATTTTCGTTGGGTACATATTGTGCATTTGCATACGTAGTCATTTTGTTGATACGGATATTTGGATAATTTGCCGCTGCAATTTCGGTTGCATAATTAAGCACACCCAGTGTATTGGTTCCATTGGGTTGCATGGTGAATCCCATATTCGACTGGCCTGAACACAAATAAACATCGCCAATTAGAATATTGGTAAGAGAAATGGTATTGTTTTTCCCAACAAATGTAAGCGTATGTTTGGTTTGGTTTGTTCCTGCAACTGCCTTAGGTGTTTGAATTTTAGTACTCCATTTTCCGGTAGCATCAGCAGTGGCGCTAGTGGTTTGATTCCAACTTGCGGAAATTTGAACGGTTTCATTAGGTGCTCCCCAGCCCCAAAGTGCTGCCTGAATATCTTGCTGCATCACCATATTACTACTCAAAACACTTGGTAAAACTAAACTCTGACTATATACAGTGGCAGTAAAATTGGCTTTAAAATTTCCTTCCTGAGTTGCCACCGTAATGATAGCCGTTCCGGGCGAAATACCTGAAACCACTCCTGTAGAACTTACAATAGCCACCGAAGTTTTATTGGAACTATAACTAACAGAAGTATTAGTTGCATTTGAAGGTGTAAAAACCGGTGAAAGTT
>CAZCBG010000181.1:0-3694 GCA_964496885.1 uncultured Bacteroides sp. | reverse complement strand
GGCATCAGGTAAACCAAAATATCAACATTGAATTAGAAAAACGAAAAACATCCATCCTCAATCAGCTACTTTCGGCACATGCGGATGTATACTCACCTCCCAACCAGAACGAAAAAGTTATTTTTACACCGCTAAAAACCATACAAGCTCCTCAATTGAACTTTTACGACACCTTGTTGTATGAATTTCATGACAAAAAATATGTCCCTTTTCGCCAGCTTGGGTTTGTAGCCAATTTTAACAACACAGCCTATTATATTCAGATATTCAAGTCGATGGAAGAAACCGATAACCTCATTGTGAGGATATTCATCAGCATGACGCTACTGGTTTTTCTGATTATTATCACTTTGCTAATTACTGTGCGGCATACATCGCTGCAAGCCTGGAATGTATTTTACGATACGATAAAGGAAATCAATAATTATGACATCAATGCTCACAATGAGTTTTCGTTGAAACAAACGGAGGTAAAAGAGTTTGACGATTTAAACCGGGTATTGATAGCCATGACCGACCGAATCAAGAAAGATTTTTCCAATATGAAGGAATATACAGAGAATGCTTCTCATGAACTTCAAACCCCTTTGGCTATCATTAATTTGAAAATGGAATTGCTGATGCAATCGGAGAACCTCGACGAAAAGCAAATGAAAGCCGTAGTAGATGCTTTTGAAGCTTCCAACAGGCTTTCGAAACTTAACAAAACATTGTTGTTGCTAGCCAAAATTGAAAACCGTCAGTTTCCCGAATCAAAATCTATCTATCCACAAACTATCATCGATCATCAACTCGAAAGTCTGGAAGATTTAATAGATACCCGTAAGATAGAAATTGTCCGTCAGTATGAGAATGAAGTGGTATTGATGATGAATCCTTACCTGGCTGAAATTTTATTTGCCAACCTTATCAAAAATGCCATCAGGCATAATATTAGCGGGGGCAAGCTCATCATCAGTCTGACCAATCAATTGATAAAGATTTCCAATTCAGGGGTTGAACTGAACATCGACCAGGCATTGCTGTTCGAAAGATTTCACAAGCAATCTTCTTCTCCAGAATCCCTTGGTTTAGGTCTGGCCATCGTCAGGAATATCTGCGAAGTATATGGTTTCAATATTAATTATCTTTACGAAAATAACCTCCATCATTTTTGTCTGGATTGCAGTAAAGCCAATACAGTCAAGCTTGCTAAATAATCCGGAATTCTTAGCCACCTCTCTATTGTAAAATTACTTACCTTTGCAAACTATGAATTTTACAGAACTCAAACTTGACAAGCAATTATTGGAAGGCATTTCCTATTTAGGCTTTGATACGGCAACGCCGGTTCAGGAAAAAGTAATTCCAATTATTCTCGAAAACAGAGATTTAATCGCTTGCGCTCAAACGGGTACAGGTAAGACAGCAGCTTTTGTTTTACCCATACTCAATAAGTTAATCGGCAAACAAGACAATTCAATTGACACCCTCATCATTGTTCCAACCAGAGAGTTGGCAATACAAATTGATCAACAGATACAGGGGTTTTCCTATTTTGTTTCGGCCGGATCGATAGCAGTTTATGGTGGTGGTGATGGCAAAGATTGGGAAGCACAGAAAGAAGCCTTAAAAAACGGCACAGATATTATTGTTGCAACACCTGGTAAACTCTTGTCGCATATCAAAATGGGATATGTAAATTTTAAAAGCCTACGGCATTTAGTGTTGGATGAAGCCGACAGAATGCTGGATATGGGTTTTATTGATGATATTATGGCCATCATTTCGTTTCTGCCCGCAAAACGTCAAACTTTACTGTTTAGTGCCACGATGCCAGGAAGTATCCGCTCATTGGCTCAAAAAACATTGCATCATCCTGCCGAGATTTCATTGTCCATGTCGAAACCTGCCGAAGGAGTCGACCAAAAGGTATATTTAATCTTTGAGGAACAAAAAGTTCTATTGATCAAACAATTATTGCTCGAACGCAAGCATTTCGACAGCATACTTATTTTTACTTCTGCCAAAAGCAAGGTTAATGAAATTGTTAGAGCACTCAATAAATATGGCTTCCCTTCTCAAGGCATTTCGTCCAACCTTGAACAGGATAAGCGGGAAGAAGTTTTAAGAGGATTCCGTTCTAAAAAAATACGGATTTTAGTAGCTACCGATGTAATGAGTCGGGGTATTGATGTGAAAGAGATTAACATGGTGATTAATTTTGATGTTCCGCATGATGCAGATGATTATGTTCATCGTGTAGGTCGAACTGCCAGGGTGAATACCAAGGGTGAAGCCATTACGCTGGTTACGCCTAAAGAGATCTATAAGTTGAGAAAAATCGAAAAATTAATTGATAATTTAATTCCTAAACTGGCATCTCCAGCTGACATAGGAGAATTACCGAATTGGGAAGATAAAGTTCCAGGCAGTGATGAAAAAAGAAAATTTTTCAGAAAGAA
Source organism: uncultured Bacteroides sp. (assembly GCA_964496885.1). Taxonomy (GTDB): domain Bacteria; phylum Bacteroidota; class Bacteroidia; order Bacteroidales; family JACABE01; genus JACABE01. Next base: position 1,250 of record CAZCBG010000181.1, on the reverse strand, counting down.
AGATTACAAGAAAACAAATAACAAATCCTGATGGATAGAATGACTCCCTAAGTTTGACTCCTAACTGAGCTAAAGTAAAGTATTTTCCCCGTTGAAAACATGAAGAAGTTATTAACAAATCTTAGTATTTTTATTATAATGCCAGTTGTTGTTATCATTGCAACCTGGATGATGTATAATTACAGGGTTGAACATTCAAGCTTCAACAAAGGAATTTCCATCCTAATTTGCGGTGATTCTCATACCGAGAGCAGTATCAACGATAGTATTTTACTCCATTCAATCAATATCTCCAACAGCTCAGAACATTATTTATACACCTATAGTATTTTAAACCATATCCTTAAACACAACACCCAAATCAAAACCATTATACTGGGATGTTCTTTTCATTCTTTTCATCAAAATTACGACAGCTATTTATTTGAAGAAGAAAAAGCCCAGGGTATGTATCTGAGGTACCTGCCCCTACTCGATGCTGAATTTATAACGAAGATAGCCTTTAAGAATGGCTCTGGCATCGTTAAATCGGCATCGACCCTATATGACAAGATGTTTACCTCTATCATACATCATTCAACATCCTACCAGGATTATCCTTTTACAGGCAGGTATTACAAAAGCAGTAAGAGTAATCTGAACGATACTACGATAAACACGTCTGTTAAAAGGCATTATTACAAAGAGAACGGAGAAGAACAGGGCTTTTCTGCTTATCAGAAATACTATTTAAATAAGATTGTTGATTTATGTCAGCAGCAGAAAGTGAGACTGGTGATTATCAATACCCCCCTCAATAAAGCTTATTATGCTAAAATTCCCGAGAAATTTATAAAAGATTATTATGCTTATATTTCAAGTATTCATCAGCGCATAGCGTTTTTAGATTTTCACTCCCTCGAATTTGACAACAAATGCTATGGAGATGGAGATCATCTGAATGCATTGGGTGCAAGGGTGTTTAGTATAAAAGTCGACAGTGCATTGAATGTATTACAATTAGGGCAATAGACTTATGCATAATTTCACGCATGCCCTTCTGAGATCCTAGGGATGAAAAACAGGAAACTTCAAGTTCATACAACCCCTCCTAGCCTCCTCTCGATGAAAAATCGGGACAGGCTCTAAGAGGGGAGGAACTAGAGTTGAGTTTAATTGAAATTGAACTCGAATTATCAATTTAGCAGATTCTTTAATTATAGGGGTCTTCTATAATTTAATTCTTTGTTATTCAATTAAATAAGTGTATA
>CAZCBG010000180.1:0-3712 GCA_964496885.1 uncultured Bacteroides sp. | reverse complement strand
TTAAAAAAAGTCTATGATGAAAAATCTTATGAAATCAATTTAAGATTGGGCTGGCTGACATATATGTCGGGTTTATTTACAGAATCAACCGCTTATTATCAAAAAGCAATAAAACTTTTGCCTTTATCAATTGAAGCTAAATTGGGCTATGTAAACCCATCCGCAGCACTTGGTAACTGGGAACAAGTTAAAACACAATATATTGAAATTTTAAAAATTGACCCTAAAAACTACACTGCCAATTACAGAATGGGCCTAATCTATTATGGGAAGAAAAATTATATGGCAGCTGTAAAATATTATGAATTATTAAATAATCTCTACCCTTTTGATTATGATGCTATGATTATGTATGCATGGTGTGATTATTTTCTTCAAAAAACACGTGAAGCCAAGGTATTATTTAATAAAACTTTAATGAACAAGCCAAACGATGCTTCTGCTTTGGAAGGTTTGAGCCTTATTAAATAATAAAAAAAGTTGTAAAATAAGTTTGCTGACATTTCAAAAACCCTGTATATCTTTATGCAGGGTTTTTAATTATAATAGAAGTTAAAACAAAAATTGAATAGTATCAGATTGATTGATTTCAGAATTTTGAATTAAAATTTAATCTTAGTATTCATATTAAAAACTTAGATTTGAACGAATACAACAATACATCATCAAATCGTACTATTAAAAAATCACCAAATAATATTACTTATTTTCAAACAAATGCTTAATTTTGTTTATTTAAAAGCTGATACTGATGCGTAGCGAAAAAGATTTTTTAGGGATGAAGGATTTACCCAATGATGCACTTTATGGCATACAATCATTAAGGGCTCAGGAAAACTTTCCCGACAGCAGTCGTTTCGACAAAACCTGGTTCCAGGCAGTAGGTGAAGTAAAATGGGCTTCATATCTTACTTGCAAAAGCTTTAAGCAAGCATTATTGACAAAATATCCGGCTCAAGATATCCCATTTCAATTGCTTCCCGATGAAATACTCGAAGCACTCATTTTTGCTGCCATTGAAGTAGCTGAAGGTAAGCATTTCGATGATTTTATCGTACCTGCCATTCAAGGAGGTGCCGGTACCAGCATCAATATGAACGTTAATGAGATCATTGCAAATATTGCTTTACAGAAACTTGACCAACCTATTGGCACATACAGTTTGATTGATCCTATCGAACATGCCAATATTTATCAGTCAACCAATGATGTTATTCCCACCGCATTAAAAGTGGCTGTTATGCATCTGCTTACTGATTTAGAAAAAAACATCAATCTTTTGCGGGCAAAAGTAGAAGAAACAGAATCGAAATACCGTAACGATTTACGGATAGCCTACACACAAATGCAACAAGCTGTCCCTTCATCCTACGGCAAACTGTTCAGTACTTACAACGAAGCTCTTTCTCGCGATTGGTGGCGAGTTTCTAAATGTTTCGAAAGAATCAAAGTAGTAAACCTTGGCGGAAGTGCAGTAGGGACAGGAATTGGGGTTCCCCTTTATTTTATCATGGAAGTAGTTGGTCAATTGCAAAAAATCACCAAGCTGCCGGTTACCCGATCCGAAAACCTGGCTGATGCTACCAATAACTTAGATAGCTTGGTTGAAGTGCATGCCACTTTAAAAGCTCATGCAGTTAATCTTGAGAAAATCTGTTCCGATATTCGTTTGCTGGCTGCTGATATTTCTGTAAACAATGAACTCAGCATCCCTCAGAAACAAATTGGCAGCAGCATCATGCCTGGGAAAGTCAATCCAGTAATTATTGAATTTGTCATCAGCGTTGCTCAGAAAGTTTATGCCAATGATATGTTGATTACTGCATTGTCAGCCAGAGGATGTCTGGATCTGAATGCTTACCTTCCGGTAATTGGTCATGCAATGCTCGAAAGCATACATTTACTGATTGCAGCAGATCAAACCATTACCGATAATATTTTTGATGGTTTAAAAATACATTCAGCAACAGCTCAGCAACATCTTTATAAAAGTCCTGCAATTACTACTGCTTTATCAGTCTACATTGGCTATCACAAAGCGGCTGAATTGGCAAAATTAATGAAATCAGACAATATTGATATTTTTGAGGCTAACCAACGTTTAGCTTTCGTTGACAATGATAGACTGAGACAAATACTAAAACCAGAAAACCTACTTAAAACAGGCTTTTCAATGAATGATATTATGAGTATTTAGAGATTGAAGTACTTGGAGTACATAGAGTACTTGTATTACTTGGAGTGATATAAGTAATTGGAGTTTATAAATAAAATAGTTTGAATAGGAATAATTCAATGAGTAAAGGTAAAGATGCAAAACCACATATAGGTATTTTTGGAAGACGCAACAATGGTAAAAGTTCACTGATCAATGCTTTGACAGGTCAGGAAATTGCTATTGTATCTGAAATTGCAGGAACCACAACCGATCCCGTTAAAAAATCAATGGAAATAAACGGGCTGGGGCCTGTTATATTGATTGATACTGCTGGTATTGACGATGAAGGTGAATTAGGTCAAAAACGTATCGCAAAGTCGAATGAAGTGCTTAAAACGGTTGATTTAGCAATATTGCTTATTACAGCCAATACTTTTGGTGAAGAAGAAAGCAATCTTATTGCATTATTCAAAGAATACGCCATTCCATTTTTTGTGGTACATAATAAATCAGATATACTATGCATTAACATTGACCTAAAAGCTAAACTATTACATGATTATAAAGTAAGGGCAATTGATTTCAGTGCATTACACCCACACAATCTTGATCAGATAATTATTGCCCTTCAAGAATTAATGCCCGAAACAGCCTATCGTTCACAATCGTTGATTGGTGATTTGATCAACTATGGTGATACCGTTTTATTGATTACCCCCATTGATATTGAAGCCCCAGAAGGCAGACTGATATTACCACAGGTGCAGCTCATAAGAGATGTACTGGACAACGATGGTGTTGCCATTGTATGCAAGGAAAGAGAAATAGATACTTATATCCAAACCATGTTTCCAAGACCGAAACTGGTTGTATGCGACAGTCAGGTTTTTCTGAAAGCCGATGCATCTGTTCCCAAAGACATTCCATTGACAAGCTTCAGCATACTATTAGCACGCCAAAAAGGCGATTTTGGAAATTATATAAATGGAACACCCAAGCTGGCTCAACTTAAAGATGGAGACCGGGTATTGATACTCGAATCCTGCACCCATCATGTTTCCTGCGACGACATCGGAAGAATGAAAATTCCACGTTGGTTGAACAATTTTTCTGGAAAAAAACTTGAATATGAAGTAGTGACTGGATTCAATAAATTACGGTTAGATATTCATGAATATGCCATCGTTATACAATGTGGAGGTTGTGTGCTGACACGGAAACAAGTCATCAACCGAATTAAACCGGCAATAGATGCAGGTATTCCGGTCACTAATTATGGGATGGCCATTGCCTTTGTTCACGGTATTTATAACAGAGCCATTGCTCCTTTTGTAAAAGCTGAGCAAAATGCCATTGATTACCTTTAGGACAGTGAATAAGAATTTGGGATTGAAAGACTAAGGGACTGAGAGACAAAGAGACTAAGGGAGCGAGAGAGCGAATGAGCGAAAATGCAAGAAATAGCTTTCTTTTTGTCATGATGAACGAAGGAAACATCTTTATAAATTACGAATTACGAATTATAAATTATGAATTGTTTAATAAACTTAATAA
>CAZCBG010000179.1:0-3714 GCA_964496885.1 uncultured Bacteroides sp. | reverse complement strand
TAGTTATCATAAGCCATCGGATAAACTTCAATTTTATATCCCATGTTTTTGTAATAGCTCATCATAGGCAAGGGTACGAAATGTACATTTACCGAAACTTCAGCCTTGAAAATTTCTGAAATAATAGCATCTCTTTGTGCTTCGCTGATGCCTTTGATTCTCAGCAAAAAAACATGAAAGGAGGATGATTTTACAGTGCTTATATATTCAGGGAGTTGTGCCCATGAATAGGCAGCAAGCAAGCGGGTGTACCAATCAAAAATATGTTTTCTTTTCACCAGCATATCCTGGTCGTAACGGTCAATTTCAACCAATCCAATTGAAGCCTGGATATCCGTCATATTGCATTTATAGCCGGCTTCAACGATGTCGTATCGCCAGTTGCCGATTTGTGTTTTTGCAAGAGCATCTTTGTTTTGGCCGTGCAATGATTTTGTATTGAGGTTTTTGTAAATCTCATCATTGTCAAATTTCTCAAGGTTTAAGCATATAGCTCCACCTTCGGCAGTGGTAAGGTTTTTAACGGCATGGAAAGAATAAACGGTGATATCAGTCAGGCTGCCCACTTTTTTGTTTTTATAAACTCCTCCGATAGAATGGGCTGCATCCGATAGTATCAATATTCTGCCCAATGTCTTTTGTTCTAGGGTATCGGCTTTGAACAATGCAATGATTTTTTTTTCATGAACGAGGGCATTTAATTCGTCATAATCGCAAGGAAATCCACCAATATCAACAGGCATGATGACTTTTGTACGAGGAGTTATGGCTTTTCTGACGGCATCAATTGAAATATTAAAATCGTCATTGATATCAACAAATACCGGTGTCGCTCCGCAATGAACAATTACATTGGCAGTAGCAGCATAAGTATATGCAGGAAGTATCACTTCATCTCCTTCTTTTACGCCAAACCAGCGAAGCATCAGTTCAAGCCCTGCTGAGGCTGAATTTACACAAAGGCTGGCTTTATGTCCCCCATAGGCTGTTAGTTTCTTTTCGAAAAGCTTGGTCTTGGGGCCTGTCGTAATCCAACCTGATTTTAATGTGTCAATTACTTCATCTATAATAAGTTGATCTATGCGTGGAGGCGAAAATGGAATCATAATGAGTTTATAAAAATTGTAAAGTTTGAAAGTTTGTAATTGTCTGCAAAAGTAAGCAAAAGCCATCGCAAAAAAAAGACCTGACGGACATTTATGTTTATGTCTAGATATTTCGATATCCAGCTTTAGCAAAAATAGATCCGTCAAGTCTGTAAATACAGTAAATGCAAGCTTAGGCTTTGTTTTCCAACAGAACTTCTTCAATCATTTGTTTAAAAGAGTCTTTGGGTAAGGCACCCATCGACATCTTTGGGGCTCCGTCTTTAGGACAGAAAAGGATAGAAGGGATGCTGCGGATGCTAAAAGCACCAGCCAACTCTTGCTCAGCTTCGGTGTCAATTTTGTAAATATTTATTTTGCCTTCGTATTCTTTTGAAAGTTCTTCGAGAATAGGGGCAACCATTTTGCAAGGCTGGCACCAGTCAGCATAAAAATCTATGATGCAAGGAAGTTCTCCTTCAAATTTCCAATCTTTGTTTACTTCGTAGTTAAATACTTTATCTATGAAGGTTTGTTTTGTTAAATGTTCCATTTTTGTTTGTGTTTATTATATTAATATAAATTTATTTTTTCTTTTCTATTAATTTGCTTTGATTGTTGTGTCAGCTGCCTTTTTACTAAGCAAATTATCGAACAGTTGTTTATACTGCTCTTTGCTCATGGCACCTGCCTGCATCGAAGGATTGCCATTCTGTGGGACAAACAATATAGCCGGAATACTTTCTATCTGAAAGAATTGAGCCAATTCTTTTTCATTGTCAACATTAACTTTGTAAATATTGATTTTTCCTTCAAATTCTTTGGCCAGTTCTTCCATAATAGGGGCTACCATTTTGCAGGGTCTGCACCAATCAGCATAAAAATCAACCACACAGGGTTTTTCTCCTTTAAACACCCAGCTATGGGGATTTTTTTCATAATCCATTATTACATCTATAAAGTTTGCTTTGCTTATTTGCATTACTTTGCCTTGATTGTCGAATTTATTGGCAGGTTTACCGCTGCTTTCATTCGTGTTTGAAGCATTTTTACAACTCATCAGCATTACGACCGATAGCACTAAAACTAAAAGACTTGGTTTTTTCATGTTTATTGTTTTTTTATTTTTTTTGCAAAGATAAATATAATTTTTCATTTATATCGCTTTAGTATCACTTTTTTTATTATCTTTGTAAACAGAAAATAAATTAAAAGGTTCAAAAAGAATAAAATTTTAAATGCTTAAGTTTGAGTTTTCAAAAATAACAATCATTGATTTTGCAAATCAGTTTGCTACAGATTTGCAATGTATTGAATTTTTGGCCAACGAAAAATGGAAATCAGGTTTTGTATGTCTTAAATGTCAAAATACCAATTACTGTAGCGGGAAAACGCCTTTTTCGCGAAGATGCACTAAATGCAAGCACGATGAGTCTGCAACGGCTCATACGATGTTTCATCGATGCAAAATACCTTTGAACGAGGCATTTAAAATGGCTTATGAAGTTTGTAGTCTTCCAGGTATTTCTATAGCAGATTTATCTGATAAATTAAAAATCAGGCACATGACTTGTTGGAAATTAAAGAAGAAAATAATGGAATGTTTAAATGAAAATCAGAACGCTACTTCATAATCTCTTAATGCATTGTTGAGTGAAGTCTTTAAATCTGTAGACGCCTTGCGTTGTCCGATAATCAAAGCACATGGAACCTGATAATCACCTGCGGGGAATTTCTTGGTATAGGAGCCAGGAATCACAACAGACCGGCTAGGAACAAATCCTTTGTATTCCTTAGGTTCTTGGCTTGTAATGTCAATAATTTTAGTAGAGGCAGTAATTACAACGTTGGCACCCAATACCGCTTCTTTTTCAATCAATGCACCTTCCACAATAATACACCTGGATCCTATAAAACAATCATCTTCAATAATTACCGGAGCTGCCTGAACAGGTTCTAAAACACCACCAATTCCAACGCCACCGCTTAAATGAACATTTTTTCCAATCTGTGCACAGCTTCCTACAGTTGCCCAGGTATCAATCATGCATCCGCTACCAATGTATGCACCGATGTTCACATAAGAAGGCATCAAAATAACGCCTCTTTCGATAAATGCACCGTAACGTGCCACAGCATGAGGTACAACCCTCACACCCAGTTGTTCGTAATTTTTCTTCAATGGAATCTTATCGTGAAATTCAAATGGCCCTATAAGCATAGTTTCCATTTTTTGAATTGGAAAGTATAAAATGACTGCTTTTTTTACCCATTCATTTACCAGCCATCCTTCATCAGTTGGTTGTGCTACGCGCAATTGACCCTTGTCAAGTAGATCAATACATTCTCTAATAGCTTGCTGAGTAGATATTTCGTTGAGCAAAGCTCTGTTTTCCCAGGCAGTTGTGATGATTTCTTTTAATTTTGATTCCATGTTGATATTTATTGAATTACAAAAGTAATTAAAATGATGTAAATCAAAAATAAAAAGGCCTTTTAAAAGCCTTGGAAGATAAAATGTCAATTATTTATTTAATCTGTTTGAATTGATAATAAAAAATGCTTGTAGTTTAAAATAGTGTATGAATATACAACTACTTTTTAATGAAAAAAAACCAGAAAATCAATT
>CAZCBG010000178.1:0-3733 GCA_964496885.1 uncultured Bacteroides sp. | reverse complement strand
ATGTCAGTGAGTCATGCATAATTTATTAGTATTAATTGTTTTAGGAATTCTTAATTCCTAATTCTTAATTTATAATTTTCAAAAATGTTCTATTTACTTCTTTCAATCATTACTTCAACTCTTATTTTGGTTTTATTTAAAACATTTCCAAAATATGATGTCCATATTTTACAATCTATAGTCATTAATTATATTACAGCAACTACACTTGGATTTTTTATTCAAAGACATTCGATCAATGTAAATATTATTACTCACGAAGTCTGGTTTCCTTATGCTATTGTTATTGGTTGTGTTTTTATTCTCACTTTTCAGTTATTTGCTTTTTCATCTCAAACAGCCGGAGTTGCCATTACTGCCATATCGAGTAAAATATCTGTAGTCATTCCTGTTTTTGCAGGAACTTTATTATATGTAAATGAAAGCTTGAGTACATTGAAATTACTAGGTTTAGCATTTGCAATATTATCTTTCTTGTTGGTATTTTACAACAATGCGAATATTAAAATCAATCCTCGATTTATCTTTTTACCAGTTATTCTATTTCTAGCCAATGGATTGAATGATACCATGATGACTTTCGCGCAACGGAAATTTAATGGGTTCAATACCATGTTGTTTGTAAGTTGTATTTTTTTCTTTTCAATGCTTGTTGGTGTTCTATGGCTTACGGTTAACTATATAGTCCTAAAGCAAAAAATATTACTTCGGAATATAGTTGCAGGTATTTTATTAGGTGTTTTTAATTTTTTGTCAACCTATTATTTTTTTAAAGGTGTGGCAGAAGTTGAAAGCGCTGTTTTCTTTCCTGTCCTTAATACAGGTATCGTCGGTTTATCCACCATTTTAGGATATTTTGTTTTTAAAGAAAAGCTGAATCTTATCAATTGGATAGGAATACTCTTTGCCTTGGGAACAATAGTGTTTATTGCTTATATATAAATTTGGGCATCATGTTATTTGAAGATACATATAAAACTATTAAAACCAGATCGGAAGGTGTTTATAAGGAAAAAGGCAGCAAATTCATTGCAGTTGCTCTACCTGTAACTTCAGAAAATGAAGTAAAGCAAGCGTTGGCAATGTTACGTAAGGAATATTTTGATGCCCGACACCATTGCTATGCTTATATTTTAGGTTTTGATAAATCGGCATATCGTATCAATGATGACGGAGAGCCATCAGGAACTGCCGGACGTCCGATTCACGGACAATTGATGTCGAAAGATTTAACCAATACTTTAATTGTTGTCATTCGTTATTTTGGAGGAACCAAACTAGGCGTAAGTGGTTTGATAAATGCTTATAAAACTGCTGCAAAGGAAGCTTTGGAAGCTTCAGAAATCAATGAAAGAATCGTATATGATATCTATGAGATTAGCTTCAACTATTTGCAAATGAAAGATGTAATGAAGCTTTTAAAAGATGAAAACTTACATCAATTCAATCAGGAATTTGAAATCAATTGTAAGTTGCAGTTTTCGGTTCGTAAAAACGATTCCTCTCGCATATACGAAAGCTTTATTAAAATTGAGAATTTGAATATTACCTTTGTCAGGAAGGAATAAATTAATTTGATTCATGAATGGTTTATGTTTTATAGCCTATATGCTTAAAAAACATTCTAATTCTTTACACCTGATTATTTTCCTAAATTTCTAATATTCTTAAGGATAATTCCTATATCATTCATTGTCTTGTAGTCACGGGAGTAAAGAAGGTTCAGCTTTTCGGTGGTATCATTATTGAGTGTTTTGTTAGGCAATACATCGCAGGGTGTTAATACACCTTTCTTGATAGAAGGAAGTTTTTTAAGATCTGCATTATCCAAAATGGTATATCCGACCCAGGTTTTTTGTGCAAATATTATTTTAAAAATATTGGCCAAGAAACCCAGAGGTTGTCTTTGAAAAAAGATCAGCAAAGGGGAAGCGACTAGGAAAATTAAAGTGAATGCAACATCCAGTAATCTTTTATTTCTTAGGTTATGGGCTTTGTTGATAGCGTTGATGTCAATAATGTATAAGTCGCCGGAAGTATTGATTGAATTGCTGCCAATCAGGAATAAACTTTCGGGAGGAGCTATTTTGTAAGCGATGGTTTTGTGTTTAAGTTCCGACATATTGCTGATAATGGCAGAAGCAGATAAGCTTTTTGCACAAAATATAACTTCATCAATTTTATAAATCTCAATAATATCATTGATTTGGGAAAGTTTACCTATAAAGTTCTGGTTGTTGTTTTGTTCAGTTGTATTGATCAGTCCGATAAATCCTGGATTAATATTAGTTTTCCTTAATAAATCTGCTACTCTTTCTGCTTCTTCTGAATCTCCAACGATTACAAATCTTTTATTGATGTTCTCACCCAGGCGATAGGCTTTTATCTTCATGAGGTGCAATGCAAAACGGCATGTTATCATGGAGATTAAACTCCAAACTGCACCAAGTAAAATCATTGCCCTTGAAAACCTGAAAGAAGTGTTGAGTAAAGCGTAAATAACCAGAATAATGACTGTTCCAATAGCAATTCCCTGAAATACTTTGCTCAATTTATGAGGCTTTTCATAACCTCCGTTAAAAAAGAAACTCAACAACCAGATTAAAATATAAACAGGAACCACCAGTAATATATATTCCGATGGATAGTATTCATAATCTGTTGATAAGAAATAGTGAGACCAATAATTTTTTATAAGATAAATACCACCCCAGATGATTAAAAAGTCAAGGACTGGAAGCAAAAGATTGCTAAAAAATCGTCTGATGATAGATAAAGTTGCTCTGAGATAAATGGCCGAATTAATCATCAAAGAAAAAAGACGGGCGTTTTTTTGCGAAAAATGCTTTTGAGCAAAAATAATCATGGCATTGTAAAAAACAAATACATAATTGATGCTACTTTTCTTGGTACTTTCACCTTTATAATGAATAATTCGGGTATCGGGGAAATAAATATTTTTATACCCGGCTTTGATAATGCGATACGAAAGGTCAATATCCTCCCCATACATAAAAAAAGCTTCATCCAGCATACCAATCTCGTCCACTACCTTTTTGCGCATCAGCATAAAAGCACCTGCCAGTACTTCAACTTCATGAATTTGATCATGGTCCAGATAGCTTAAATGGTATTTCCCGAATTTTTTTGATTGAGGGAATAATTTTGACAAGCCAGCTATTTTGTAAAAGGCAACTTCTGGTGTTGGTAATCCCCTTTTTGATTCAGCTAGAAAATTACCTTCTCCATCTATCATTTTAACACCCAAGCCACCCGTAGTTGGATGTGTATCCATATAGTGTATTGTTTTTTCAAAAGTATCGCTTTCTACCACCGTATCAGGATTAAGCAACAGAATATACTCGCCTTTTGCCTGAACAATCGCCTGATTGTTTGCTTTTGAAAAACCTTTGTTTTCTTTGTTTTCAATTAATCGAACAGAAGGAAACTTCTCTTTTATCATTTTAACGGAAGCATCAACCGATTGATTGTCAACTACAAATATTTCATTTTCAATGTTTTTGCAAGCTATCTGAACAGAGTGCAAACATTGTTCCAGGAAATATTCAACGTTGTAATTAACAATAATAACCGATAGTTTCATAGCTTTTGGTCATTTTTTAGGGATGATCAACCCTTTTTGAAGTTTGATAGTACTTAATGTACTTAGAGTGAATGATGTGCTTTGAGTACTTAAAACGTTTGTTATACTTAGGGTTTTAAAGAACATAAT
>CAZCBG010000177.1:0-3762 GCA_964496885.1 uncultured Bacteroides sp. | reverse complement strand
TCTATACTCCATTATCTCAAGAACTCCAATTAGCCTTTCATTATTTCACATAATTTCACTGCTTCAACGGCTTGTTTTACATCGTGAACCCTCAAAATATTTGCACCTTTGAGCAAGGCAATGGTGTTCAATACGGTAGTACCATTTAATGCTTCAGCTGGTGATGTGCCCAGCACTTTGTTAATCATTGATTTTCTTGAAAACCCAACCATAATGGGTAGTTCATGGAATTTAAACAGATCCAGTTTTTGTAAAAGCTCATAATTGTGTGCCAAATTTTTCCCAAAACCAAAACCTGGGTCAAGGATGACATCGTTTACACCCAGCAAACTAAGTTGCATGATCTTCTCTGCAAAATAAAGCATTATTTCTTCAATCAGGTTTTCATAAACAGGGTTTATTTGCATGTTTTCAGGACTGCCTTTGATGTGCATCAGAATATAGGGTACTTTCAGTTTCCCCATTACAGTAAACATCTCTTTATCCATTTCTCCGCCTGATATATCGTTGATTATATCTGCGCCATTGTCCACTGCCATTTCGGCAACACTGGCGTGGTAAGTATCTATAGATAGTTTGGTTTCGGGGAATTCTTTTCGAATAGAACGGATAACTGTTTTCAGTAGGTTGGCTTCTACTTCAGCACTTTGCGGTTTGGCTCCAGGGCGGGTAGAGGCAGCACCTATGTCGATAATATCAGCTCCTTCAGTTAGCATTTTCTGTGTTTGAGCCAGCCAATTTTCTTCTGTTAAATGTTTGCCCCCATCATAAAATGAGTCTTCGGTAATATTTAAAATACCCATTACCAAAGCTTTGTTAAAATTTATTAATTTCCCCCTGCAATTTATAGTTAGATTTGGAGAAAAAATTGTATTTTTATCACTTGAAATTTGTGTGTCCAATGCAGTAAATTTTTGATTGAAAATTGGCAGCTAAAATACTAATAATAAATGAATAGAACCTCACAAGAATTTGAAGTTGTTATAAAAAAATGTCGCGAAGTATTCGAGGCCAAGATGAAAGATTATGGAAGTGCCTGGCGGATATTGCGTACTCCTTCACTTACCGATCAGATTTATATCAAAGCCTGCCGCATCCGTAGCATTGATGACAAAGGTACACAAAGGGTCAACGAAGGCATTGTACCCGAATTTATCGGAATGGTAAATTATTCAGTCATTGCCCTCATACAGTTAGAATTAAGTAATGAGCAAAATCTTGATTTGACGGTAGAAGAAGCCATGAAACATTTTGATAATTATATAAACATTGCCAAAAGTTTGATGGAAAACAAAAACCACGACTATAGTGAAGCTTGGCGCAATATGCGGATTGGTTCATTGACCGATATTATTTTGATGAAATTATTACGTATCAAACAAATTGAAGACAATCTTGGCAAGACTTTTGTATCAGAAGGCGTAGATGCCAATTATATGGATATTATCAATTACGCTGTTTTTGCATTGATTAAATTAGAAAATTAGGAAATAAGAATTAAGAATTAAGAATTAAGAATGCCTTGCTATTATATTCTTTTATGAGATAAAGTATAGGTATTTGTTCCGTCTTCTGACTTTCAACTTTATAAACTTTACAAACTTTTTAATTATGAACTCAACAATGAAAATACTTAGAATCATCAGCCGCATCCTTGTAGGGCTGGTATTTGTTTTCTCAGGTTTTGTCAAGGGCGTTGATCCTTTGGGGACCGCTTACAGAATCACAGATTATTTTCAGGTTTATCACATGGATTGGGCCATTCCCTTATCATTGACGCTATCGGTTATTTTATGTTCATTTGAGTTCGTGTTGGGTGTGTTATTGGTTTTAAATGTAAAAATGAAACAAACAGCCTGGCTGGTTTTGTTGATGATGTCATTTTTTACAATTGTAACTTTTATTGATGCACGTCATAATCTGGTACCTGATTGTGGTTGCTTTGGTGATGCTATTAAACTTACCAATTGGGAAACCTTTTATAAGAACATTGTATTAATGGTATTTACACTATTGATTTTTACTGGAAGAAAAAAAACAACAGCTTATTTTACAAATGCAAAAGAGTGGAGAATCATCGTAGCCGTTTCGCTTGTATTTATCTGGTTCAATATATATAACTATAAAAATTTACCTATTATCAATTTCCGTCCATGGAAAGTTGGGAATAAAATGTTATCTGACCATCCTCAACCCATTAAAAACTATTTGATTTATAAAAATAAGAAAACCGGGGAGAAAAAGGAATACCTTTCCAATGAATTACCCTGGCAAGATACCGTCTGGATGGCCAATTGGGCATACGATACGCTCCGCATTGATAATCCAAACAAATCGAGTTTGGGTGCTTTTTCTATTTCTGATTCCACGGCTGCTGATTTTACCGAACATTTTGTGCGCAATCCTGAATTCCAGTTTTTTGTTGCCTCTTATGATTTGAAAACTGCGAACAAGGATGCATTTAAGAAAATTATTGCCTTCAACGAAAAAGCAAAAGCCAAGGGAATATCTGTAATTGTACTTACCGGAAGTTCAACTGCTGATATTGGAAAGTTTAAAAAAGAAATAAATGCTACGGATATAGAATTTTATAATTCCGATGATATTTCATTAAAAGCTATGATCCGTTCCAATCCAGGATTGGTTTTGTTGAAAAATGCAGTGGTCTTAGGTCAATGGCATTACCGTAATATTCCAGAATTTGACGAGACAAAATGGAAGGAATTGGAGCAAAAATATATAAAGTAAGCGAACAATACGCCTCTTCCTTTTGTTTAATAAGGCTTGAACAGATAGAACTCCACAAAATTTAATAATAGACTAAGTAAAATACCTATTTTTGCATAGATAAACAAACAAGAATGAATTATAAATCGGACGTAGAAGCATTAGATGCCTTTGTTGAGAAATACAAATTGCTTAAAAATGAAATTTCAAAAGTCATTGTCGGTCAGGATGATGTAGTTAAAAATATATTGATTTCAATATTTAGCCGTGGACATTGTTTATTGGTAGGTGTTCCTGGTCTGGCCAAAACTTTAATGGTTAATACAGTTTCCCAGGTGCTGGGGCTCACTTATAGTCGTATTCAGTTTACGCCCGATTTGATGCCTTCTGATATTGTTGGTACCGAAATATTAGACGAAAACCGCAAGTTTAAATTTATCAAAGGACCTGTTTTTGCCAATATTATTCTGGCAGATGAAATCAATCGTACACCGCCCAAAACCCAGTCGGCTTTATTGGAAGCCATGCAGGAAAAAGCAGTAACTGTTGCAGGAATATCTTATAAAATTGGGGAGCCTTTTTTCGTATTGGCTACTCAGAATCCAATAGAGCAGGAGGGTACCTACCCATTGCCCGAAGCTCAGCTCGATCGTTTTATGTTCAATGTTTGGTTGGATTATCCTTCGTTTGAAGAAGAAATAAATATTGTAAAAAGTACAACAGTCGATAAAGAATCAACACCTCAGGTAGTGCTGACCGCTGAAGAGATTTTGTATTTCCAGCATTTAATACGTAAAATACCGGTAACCGATAATGTGTACAATTATGCTGTAAAATTGGTTACTCAAACCCGGCCCAACACTCCATCGGCTCACGCGATGGTTAATAATTACCTTTCGTGGGGAGCAGGTCCCCGTGCTTCTCAGTATTTGATTATTGGAGCTAAAACCCATGCCGCTATTATGGGTAAATATGCACCTGATATTGAAGATGTAAAAGCAGTTGCAGCTAACATTCTCCGCCATCGCATCGTTA
>CAZCBG010000176.1:0-3814 GCA_964496885.1 uncultured Bacteroides sp. | reverse complement strand
GAATTAAAAAATAAAGCGGAATTGAAATACTTACCAACAAAAATGTAGCAGTAAGTGCTGAACGTCCGTACTTTTTAATAAAAACCATTAAAAATCCAAATCCAATCAATAGCATAGCCATGATATGAATTGCCCTTTCGTATTGTTGTACCTGCAATACAGATGTGTAATTGTTAATTTCTGTTTGTTGAGCAAAAAGCTTAAATGAACAACTCAGGAAAAGAATACCCGTCAAAAAAATTCTTGAAATCATCGAAAAATTCTTCATAATTAATTAAATTTGATTAATATACAGTGAAATTATTTTATAATCATTTTAAAAACCTAATCTTGAAATTAATTGTTAATGTGTAGATTGTCAATATTTAAATGATTTTATATCGATTAGTTCAAAGCCTTTTTAATATACATATCATTTTCAAAAGTAAATATTTTTATCACATAGCATAATAAATTTTTTTTTAAAAATAGAGTTAGGGCAATTAGAAAAAAATATTAACAAATACTGGATTTTAAATCCGAAATTCAGTTAAATTGACTTTCCTTTCGTATTTTTTCCAGCATATTTTTAGCTATTATATTAAAAAAAATACGTAGGTTTGTCGTTCGAAAAAAATAAACAAATTCATACAAATGAAAAAACTCAGATTGATCGCTTTATTAGGCGTTATCGCCTATGTTTCAGGTGTATTTTTTTACGCCCAGGCATGTACCAATTTTTTAGTCACCAAAGGGGCTTCTAAAGATGGGTCTTGCTTTATCACTTATGCTGCTGATTCTCACACTTTATATGGTGAGTTGTATTATCGTCCTGCTAAAGATTATCCCGCAGGTAGCATGTTGGACATTTATGAATGGGACACCGGCAAACCATTAGGTAAAATTAAACAGGTTTTACATACGTATTCTGTTGTTGGCAATATGAACGAAAATCAGGTAGCCATTGGTGAAACTACTTATACTGGTCGTGAGGTTTTACAGGATACTACTGCTATCATTGATTATGGTAGTATGATGTACCTTGCATTGCAACGTTCAAAAACAGCCCGAGAAGCCATCAAGATAATGGGCGAACTAGTGGCCGAATATGGTTATTACAGTACTGGAGAATCTATTTCAATTTCTGATCCTAACGAAGTGTGGATCTTTGAAATTATTGGAAAAGGTTCACCGGTTTATGACAAAACCGGAAAAATAAACATGAAGCAATATAGCAAAGGAGCCGTATGGGTAGCCCGTCATATTCCTGACGGTTACATTTCGGGTCATGCCAACCATGCCCGTATCACGACTTTCCCTCTTGAAGACGGAAAAACTTCTATTTCTAGTAAAAATTTATCAAAGATATTCAATCCCGGGATTGAGACCGTATATGCATTTGATGTAATTAGCTTTGCACGTCAGCAGAAATTATTTAACGGTAAAGATGCTGATTTTGATTTTTCTAATACTTATGCACCCCTCGATTTTAGTGGTGCCCGTTTTAGCGAAGCAAGGGTTTGGTCAGGCTTTAATAAAGTTTGTAAAGATATGGTCAACTATATCGATTATGCAAAAGGTGAAAACCTCACGCATCGCATGCCTTTATGGGTAAAACCCGATCAAAAACTTTCGTTACAGGATGTAATAGGTCTGATGAGAGATCATTTTGAAGGCACACCTTTGGATATGACCACTGATTTAGGTGCAGGTCCTTACCAGAGCGGTTACCGCTGGCGTCCATTAACTTGGAAAGTAGATGGTGTTACCTATTTAAATGAAAGAGCCATATCCACCCAACAAACCGGATTTTCTTTTATTGCTCAATCCCGTTCATGGTTACCCAATCCAATTGGTGGTATTTTCTGGTTTGGGGTCGACGATAGTTACTCTTCTGTTTACACACCTATGTATTGTGGTATTAATAAAATTCCAGCTAATTTTGCTGTAGGTAATGGCAATATGTTAAAATACTCTCCTACTTCTGCTTTCTGGTTATTCAATCAGGTTTCTAACTTTTGTTATACCCGCTACAATGTGATGATTAAAGACATTCAAAAAGTTCAAAGTGAATTGGAAAATGGGTTTTTTGCCAAATCAATCGACATTGATAAAAAAGCAGATGCTGTTTACAAAGCAGATAACGCCAAAGCCATTGCAATTCTAACTGATTATTCAAACCAGGAAGCCAATCTTACCTTTGGAAAATGGAAAGAATTGTATGAATATTTATTGGTTAAATACATTGATGGAAATATCAAAAAGGAAAAAGATGGTAAATTTCAGGGCAATGGTTATACCCAACCAGCTTATCCCGATCAACCTGGTTATCCTGAATGGTATTTGAAAAAA
The DNA here is from genome assembly GCA_964496885.1 of uncultured Bacteroides sp. Lineage (GTDB taxonomy): Bacteria > Bacteroidota > Bacteroidia > Bacteroidales > JACABE01 > JACABE01. Next base: position 1,483 of record CAZCBG010000176.1, on the reverse strand, counting down.
ATAGCAGAACAAACCGGTGAAAAATTAAAATTCAAAGGACACGATAGTCATTAATTTGGTGAATTAGGCATATAGTTTATTTGTCAATAGATTTATAACTTATAAGGCATTAGGTCTTGAATTATAGTCAAAATAATCAACATTTGCCTGAGAAATTATTCAGATTGTATATTTTAAAAAGCTGTTTTGTTTTTGCAAAACAGCTTTTTAATTTTAAATCATCAGAATATTATTAATTTTACCTTTTCTAAACACTGACAGGGGGTTCTAAACCCTGTCAGCGCTAAATTAAAACATATTAAATAATAAAATCCATTGGAAAAGCAATTATTGCAAATCAACAACCTCAGGGTTGAGTTTAAAACCGATAATGGTATTCAGAATGCGGTAGATGATATTTCGTTTTCGCTTGCAAAAGGCGAAATACTAGGTATTGTGGGTGAATCCGGTTCAGGAAAATCGGTTACTTCGTTGGCAATAATGCAGCTCATCAATTGCCCTCCCGGGAAAATCACTTCGGGTGAGATTATTTTTCACATTTCTGAGAACAATCATCAGGATTTGTTGCAATTGACTGAAAAAGAAATGCGAAAATGGCGGGGTAATAAAATTGCCATGATTTTCCAGGAACCAATGACTTCCCTTAATCCAGTTTTGAAATGTGGTAAACAGGTAATGGAAGCCATCTTATTACATCAGAATATTTCTAAAAAAGATGCAAAGCTTAAAACTCTTGAACTCTTTGCTGAAGTGCAGCTCCCTAAACCAGATGAAGTCTTCAATAAATACCCTCATGAATTATCGGGTGGACAAAAGCAAAGGGTGATGATAGCAATGGCTGTTTCCTGTAAGCCATCCTTGTTGATAGCTGATGAACCCACTACAGCTTTGGACGTTACAGTTCAAAAAACGATACTCGAACTTTTAAAAACGCTCCAGCAAAAACATGGAATGTCTATTATTTTTATTACCCACGATTTGGGCATGGTGGCCGAGATTGCAGATAATGTAGCCGTAATGTACAAAGGTAAAATTGTAGAACAAGGTAAAACAAGCAATGTTTTTCATTATGCACAACATCCTTACACCCAGGGATTATTGGCTTGTCGTCCTAAATTAGATATCCGGCTTGCCCATTTACCAACCGTGAACGACTTCATGCATTCAACTCATTTTAAAGCTGTCGAAATTACAATCAGTGAAAGATTTCAAAATCAAAATATTATCTACAGTCGCCCACCTATTTTGCAGGTAAAAAACATTCATGTTGATTTCCCAACCCGAAAATCGTGGATGGGTAAAGTGACAGCAAGTTTCAGGGCGGTAAATAATATCAGTTTTGATGTTTACGAAGGCGAAACATTGGGATTGGTGGGTGAATCTGGATGTGGGAAAACTACTCTCGGAAGGAGTATATTGCGCTTGATAGATGCTTCAAGTGGACAAATTATTTTTAAAGGCAAAGAACTTTCGCAGCTCAAAC
>CAZCBG010000175.1:0-3823 GCA_964496885.1 uncultured Bacteroides sp. | reverse complement strand
ATAAAAACAAAATCCGGTAATAGGCTTTGCAAAAGCGAAGCCTATTACCGGATTTTATTATTTGCCATTGATCATCTTATCAAACTCAGGCATTCCGTGTAAAGAATTTAGCAAAGGATCATTCTGTAATTTATTTTTGTTTGAAAATCCAAATTTGACAGCTGACTGTAAAGCTATCAAGGCTTTTTCATTTTGATTCGTATTGGCATATAGGCATGCTGTTGCGTAATAAGCATCCGGATTTTCGGGATCCACTTTCTGATAAATATGGGTGAAAAGAGCAGCATAATTCCAATTCTGACTTTGCAGGGAACGGTTCGAATAGCTGTAACAACTCAGGCTGATGTATCCTATTAAACGCTTGGCCATATTGCTTTTTAAACTATTTTGATCTTTAGCATCTAGGTCCAATTTTTTCAATTCAGCATTCCACCAGACATCTTTTTTGTTTTCAAAGGCAGCCATAAATTCAGCTTGTTTCAGATTTTCAATATTCTCTAGGACATCTTGCTCTTTCATGAATTGCAGAAACTCGGGTTTAATAGCTATTTTTGAGCATAATTCTTTTGGTTTACCAACATCTGTCAACTGATCCAGCACAGCAATTGTTCTCTCGAGGATTATGTATGCTTTTACAGATGAATCTATTGCATTGAATTGAAGAAGTTTTTCTGCTTTCATAGTGTTGTCGACGAGGAATTCTGCTATCATTTTTTTATCCTGAGGAATCAATCTATTCTTCATAGCATTCAATTCCAGGATTGTAACAGCTTCAGCCAAAATAGGTTGTGAAGGCCATTCATGTTTACCTTCAAAAAGCATCAATTGGCTGTTGGCATTCAGCTTTTGTAAGTTGGCTTGCAGTTTTTTCATTTCCAGGTAATTCATATCACCATAAGAGGAAATGCCAATAAAAGGATAAGGAGGGGCAGCCGTTCCTGTTTGAAAACCTGCTGAACATGCAATTACACCTTGAACACCCTGCAAGGATTGAGCCAGAGAAGAAGCCACTCTTGCGCCACCTGAGAATCCAATCAGATAGATTCTGTTTGTGTCAATGGCCAATTTTATCTTTGTATCTTTCAGCAATTGGCTCAACGAATAATTCAGATCATCCGGACTTAATCCGTTTCGGATATTGTTTGAGCCAATCACCACATAATGAAGTTTTTCAACTATATCTTTCAGCAAATCTACAGGAATACCTCCATCGCCATGGGGATCGAATGCATAAATTACCGGAAAGCTTTTATTGATATCGTATGTTGTTGGCAAGTAAAGAGAATAATTCTGGTCAGCAGTGGATTTACATTCCACTTTGTTAATAATTTCACCTGTCTTGTATCTTTTCAGAAACATTTCCTTTGGATCAGGGGCAGTTTTGCATGAAATAAATAATATCAATGCAATAAAATAGAAATATAACTTTTGCATATTAATTGGATATTGATGAATTCAATTGAATGACAATACAAAAATACTTTAATTTAATTCATTATTCAAAACTAATAATTCATAAATATCTAAATCCCTAACAATTCCTTTACTGGATCATTGCCATTGAAGAGCATTTTTGCAGGATTTTCAATCATTTCTTTTACTTTAATCAGAAATCCTACAGATTCTTTGCCATCAATCAGTCTGTGGTCGTAAGAGAGTGCAATATACATCATTGATTGAATCTTTACTTCTCCATTGATAGCTACCGGACGTTCGATGATATTGTGCATACCCAAAATGGCACTCTGGGGTGGATTGATGATGGGTGTAGACATCATTGATCCGAAAACACCTCCGTTGGTGATTGTAAATGTACCTCCGTTCATTTCTTCCAGTGTAATTTTGTTTTCACGGGCTTTGGCAGCCAATGCTTTGATGTTGATTTCGATTTCGGCCAGGCTCAGACTTTCGGCATTGCGGATTACAGGTACAATAAGTCCTTTAGGGCCACTCACTGCAATGCTGATATCAGCATAAGCAGGTGTAATGATTTCATCCCCTTCTATCATCGAATTTATATTGGGATAGAATTGCAATGCTTCAGTTACCGCTTTGGTAAAGAATGACATAAAGCCGATGCCGATGCCATATTTTTCCTTGAAAGCATCGTTGTATTGTTTTTTGATGGCCAGCAAAGCAGTCATGTTGATTTCGTTGAAAGTGGTCAGCATGGCCGTTTGATTCTTCACTGCTACTAATCTTTCCGAAAGTTTAGAACGCAGCGTTGTCATTTTCTGATGTTTTGTTTCTCTCGAAAAATTATTTTTTTCAGTTACTGCTGATTTGGAAGGCATTACCTGTATTTCTTTAGGTAAATCTGATGGTTTCTCTGGAGGAAGGACTTCTTTTATTGCTTCTACGATGACAACTTTAGGAAGTGCTTTTTCAGCTTTCACACTGGTATCGATACTGCATACCACATCACCTATATTCAGGGTGTCGCCTTCTGTGGCAATGAAAGTAATTTTACCGTCTTCGGTGGCATAGAGCGTCAGGATTGCTTTGTCGGAATCAACTTCTGCAATTTCTTCGTCTTTTTCAACCACATCACCATCTGTTACCAGCCATCCTGATAAAACTACCTGTGTAATTGATTCTCCCTGATCCGGTACTTTAACTTCTATGATCATATCTCAGTATTTTATTGTTTTATTTAATTAAACTATTCTTTTTCAACACAATGCATATCACAGCCTTTCATGGCCCATTCGCAGATGCATTTGCCCATCGATTTTTCGATTATTTTCAATTGTCCCGATTTATGCACCTTGCTCGATCCGGTTGCAGGGCTACCGCTGGCACTTCTTGCCGCAAACAAAATCAGTGGAATGTAATCGATGTGCTGATGTATAAAAGACCAGGCTCCCATATTTTCAGGTTCTTCCTGAACCCACAGCCAATGTCTGGCATTGGCATATTTCTTTTGAATGGCTTTCCATTGAGTATGTGGTATCGGGTAAATTTGCTCTACCCTGACGATGGCAATGTTGGCCTTATCATTCAACAGTTTTTCGTCCAATAAATCGTAATAGACTTTTCCACTGCAGAAAACAACCCTATCGACCTTTGCAGGATCTGCCTTGGCATCATCAATAAGTTCTTTGAAGCCCCCCTTTACAAAATCATCGACAGCTGAAACACAGAGTGGATGACGCAAAAGGCTTTTAGGTGTAAAGACTATCAGTGGCTTACGTATTTTGCGGTGTAATTGTCGTCGTAAAAGGTGGAAAAAGTTGGCAGGTGTAGAGCAATTGGCAATTTGAAGATTGTTGTCGGCACAAAGTGATAAAAACCTTTCGATGCGTGCACTGGAATGTTCAGGGCCCTGGCCTTCGTAGCCATGAGGTAATAACATCACCAGGTCGTTCATGACCTTCCATTTGCCTTCGGCACTGCTGATAAACTGATCGATAATGATCTGGGCTCCGTTGAAAAAATCGCCAAACTGTGCTTCCCAAATTGTAAGGGTGTTAGGAGATGCCAGGGCATAGCCGTATTCAAAACCCAGGACACCATATTCGGAAAGCAAGGAATTGTAAATTTCAAATTTAGGTTGTTGAGGGCTCAGATGGTTGAGGGGTATGTATTTTTCGTCTGAATCTTCGATGGTAAGTACAGCATGACGGTGAGAAAAAGTTCCCCTTCCAACGTCCTGACCACTGAAACGAACAGGAAAACCTTCTTCCAACAGGCTGCCGTATGTGAGTAATTCGCCCATGGCCCAGTCGAGTCTGCCGTTGCCTTCCAGCATCTGTTTACGATCGTCGTACAATTTGAGTAATTTGTTGAAAAAAGGAATTTCTTCGGGCAAATCACATACTTT
>CAZCBG010000174.1:0-3876 GCA_964496885.1 uncultured Bacteroides sp. | reverse complement strand
AATAGTTATTAGGAAAATTGTTATTGGCAAATGGAAGAAAAAAATAGTTATTAGGGAATAATTGATAGGGATAATAGATTGTGTGAATAGAAGAATTTTTTTAAGCAAAATATTAAATTCCTAACAAATAACCAAGAAAATGAATAGTTTTGAAGATTTGGACGTTTATAATGAATGTAGAAATTTACGAAAAAACTACTTAAAGAAGATACTTTTAGACTAAAAGATCAATTAATAAGAGCATCAAGATCAGTAGTAGCGAATATTGCAGAAGGGTATGGTCGATTTCGTTATCAGGAAAATATTCAGTTTTGCCGTCAAGCAAGAGGTTCTATCTTTGAAACGCTTGATCATTTGATTTGTGCTTATGATTGTCAATATATTACTGAATCTGAATTGAATAATTTTCGTGAGACATTAATAATATGTTTAAAAATGTTAAACGGATATATTTCTTATCTAAAAAAAGCAAAAGTACCAACAACTTAAAACATCAAGCCCAATAACTATTATCCAATAACAAATAACTAAGAACAATGAAAAAATTTGCAGTCGTTTTATCAGGATGTGGTGTTTATGATGGCACCGAAATTCACGAAGCTGTGTTAACATTACTTGCCATTGTTAAAAATGGAGGGAGCTATCAGATTTTTGCCCCCGATATCGAACAATATCATGTGATTAATCATTTTACCGGCAAAGAGACTGAGGAAAAGCGAAATGTATTAGTGGAATCAGCCCGCATCGCCAGAGGTAAAATATTGGCATTGTCAGTCATTGATACGACTCAGTTTGATGCATTGATTTTTCCGGGCGGTTTTGGTTGTGCTAAAAATCTTAGCACTTTTGCATTCGATGCTGCAGATTGCAGCGTAAATAAAGATGTGGAAAAGGCTATAAAGGAGATGGTTTCAGCCAACAAACCAATTGGTGCATTGTGTATAGCTCCGGTTATTTTCGCAAAAATATTAAAAAATATAACGCTTACTATTGGAAATGATGAGCAAATATCGTTGAAAATTGAAAAAATGGGAGGCCATCATCTTAATACCCAACATGCTGAGGTAATCAGAGATGCCAACCAAAAAGTATTTACAACTCCCTGCTATATGCTGAATGCTAATATTGCACAAATTGCAGAAGGAGCAGAAAATATTGTGAAAGCAATGATGGCGGAAATGAATTAGTAAATTATTAAATTAACGTCAGGCCATTCTAATTGGTTTTGCCGATATTAATTTCAAGCCACGGGGTGACTTGGAGTCACCCCGTGACTAAACCAGATTTTTAATTATGCTATATAATCCTTTTAAAAAGAATCATTTAATACCGAAAAAAAAATTTCGTCAACTTATTTGGATATTGGCAGTTTTAGCCATTTTTACAAACACAGGATATTCTCAAAGCTATGATTATGTTTTTGTTAAAAATAACAGCATAGTTGTTCAGGACAGTACTGGTAATTCATTGCTCTTTCCCTGGACAGGAGGCATGAATAGTTGTCAGTTTTCTGCTATTGATCTGAACTTTGATGGCATCAAAGATCTGTTTGTTTTCGATAAAATCGGAAACAGAATACTAACATTTATAAACACAGGTACAGCCAATACTATCAATTATATTTATGCCCCCGAATATGCTGTTAAATTTCCTGTTATGCAAAGCTGGGTGCAACTCATCGATTACAACAATGATGGGAAAGAAGATATCTTTACATATTCCAATGGAGGTATCAAAGTTTATAAAAATGTATCTACTACATCTTTAATTTTTAAATTAGTCAAAGATCCTATATTATCATCCTATAATGGCAATTATAGTAATCTTTTCTGTCTTTCCGAAGATTTTCCTGCGATAGCCGACATTGACAATGATGGAGATTTAGACATCCTCAACTTTTGGGTGCTGGGAAAATATGTAAATTACCATAAAAATCTATCAATGGAAAAATATGGCACAGCCGATTCATTGGATTTTGAACTGTATGATGAAAGCTGGGGTTGTTTTGCCGAAGGTGAAGCATCCAATGTATTAAGTCTGGATAGTTGCTATAACGGCACAAAAGGAAAGTTAGAAAAAGGAAATATCCCCAAACATTCAGGTTCTACATTGCTGGCGATAGATATGAACGGGGATGGCAAAAAAGACCTGTTGATAGGAGATGTTGATTATGCAAATCTTATCAAGCTTACAAACGGAGGTAGTTTAGATACAGCTTTTATAACTGTTCAGGATACCAATTTCCCTTCCAATACCTATAAGATCAATCTTCCTTCATTTCCTGCTGCTCAGTATGTAGATGTAGACAATGATGGCAAAAAAGACCTGGTTGTTTCACCTTTCGATCCCAATTTAACGACAGCCGAAACATTTAAAAGCGCTTGGTTGTATAAGAATACTGGGACCAATACAAATCCTGTTTTCCAATTTCAGACCGAAGATTTTCTACAGCACGAAATGATAGATGTGGGAACAGGAGCTTATCCTATTATGTTTGATTACGACAATGACGGATTGAAAGATTTATTTGTAAGCAATATTGGATATCGGGATTCTACTTATCTACTCAATGGATTCTTACATTCTGTTTTTGTTTCCAAAATAGCCTTATTCAAAAATATCGGAAGTGCAACATCTCCTATTTTCAAATTGATAACCAGAGATTTTGCCCATATTTCTTCTTTACATCTACAAGCTGTATTCCCATGTTTTGGTGATATCAACCATGATGGGAAAGCCGAAATGATTATCGGAAATGCAGATGGTAAACTGTATTTATTTATAAACAATTCAACCGTAAGCAATCCTGATTTTATACTGAGTCAGGCAAATTATCAAAATATTGACGTTGGAGACTATAGCACGCCACAGTTATTTGATCTGGATAAAGATGGCTTGTTAGATTTAGTAATCGGTGAACGGCAACAATTATGGAAAGATGCAGCCAACAACATCTTAGCCCGTAAAGGGAATTTGAATTTTTATAAAAACACCGGAACACTCACAACAGCTAGCTATAATTTAATCACAGACAGCTTAGGAAGTGTGGACGTAACCAATTATGCTGTTTCCAATTATGGCTACAGCACTCCCTGTTTTTTCAGAACTGCTAATGGCGAAACCCGCTTAATGGTTGGAAACGATGAAGGCAAGGTTTATTATTATAAAAATATTGACAACAATTTGACCGGGAAATTTACTCTATCAGATACACTCTTTTATGTATTTAATGCAACAAAACATCCTATAAATGAGGGAAGCAGGTCTGGAGTTGGCATTGCAGATATCAACAATGACGGATACCTTGATATTTTTGTAGGAAATGCTGGTGGTGGATTGACTTATTTTAAAGGGAGTCCCCAAAGCATATCCATCACCGAAACAGAAATGAAAGTGTTTACCATCTATCCGAATCCTGCTAACAATACTATTTATTTACAAACTGCTGGAAATAATGAAAATACAGCATGTAAAATTGAAATCAGGGATGTAATAGGAAAATTAGTCTATACAAACAATTTTAAGGATTTTCATCTTATTGAAATTCCTGTTTCAGATTTAAGAAATGGTGTGTATTTTTGTAACGTTCAAATTATCAATAATATAAACAATAGTTTCCAGCATACAAAGTTTATCGTTTTGCATTAAAATACAAACTCAATTTTTTCTACAAGACAATAAAATATAAAGAGAGTCTAAGTATCTCATTCCTTTAATATTAAACAGCACTGCATTATTAATGATGATATTCTTTCTTAAGTGTTTCACCAAGAAGGATGGCCTGTTGCTTTGCTTCTTCCAATCGAATTATGTAAAACATGACTATACCCTGAAGGATTTTTGCTCTATTTCCAAATTCAATGATGGATACTTTAT
>CAZCBG010000173.1:0-3927 GCA_964496885.1 uncultured Bacteroides sp. | reverse complement strand
GAAAATTATATCGCTTATTGGTTGAAAGGCGAAACTATCAAAGGCAGGTTGGAAACCAAATCAAATTATTTTAACATGAACGATCTAATGGCAATGGCTCCCAAAGACAGCACAGCCAAACCATTGGCCAAAGATACCAATACGATGCCCATGTCTGTTTTTAAAGTTCCCGCCAATATCGATTTTTATATGAATGCCGATTTTGCTAAGTTGATTTACGATAAGATGGAAATGGAAAAAGTAAGCGGTGTAATTGAAGTAAGAGACGAAAAACTTTCGATGAAAAATTTGAGTATGAATATGCTGAATGGAAAAATGCTCGTTACCGGGTATTATTCCAGCAAAAATGCCGAAAAACCTGAAGCAGATTTCTTACTCGATATCAGCAATTTTGATATTCAAAAGTCGATGAAAACTTTTGCAACCCTGGGAAAAATGGCTCCAGTTGCCGAAAATACAACAGGTTCATTTTCAACAAAATTTAAAGTAAATACACTGCTCGACAAAACCATGAGTCCGCTCACCAAAACCATGAAAGGTGGCGGAAATCTATCTACTTCTAAAATTTTAGTTCAAAATTCAGCATCATTGAACAAAATAGCCGATGCTATTAAATATGAAAAACTTAAAAAATTAAACCTTGATAAACTGAACATTGCCTTTGTAATAGCTGACGGCAAAATAACAACTTCTCCTTTTGATGTTAAAAAAGACAACGCCAAAGCCAAGGTTTCAGGTTCAACCGGTTTTGACGAAAGCATTGATTATCTTATGAAGATGGAAGTTCCCCGTAAAGAAATAGGAGGTTCAGCCAATAGTGTTTTAGAAGCATTAGCCAGTAAAGCAAAAGACAAAGGTGTAGCTGTTCAATTAGCTGATATCCTCAAGTTTGACGTTAGAATTGGCGGCACATTCAAAAATCCAGCAATAAAAACCGGCTTAAACGACACGAAAGGCAATGCAGAAAGCAGCTTAAAGGACAAAGCAAAGGAAGAACTTGACAAGAAAAAAGAAGACCTTAGCAATAAAGCCAAAGAAGAAGCCACCAAAGGTATTGCAGAAGCACAGAAAAAAGCTGATCAATTGGTAGCTGAAGCTCAAAAACAAGGCAATGCCCTGAGAGCAGAAGCTAAAAAAGGAGGTGATCAATTGGTAGCTGAAGCAGACGCACAGGGTAAAAAATTAGTGGATGGAGCTTCCAACCCTATAACCAAAATTGGGGCCAAGAAAGCTGCTGAAAAATTGCACAACGAAGCAGTAAACAAATCAAATAAACTCAATTCAGAAGCTGATCAGAAAGCCAACGATTTAGTAACTAAAGCCAAAAGCCAGGGTGATCAATTGATAAAAGCAGCTCAGGACAAAGCAAAATAATTAAGCTAGTATAAATGCAGAAAATTATGCTGCAAAGTATTTGAACACAATGAAAAGAGAGCCGTTGTAATTACGGCTCTCTTTTTATTTATATGGGAAAGCTTGTTGCTTGCTGAGAAGTTAGGTTTTAAAAAACCGGTATGAGAGCTATTTCAATCCGGTTTTTTATATTTTTTTATTGAATCACTGTAACGGTTCCAATCTTTTCGTATGGATCTTCATAACCATTATCTATTTTGAGATAATAAATATAGGCTCCTGATGGGACATATTCGCCTTTATATCTTCCATCCCATCCCTGACTGATATCAGTTGTTTCAAAAATCATTTGCCCCCATCGGTTATAAATAGCAAATTGATAGGATTTTGTGATTACAATATCTCCTTTGGGCTTAAATACTGTATTATAACCAACTGGCGCGAACGAATTAGGAATATAAATGACATTGCAATTTCTAACATTTTGTTGGATACTCTTAATGGATGAGCAAATTATATTGTTTAAAGAAGTGCTCACAGTTACACTATAAATTAATGAATTTAAAGGTTTTACATATATAGAAGGTGTAATTTCTCCGGTATTCCATAAATAAGAAGTACCTCCATCAGCAGTAATTGTTGTATAAGATCCTTTGCAAATAGTATCAGATTCGTTAGAAATAGTAGGTACAGGGAGTGGTATCGTACTTACATCAACAGAAGCAGAGTCAAAGCAATGATTGATATCAGTAACACCCACAGTATAGGTAGTTAATGGAAGTATTGGTGTTACAGTTACTGATGGTGTTGTGTCGTTTGTAATTGTATTCCACAAATAACTGACGCCACCACTTGCAGTTAGATTAGTCGAACTACCCAGACAAATTGTCGTATTTGGGGTTAGTTGTATGATGGGTAAAGGATAAACAATTACAGAAGAAACCGTTGAATCCTTACAATTATTTACATCCCTTCCGACTACTTTATAGGTAGTATTAATAGCAGGGCTGACTTTTATAGATGGACTATTTGTTCCGTTGCTCCACGAATAAGTTGAAGCGCCATTGGCAATAAGTGTTGCAGTATCCTTAGGGCAAATGGCAGCATCATTGGCTGTAACTACCGGGTTAGGATTTACCTTGATAGAAGCAGTTGCTGTTTTTTTGCAACCCAGTGAAGTTCCGGTTACACTATAATTAGTTGTAACACTGGGTGTTAATTTTAGCGTACTGGCAGTTAAGTTCCCCGGAGTCCATAAATAGGTGTTAGCACCGGAAGCAGAAATGACGGCAGTATCTCCAAAACAAATTGTATCGGAAATAGTAACAACATTAGGAATAGGTTTTATTACCACTGCTGTTATATTTTCGGCACTTACATCCCCACAACCAGCAACCTGAAGATAGTAAGTTCCGCCATTCATGGCAGTTGCATTGGGTATTTTAGGATTTCTCACAAAAGAAGACCAGTTATTAGGGCCCGACCAAACATATTGTACATTGGGTATTGAATCTGCAGTTAATTTAAGGGTATCTCCAGCACAAATGGGGCTATTACTGGTAATATTGGGAGGTAAAATCACACCGCTGGTACTACCGGCACCGGGTTGAAATGCATTTGTTTGCGAAAAAACAACATTCTGTTGAACATTTAAATAATTTGTAATCATTAACAGATAAAATTTACCAACTTGTGCATTCGGAATAAAGCACCATTCATCATACTGAGCACTCCAACTACAATCCACCATATTTAAAGTAGGGTAGTCAGAACTAAGTCCAGCAACAGCATGAGTAGGAGTCGGAGAACCAGCTGTCAAGAGAGCAGTACAAGGTGTAGGAGCAGTAAGGCTTGTAAATGGTCCCCAGCATGCAAAATCAATATCCGAATTAGCTGATCCGTGCATAAAAATCTCAATATTACCTTGAGTGCAAATTTTCATATAGTACCATACTGGACTTGGTCTACCACCCAAACAACCATAATTTGGCCCAACTTCTGCTTGTAAACCCCCTCCAGCACCAGCTCCGGGTGTATAACCAATAGGAAAATCATAGACTGTACCTGTACTAAATGGAAGTGCAGTATTACAAAAATTGGTCTGTGCTTTTAAATAAATATTTATTACAGAAGAAAGAAGAATAAATAAAAATATTTTTTTCATTGGGAATTTATTTTTAAGGAAAGTTGGAATTTTAGCTATTTATATCTCTAATTTGTATGTAAATATAATGTTAGTATTAAAATTATTGATCTTTATGACTTTGGATATATTCAAGCTTTTGTTCTGTTGTATAGTTATTAAAAGCATCTTGCGTCATCTTTTTCAAATCAGCCATAAAACGACGGTAATCTTCTACAGAATATTTCTTAGGAACCGCAATCATTGCGTAATTTTTCTCAATATTATACTCTTTAAGATGAGTATGAAATACATCTTGTTCTAAATAATAAAATTTAAAATATATTTTTTCAAATTCAGGAGGAAGTTGGCTCAAATCAAGTTTAAAAAAATTGGTATCCCCTACTGTTTGAGAAACCAAACAGAATGTTCCCCAGTAATCAGGTTGAGGA
>CAZCBG010000172.1:0-3935 GCA_964496885.1 uncultured Bacteroides sp. | reverse complement strand
ATCAAATCTATGGTCTGACCAAAGGGCAATATTCTCCGACTACCCCTATGGGAAGCATTACCAAAACATCCCCACAAGGAACCATTGAACATCCCTTCAATCCAGGTGAACTGATTTTAGGTGCTCAGGGAACTTTCTTCGCAAGAGGGGTAGATACCAATCCTAAAATGATGACCGAAATTATGTTCGAAGCGGCCCGTCATGATGGAACTTCTGTGGTAGAAATCTTGCAGAATTGCGTGATTTTTGCTGACAAAACTCATCATTTAATCACTTCTAAAGATTTAAGAGATGACCATCAGATACATATTAAAAATGGGGAACCTATGCTTTTCGGAAAAGAAAAAAACAAAGGTATCCGCATGAGAAACGGTCACCTCGAAGCAGTTGAAATTGGAAAAGATGGTATTACCGAAGAAGACATCATGATTCATGATCAATATGAACAGGATCCTGGTGTTCACCTGATGCTGGCTAAAATGGCACCACCTCATTTACCAGTTGCATTGGGCGTTATCCGTTCAGCCATGTATCCAACCTACGACGACTTAGTGGAAGAACAAATTAAATATGCCAAAGAAAATTCCAAGATCAAAAAAATGGACGACTTGCTGAACAGCGGTGATACATGGATTATTGATTAATAAATTTTAAATACATCGAAAATCCTCCTAATTTTAGGGGGATTTTTTTTATTTTTGTAAACCATGTTAAAACAATTTAAAAGATACATCGCTTCACAAAAACTTTTTACCAGAAAAGACAAGATATTGCTAACAGTTAGCGGTGGTCTTGATTCAGTGGTAATGTGTGAACTATTCTATCAGGCCGGATTGCAATTCGGCATTGCACATTGTAATTTTCAATTAAGAGGGCTAGAATCAGAAGCTGACGAAAACTTTGTAAAAGAACTTGCTGCAAAATATGAAGTTCCCTTTTATGTCAATCATTTTAATACCTTGGATATTGCTTCCGAAATGAGTGTCAGCATTCAAATGGCAGCCCGACAATTAAGGTACGATTGGTTTGAAGAAATTGCAGAAAATGATAACTATCAATATTATGCAACGGCCCATCACCAAAACGATGAAATCGAAACTTTTTTTATCAATTTGCTCAGAGGAACAGGGATTGCAGGCTTACATGGTATTTCGCCCAAACAAAATCACTTGATCCGCCCCATGCTTTTTACCAGTCGCGATAAAATCGAAAAATTTGCCACCGAAAATCAATTGTTATACAGAGAAGATAGCTCAAATAATTCTGTAAAATATCTGCGCAATGCCATACGACATAATATAATACCAGCGTTTAAGCAACTGGCTGGAGATTTCGAAAAAGTCATGATTGACAACATCGAAAAAATAAGAGATACTGAAATCATTTTCAATGAAATGCTTGAAATGAAACGGATGGATATTGTAATCATCAGCAATTCAACAATTTTATTGAGTATTGAGAAATTAAAAGCCTTACATCCTTTAAAAATTTATCTTTTCCATTTTCTATCACCTTATGGATTTAACAATGATGTGGTAGATAGTTTGATCGTTTCGTTGGATGATATTTCGGGTAAACAATTTTTCTCTCCAACTCATCGTTTGTTGAAAGATAGGGATCAAGTAATTATTACCGAAATCAATCATTCAATCAAAGAAAATGAGGTTTTTTTAATACAGGAAACAGCTACTCAAATATTGTCTCCGTTGATGCTCGATTTGAGAATTACAACAGAATCAGAAATGATTAAAATAAATCCTGACAAGAACCTTGCTTATCTTGACTTTGATAAACTAAAATTTCCGCTAAGTATTCGTAAATGGAGACAGGGTGATTTCTTCTCTCCCTTTGGCATGAATGGGAAAAAGAAAGTAAGCGACTTTTTTACGGATCAGAAATTTTCGATTATCGAGAAAGAAAATGCATGGTTGTTATGCTCAGACGACCATATTGTATGGATAATTGGTTGGAGGATAGATGAACATTATCGTTTAACGTCCAGGACCAAGAGAGGGTATTTGATTGAATTAAAAATACCTGAAGCTTGTTAACTGTTAATTGAATAGAGTTTATTGAATTTAATTATCTTTGTAAAAAAAATGAGAAAATCACTTTTCCTATTCCTCCTTGCCACTGTACTTATCTCCTGCCATCAAAAGGAGGATAAACTTTCTGCAGATAGTTGCTGTATCGAAGGGAATATCACCCATGCGGATCATAAAACCATCGTTTTGCAAAAACTTGATTTTAACGAAATGACAGTTATAGATTCCGTAACACTTAATAAAGATGGGAAGTTTGTATTTACGATAAAACCAATGGAAAAAGAGATTTATCTCTTACGTAAAGATGACAATCATTATATTTCAATCATTGCTGAAAAAGGTGAAAACATTTTTTTTAAGGCAGATTACGAAAACTTTGAGAAAACTTATATCATCAAAGGTTCACCGGATAGCAAACTATTAATGGAACTCAATATGTACTTACAATCCAATTTGCACAAACTGGATTCAATAGGAAATATTTGGAAAACAGCTATTAACGCTGCCAATCGGGTGGAAATAAAAAAAGATTTGGATTCTTGTTATCTTAAAATAGTAGCAGATCAACGGAACTTTCAACTTCAGTTTATACTGAAAAACAGCACTTCATTGGCTGCATTGATTGCTTTGTACCAACCATTGAACCGTGAACCTGTACTGAAAGAAGAAGGCGATTTTGCTGTTTTCGAAAAAGTAAGTGCCGATTTACTAAAAGCCTTGCCCACGAATTCTCATGCAGTTAATTTTGCCAAAAAAATCAAGCAACACAATATGCTGGAACTTGAAAAAAACTTAAGCGAAAAAAAAATGTTGCAACCTAAACATTAAAATTTAAACCCTTGGAAAACAGACAAAAAATATATTTTATATCCGACAGCCATTTAGGCGTTCCTGATTACGAAAGTAGTTTGAAACGTGAAAAATTGATGGTAAAATGGTTGGATGAAGTAAAAAAGGATGCAACTGAAATTTATTTGCTTGGAGATATTTTCGACTTCTGGTTTGAATACAAAACCGTTGTACCTAAAGGTTATGTGAGATTACTGGGCAAACTGGCAGAAATTTCA
Organism: uncultured Bacteroides sp.; assembly: GCA_964496885.1. Lineage (GTDB taxonomy): Bacteria > Bacteroidota > Bacteroidia > Bacteroidales > JACABE01 > JACABE01. Next base: position 823 of record CAZCBG010000172.1, on the reverse strand, counting down.
GATGCAGGCATCCGACTCAATTATTTTACCGGCAACCACGATATGTGGATTTACGATTATTTTATCAAAGAGCTGAATCTTACAATTTACAGAGAACCTATTCAAAGAACTTATGGGAAATACAAATTTTATATCGGACATGGTGATGGCTTGGGCCCTGACGATCATGGATATAAATTTATTAAGAAAGTGTTTTCTAACCGCTTCAATCAATGGTTGTTCGCTCGCTTGCATCCAAATTTCGGTATCGGACTGGCCTTGTATTTTTCGCGCAAAAGCCGCATTGCAAATGGGGATACCGATGAAGTGTTTTTAGGTGAAGAAAAAGAGCGTTTAATTGTTTATGCCAAAGAAATACTGCAAAAAGAAGATTTCGATTTCTTTATTTTTGGTCACCGCCACTTACCGCTAGACCTCAAAATAGCCGAAAATTCCCGATACCTCAACATAGGCGATTGGGTAAAAAGCTTTTCCTACATCGTTTTCGATGGAGAAAAACTCGAGCTAAAGTATTTTAATAAGGAATAAATTGATTGAAACAAGCAATAACTTAATAGCCTAATAACCAATAACTACTTCCCTTCGACCGCGATATTGCTGATTTCGGCAGGAATACCCTCACCACAACCTTCAGGATTTTTAATTCTCAAGGGTAAATAATCAAATGAAATTTTTAATTGATCCTTGTCGAATTTCGCCTCAAGTTCATTCATAGGAATCAAACGCAAAGAATGATCCTTGTCATTATTGACGATGATAATAGTTTTACAGCCTTGCTTTTGGAATTGATGAGAAACAATACCAGTATTTTTACCTTTTAGTA
>CAZCBG010000171.1:0-3972 GCA_964496885.1 uncultured Bacteroides sp. | reverse complement strand
GATGAATTTTCAGGAGGTGATATGAGTCGTTTTATCTATCAGATTGTAAATGAATTGCCAAAATACAACCCTCAAACCATCATTAAGGAACAGTTGCTGAACATCAGTGCTACAGACACTCTTCAACAAAAACCTATCTTGATTTTTAAACACGAAAATATATTGAAACGGCTGAATGAATTGGCCATGAAGGGGTTTTCGGCTAGTGGACTGAATACCTATGTTAATTGCAGTTTGCAATTTTATTTTAAAAATGTGGCTGGCCTCGATGAATTGGAAGAAACCGAAGAAACCATTGCAGCCAATACACTGGGTTCCACTGTGCATGACGTCTTGGCCGAATTATACCGGCCATTTATCTCCAGAATTATTACAGCTGAGGATGTTAGAGCGATGTTGCCTAAAGTGGATGCCCTGACGGAAAAGTATTTTAAAAAATGGTACATCGATGGGGATGTTAGTTTTGGTATTAATTTGCTAAGTGTAAAAATGGCAAAGGTTTTTATTGTCAATTTACTAAAAACAGAAGCCGTTCATATCGAAAATATGGCTAAGGACAATAGCTTGCTTACCATAAATATGCTTGAGCAGAAACTTGAATGTTTGTTGGATTGTTATATAAGTGATGATGTTCCCTTTGTTAAACTCAAAGGCTATGTAGATAGGGTAGACAGTACTTCAGAAATTATCCGCATTATCGACTACAAAACAGGCAATGTATTTCAAAATGAACTGAATCTGACAGATACAGATGTATTGCTAACAGAAACTAAATTTGCCAAAAGTCTTCAACTATTGGTGTATGCATTGTTATTTGCAAAAGAGCATCCAGAAAATACAAAACCATTACAGGCAGGTATACTCTCATTGCGAAACCAATCAAAAGGTTTTATAAATGTAAATTTTAATGAAAGTGATGTATTGACCAGCAATCACTTACAAGAATTCGAAGAAATACTCTCTAGCTTGATTCAGGAGATATTTGATACAAGCTTGCCTTTTAAACAAACCGAAACTGAAGAAAATTGCATGTATTGTGCGTTTAAACAAATTTGCGGAAGGTAGAAGAATAAAAAACATCGAAAAATTAAAAAGATAAGCTAAAATTAATTTGAATGAAGACTTTATTAATATTTTATATATCATTCATTTACAGATGTTAAAGAATATCCGAAACAGTTCTTAGAAGTTTATCAAATTAATTACTAAATTTGACAAAGATTTTTTAAATATTAAACTCTAAATTTTACACAATGCAAATTACAAGAATTAATGAAATCAACGAAGGATTCAGGAACGCAAGTCCTGAAAAGTTGTTGCAATATTTTTTAGTTGCATTTAAAAATAAAATAGCACTTGCTTCCAGTTTGAGTGCCGAAGACCAGGTAATTACGCATTTTATTGCCAATATTGATCCCACAACAAGAATTTTTACATTGGATACCGGACGTGTTTTTCCTGAAACTTATGCTACTATCGAAAGAACTAAAATGCAATATGATATAAATATTTCAATATATTTCCCTAATAACAAAGCAGTTGAAGAAATGGTCAACCAAAAGGGTGTTAATCTTTTTTACGAAAGTGTTGAAAACCGGAAGCAATGTTGTAGTATTCGTAAGATGGAGCCCTTACACCGTGCATTTAAAGGTCTTGAAGTATGGATATGTGGATTAAGAAAAGAACAGGCAATCACCCGTGAGGAGATGCAAATGGTTGAATGGGATGAACAAAATCAATTAATCAAAATCAATCCCTTGATCAATTGGACAGAAAAAGAAGTCTGGGATTTTATACGTAAAAATGGGATACCCTATAATAAACTACATGATCAAGGTTTTCCTAGCATTGGATGTCAGCCTTGTACCCGAGCAGTGAAGCCTGGTGATGATGTAAGATCCGGCAGATGGTGGTGGGAAAACCCCGAAACCAAAGAATGTGGTTTGCATTCAAAGCATTAATTTAGATTCAATTATAAAAAAATCAACGCCTCAAAAAAAAGTCTAATTGTTCTCTGCTAATTAGATTATTTAATAATCTTCCATATCCAATCCTTTATAATCAATAAGGCAGCTGGTGAGAATGTTTCTTCAATTTTACTGTATTCGTCAGGAGAACCACTTTGGCAATTTTGAAATAAATGATTGAGATTAGGTAATTTATGAAGCTGATGGTTTTTGTTTCCTGCTTTTGTTAAGTATTTTTCAATAGCAGCAAGGTTTTCATCAGCTGGAACCTGTAAATCTTTTGCACCATTTAATGCCAATACAGCGCAATGCGTTTTAAGGAGGTAGGTTTTAGGATCCAAACTCAGAAAAGTTCTAAACCAGGGAGTTAATATTTGTTTTATCATGATATCTTTTTGATTTTCAAGCTTTATCACATCCTCTTTAGGAAGTTTTTTCAAGTAAATGTCAAAAGCTTTTCTGATTTTCAGAGCAGCAATGCTATTGTCTTTTTCTTTGTTTACAATGCGATAGGTTTTCTTATTCATTTCCCTTGCATTTTTAATATTTTCACTTGTTTCACCATCAGCTTTAGCTATCAATGCACTTTGTAATAAGAGGATTTCTGCTCCATTCAGTCCAGGCCCTGCAAGCAAAACAATAAAATGAACAGATGGATTGGATGAAGCAATGATAGGAGCTATTAAACCACCTTCGCTATGACCGATTAATCCAATTCTATTGCTGTCGATATTGTTTAATGTTTTTAGATAATTTACTGCAGCATTGGCATCAGAGGCAAAGTCGAATGAGGTAGCGGAACTGAAGTTCCCTTTTGATTTACCAATCCCACGATCATCATACCTTAAAACAGCAATGCCATTTCTTGTTAAGTAATCGGCAATCACTAAAAATGGTTTATGTCCCAGTAACTCTTCATCTCGGTTTTGAGGTCCTGAGCCTGTAATCATCACAACTGCAGGAAATTTACCATTACCTTCAGGAGTAGTAAGGGTAGCCGAAAATTCTATTTTGGCAGCTGTATTTTCAAAACTAACTTCAGTCGTTAAATAAGGGTATGGTGGTTTGGGTTCTTGAGGACGATTGATTTGAGGAAGTTTCTCTACTTTTTTAAGGATAATCGGACAGTTGAAAATGCTTTGTCTGAAAATAGCAGTAATGCTTGAATCGTTCATGTTTAAACTCCCCGAAATGCCTACACCCAAAGATTTAACCCTAATAAAAACGGAATCGCCTTTTATGGTTAATTTGCTGACTTTTATATCTTTCGCACCTTGGTCAGGGCTGTCCATATATGCTTGAACACTATCCTTTGATAGATAAATAATCCGAAAATACAAGGCCAATTGTTTCCCTTGAAATTCAATGTTTCCAATCCAGTTACCAATAAGGAAAGCTTGCTGAGTTTGAGCTTTTGTATTGTTTTCAATGCCAATCAGCATCATAATAAGTATGATAATTTTAATAATTGAAGTCTTTTTTCTCATTTTTATGATGTGTAGGATGTTTATATTTTAAATCTCATTTTGTTATCCTTTTCTTTCTTCAAACTACTTACTTCTGTTAATAATCAATTAGTTCCAGTCTATATTCGCAAAATCCCGATTGATACCGTATTTATACTTTACACCAGGATATCCGAAAATTACAATTAATCCTTCGCGACTCTTATAGCGAATGTTGTATTTTTCTCTGAATTTTTTCCCTTTATTTCCAAATTGTACCATAGGGTGGAAACTGCCTTTCATACATGTCCCTAAGCCAAGTGATTCGGCAGCTATCATCGCATAAGTAGCTGCTATCAATGGATCAGCCGGATCGGTAAATGGAGATCCATAGAAATACATTGCCAAGGGCGCATCGTAGGTAAAAAAGTTTTCACCATTCTCTGCAGATTTGCTCAGTCCATATATCAGCGGTTTAACGAATTTTCTAAAGAGTTGGTCGTTGCTTTTACCCCAGAAAGGACGCATAAATCCTAGAAACCAATTCGAAACCATCCATT
>CAZCBG010000170.1:0-4005 GCA_964496885.1 uncultured Bacteroides sp. | reverse complement strand
AATTAGGAATTAGGAATTACGAATAACAAAAAGACTTGGACGCTCTTTTTTTTTGTTATGCTGAACGAAGTGAAGCATCACATTAAAAATAATTAGGAAATTATTAAAATCCATCCAATTTCTTTTTCCTTTACTAAAAGAAAGAGGCTGTCTCATCACTGAAACAGCCTCTTTTACATTTAGCGCATTGTTGCTTATTTTAATTCGTGTTTTGCAACATAAGCTCTTAATTCAGCATCGCTTTCCATTTCTGAAGCTACAAACTCATCCATATTGAGGCCATTGCTTTCGATAGCTTTGACGAATAATTTAGTAAAATTGCTCATTTTTTTAGCTTCGCGTTTTCCGTTTTTGGTTTCAAGGTATTCTAAAATTACTTTGTTGTATTTAAAACGGTGTTCACCTTTGTAATGATGTACTGTCATTTTACCATCGATAGCTGTAAAGCTTACCGGATATTCTTTTGGGTGAAAAATCACGAAGAACCAATGCCAGATAACGATGGCCAGCGTTGCAAGTATAGCTTCATAGAAGTGAATGATTTCACTTACTTTAATAAACCATACCGGTGCCCAGTTTCCTACTATGGTCGGGAACCATAGCACTAATCCTGTGAATCCCATTACAACCGTACCCCATATCAATGCCCAGTACTCGAGTTTTTCCATGTAATTATAATCATCAAAATCCGGATGTTTCTTTTTAAGATGAAGGTAATACAACATGGTATCTATTAACTGTGTCATATCACTTAATTTGGGGAACAAACCGAACAATACGTCGCGTCCACGGGCCGTAATCAATAAATATACAACATGATAAACCGACAATACAATCATAACAACCGCTGAAATTCTATGCACCCATTGACGGATCACTTCATTAAATCCTAAAGAATACATCAGGTCGCCCAATACACTATCGGGGAATTTTAGTAAAAAGCCTGTGATCGCCAATGTAATGAATGAAGTCAGCAACAGGGTATGTTGAATCAATTCATTTTTAGTAAAACGGGGGATTCTGATTTCATTTTTTGATTTGTTATAGCGAGCGCGCAGTTCGTGTATAAAAATCAATAAGTTATGGAAAAACATCCAACCTACAACCACAACAATCAACCAGAAATAAACCGTTTTAACGATACTCTCAATTTTAGCCGCTGAATTTTCCTGAGTGGTGTGAGAATAGCTGTTAGCAAAAGTTTCTGTAGCTTCAGGATGACATTTTTTACAGGTGCTTAGAATGTTCTTTTTGTTGATAGAAGATTCTATATGGTTTTTAGGTAATATTTTATGAACATTATGACAATCCACACACATGGCTGCTTTTTTATCGCCGTGTGATGAAGCCAGACCATGATAACTGTCCTGATAGTTTTTTACATTCATATTCTCCATACCATAACGTTGGGAGAGCAATAGGTTCTGATGACACTGCAAACAGGTATTATCCTGGATTTTTTTCATCTTATCTCTTTTGTTTACTGTATTAATTGCCTGTATATTGTGTTCGCTATGGCAATCGTTACAGGAAGGAGCACTTCGGATTCCTTTTTTTACGGCTATCCAGTGAATGGATTTTTTATAATCTTCAGTAATTTCTTTGTGGCATTTTTCGCAAGTATTGGGCAGGCTGATAGCTGAAATTTTTGACCCCGGCTGAACCCTGTTCATAATATCATGCTTTCCGTGACAGCTCAGGCAGGTTGGTGCATCTTTACTCCCAGCCATCACCAGTTTACCATGAACACTCATGGAATACATTTTCCCGGGTTGTTTGATAGATAATGAATACTTTTTAATAAATGCTGTATCGTCGTGGCATTTACCACAGGTAGCAACAAGATTTGTAGCATAAACTTTACTGCTTTTATCTTTTACAAAATTTATATCGTGTGAACCATGACAATTCCAGCATTGTGCGGCTTCGTTAATACCTTCGGTTAAGGATAAACCATGAATACTTTCTTTATGGTCTTTGGCTATGGCGCTATGACATAAATAGCAATCAGCCAACACACCATCTTTGGGTCCTTTCTGATGATTACTCAGGTTATTCACTACATAACTGTGACAATTTGAACAAGATAAATTCTTGTGGACTGATTTTGATAACTCTTCTTTGTGATTTTTCTTGGTATGACAAACAGTACAACTTTCGCTTGTTTTACTAACTGTATGATAAGGGACCACCATGATACCTGTTTTGTGGCATTTACCACAATAGGTTTTTTCTTTGCTGACCGCTTTTGCTGGGGAAGCAATTTTGTGGGTACCGTGGCAGGATTTGCAACTGGGCGCATTTTCTTCTTTAATGTGCATTAATTTGCGATGTACATCATTTTGCATTTGTGCATTTAATGCTGCATGGCATTTTTTGCAATCTACTTTTTTTACAGTTGCTTTTGAATGTTCTTCAGTCAATATATCGTTATGACAATCGCCACATTTGATAACTTTATCGTGAACGGTATTGGCTACTAAATTTTCGTGACAATCCAGGCAATTAATTTCTTGTCCATTTGTTTGAAGATGGAATGAAATTGTTAGTAGTATAAAACAAAAAAAGCTTATCAACGTTTTTTTCATACTTTAAATAAATTAATGATTATTTTTTAAATTGAGGGTTTTAAGGTCAGACGTTATGTATATCCTGCTTTATGCTATTATTTTAAAAAATGCAAAAGTAAAAAAATTATTGTTATTTAAATAACAGAAACAAAAAATTAAATAAATATTTATATAAATTATTATTTAACAGTAGGTTTTAACAAAATAAACAGGTCTATAATTGTATTTTTAAACTATTATTGGAAATTTAAGTAATAAAAACAATATGCAACTTCATGGGCTGAGAAGTTTAGGTTAGCTTCATTATACATTGATTTAGCTGAAGTGAAGGGATGACTTGGAGTCACTCTGTCACTTACTCCAATTAACTTTGCTTTGGTCGATCAATAGGCTGGCTAGTTTCAAAAAATAAACAAAATGAAGAATTGTATCATTCTATTGATTGGATAAATTATTCTTAGTACTTTGTGCATTATTTATTAAATTTGCAATCCGATTCTCCTGATTGGTTGAATTGGAAATGATTTACATCCTAAAAACTTATCATTTGAATGATTTTTATAATTTCGAATTCCGGTAATAAAATAACAAATGAAAATATTAATCATAGAGGATGAAAAAAGCCTGAATGATTCAGTGCTGGAATATTTGCATGAAGACGGTCATGTTTGCGAAGCTGTTTATACATACAATGATGCCGTGGAGAAGATTGAATTGTACAATTATGATTGTATTGTTGTAGATATCAATCTTCCTGATGGTAGTGGTCTCGATATCATAAAACGTTTAAAGAAATCCTTAAAATCACCGGGTATCGTAATAATTTCAGCTCGAAATTCGTTAGAAAACAGAATTGAAGGCCTCGATACCGGAGCCGACCATTATCTTACCAAGCCCTTTCATCTGGCTGAGCTCAATGCGCATTTAAAATCCATCAATCGTAGGATTAATTTCAATGGCAACGAAGAGATGATCGTAAATGAAATTAAATTATTGCCCAACGAACATACTGTATTTGTGAATGAAAAAGAAGTAAAGCTTACTAAGAAGGAATTTGAATTGCTTGTATTTTTTATTTCCAACAAAAACAAAGTAATCACCAAATCGAGTCTGGCTGAGCATTTATGGGGCGACTACATGGATACAGCCGATTCTTTCGATTTTATATATACCCATATCAAAAATTTGAGAAGTAAACTATTAAAAGAAGGATGCGAAGATTATATCAAAACTGTGTATGCTGTTGGATATAAATTTGATCTGAGCTAAAGCTATATAAAATTACAGCAATGAAACTATTAACAAAAACCAGTCTTAACTATTTGTCGGTTACTCTATTTGTATTTATGTTTGCTACCATTGCCTTTTATTATCTGCTCAGGCATCAGGTAAACCAAAATATCAACATTGAATTAGAAAAACGAAAAACATCCAT
>CAZCBG010000169.1:0-4044 GCA_964496885.1 uncultured Bacteroides sp. | reverse complement strand
AATGTGAGGACCAGTTTACCGCGGAATTAGTGGACCACTTTGCGCGGATTCTCCAGAATACAGCATAATACTAATTTAGGAAATCTATACCCTGATATTATCTTAACTCCTAAAGGTAGTAATTCTGTCAGCTATATAATTGAGGTTGAGACTTCTGATACTGTTAATGCCCATGAAGCATATAATCAATGGAAAGATTATTCAAAATTAGGTGGCACATTTTATCTTCTTGTTCCTCAAGAATATAGAGGTTTAGCAGAATCATTATGTAAACAATATTCAATTGCAGTTAAATTTGCAACATATAAGGTTGATCAAAATAACCATTTACAAATAAATTATGAGTAGCCCTGGTAGCCCTCAACAAACGAATTATATTATAACTATTTTAGGTTATTTAATTACGTTTATATCTGGTGTAACAATGGGCGCACTTATTAATAGATATTATATCCGTAAAGATCGTAATACAGAAAAAGAAAAAATGGAAAGACCTGATTTTTTAACTCTTAAAACAATAAAAGAATCAGTAATTTCACATAAACCAACTAATTTTAATGGTTGTGATTGTGATAATCTTATTTTTAAAGAATTGGTTTTAGAAAATAAAACAACAAAAGATATTGATTTTTGTGAAATAATATTTGAGTTTGATAAGGAATCAAAAATTGTAAAAGAAACTTCAAAGTGTAAAATTGGCTTAAATGCTTTACAAAAGAATAAGAAAAAAAATAGTGAGATAGTTTATGAATTAAGACATTTTAATAGAACTAACAAAGTTACATTTGAATTTCATGTTTCTAGTTTTTCGATGAATTTTTTTTCAGCAGTAATTGACAAATGCACAGGTATCGAATTAGAGTTTATTGCAGTTGATATTGTTGAACAACCAAGTATTCAACCAGGTAAAATAATAAGTAAGGAAAAAATATCTTAAACACTTTTTTTTAAATTTTAATTTAGAATAAATATTAACAAGCCTGTTTCTATTTTAGTCACAGGTTTTTTTGTGTCCTTTTTTTTCCACCCTCTCCTCAATATTTTTGCTCCATAATTTCTAATTATGGCAGTTAAAAATTCAGAAATAGCATTTTTTTTTGAGCAATTAGCCCAAAAGCATAAGCAATTAAATCATTCCTCCATTGATAAACATTTTTATCGCATGGAATTGAATGATTTTGTAACGGGCATTAGCGGCTTCAAAGGATTTAACATGATCCTTGAAGTAATGCCGGTAAAATATGATGGCAGTAACAACGACAATGCATTTAAAATAAGGGAAGTCGCTTTTATCATCGTTAAATCCTTAACCATCATAAATAAAGAAGCCATTTCAGCGGCTTTTGATGAATGCGAAGCCATTGTCGATGATATTCTTTCCAAACTGAATAATGCCCGCTGTGGTTTCAACAGCACTATCATTTCTTACGATCCTTCCTCCATAGATGCGCACCAGGTAACGGATGCAAAAAATTTTGGAGTTCGCTGTCTGGTGGATGTAAAATCGCCTCATTCTTTTGATGTTGTTCCTGAAAACTGGAATCCATGATAACAATTACAAGACCGGCTGCTGCCATAGATTTTTGTGGAAACGGATTAGTTTATAAACTAAAGTCAGACAAGGCGTATGATGCAAGTGGAAACAAGGCGGAACTAGCAATCAATGTGAATGCTCCAATTATAACAGGCAATACAATCAGCTTTTTGTTTGGCGACAAATCTGTAGTTTTTACAACTTCGCCAACACCTGATGACAATGGAAGTGTTATCCTTTCCGGTAGTATTGCTGCTGAATTCACAGCTACGCTGAATAAAAATTTTCTCCTTCAAAAATACTTCACCATCACCAATATTGGCAATCAGATTTTATTAACGGCCAAACAATCCGGAAGTTTTTACAGCTTAACTTTCTTTGCAAATACAGCCAATGTTTCGTTTTATCATAATATTCCGGGCAGTGATAAGCAAATAAGGTCCGGTTATAAAATGCTTTGCGAAACCTATATCGAAAAAGACAGAGATACGAATGCGTTTGAACTAATTTCCACTTCATTGCACAATGTGGATGAAAATGGGGATTCTACAATTTATCCCGGAAAATTACTTTCAAAATATTTCAACGATATAGATCTCCCTGATTTTAATCAAACGGCAATCAAACAGGTAAAAAAAACAGTTAAAAAATATTTCTTGCAGCTTGCGGATTATTATGATAGTTCAGTAAAACAGATACTTAAAACAAATACGCTTTATGCGATTGATGGTACTGTAAATGCAGATTTATTTACAAATGCATTTAATTTTATTGATTATCTGTCAACTAACAAAAGCTATTTAATGGCAACTGATATCGATAAATTTGAAACCTGGAAAGATGCACAGCCATTTTTGTATTATGTGATCTATTTGGTATCCTGCAACTTTTCTCAAAAAGTAAAAATTTATTATACCGATGGAAGCAATACAACTATTACAAAACAAACAGTAAATGCCGCTTTGAGAGGGGATTGTTTTATAATTCCCTGCGGATTTACTCAATTGAACCTTCAGTCAGTCACTCCTTTGAAAGAAGCCTACAAATATGAGGTGTATTTAGAAAGCTCCGGAATATTGATCGGGAAAGCAATTCGCTTTTATTTAGTTCCAAAACCCTTATTTTCCCGAGAATTCTGGTTTAAAAACAGCATGGGTGGAATGGAGGTCGTTCTTTGTGAAAAGCAGATTCATAAACTTGATATCAAACGAAGCGAATTACTGACTGATAATCGCTACTTAACGGATATTGATGAAATAAATGACAGTTATGAATGTACAACCGGCAACAAAACAGCCAAAGAAATTGAACACTTGGCAGAATTTGTTTCCTCAAAAAAAACATATCTTTTACAAAAAGGTAATATCTATGAAGTCGCACTGGAACAGGCAACATATACACTTGCCGATGACAACGAAGATTTGTACAACTTTAAATTCAAATACCGGATTGTCAAAAACAATTCGATACAAATCACTTCGCAAATTATCATTACCAGCGGTGGAGTGGTGCCTGGTGTAGTGGTACAGAATAAAAAAATTGCAGTAGGTTTTAATACAATATAAACAATGGAAACAATCGTAAAAAGACCCAGGGAATTCACTCCGGAACTCAATGTTTTACTTTCTCAATTGCTGATGGTGGATGATCCATCTTATAGTATTGATGAAGAGTTCAAAGTGATTTCTGTTCAGCAATTGCTCAATTTTATATTATCAAGAATAGATTTGCGGGAGCTGGAAATATACATCAGCAAACCGGTGCTTTCGCTGGTAACACAACTTCCTGCCGAAGATATACAATTGGGTGACAGATATTTTATTATTTCCGGTGATTTGTTCTTGAAAATTGCAGAATGGAACGGTGCTTCCTGGAATATAGTCGATACTAAAAACGGGGATAGCTTTTATAGCTTTTCTCAAAAGAAATTCATTGTCCGTACCATTGATAATTATGTGCTTTCCTCAGAAAGAGATTCTTTCGAAATGCCTTTTACGTCAACTGAAGCTGTTGTCGTAAATCATAATTTAAACAAATATCCTTCAGTCGTGGTAATGGACAGCTCTAACAGGGCTATTATCACTCAGGTAACGTATCGTGATAGAAATATATGTGAAGTGAGTTGGTCAGGCGAAACTTCCGGTACCATAGTCTGTAACTAATACAATAACTTAATAACCAATAACCTAATAATTAAAAATAATGGCAAAACAAGTAAAAACAAGTCTGGATTTTAACAAGAATGAAATCCAAAATGTAGTGGTTCAGAAGCTGGCTGCTGCTCCATCTACTCCTGTAAGTGGATTAATCTACTATGATACAGTTTTAAACTGTTTCCGTTATTACAATGGAACAGCCTGGATCAGTTGCAAGGCAACGCCTGATGTCAGCAGTGTTGGTACTGGTCTTGAAATTTATAAAGGTGTGAATGCAGGCGTTATGCAATTCAGGTCTCTAGAGGCAGGCTCTGATGGTTCAATAGACTGTATATTGAAAGCAGATACCAATAC
>CAZCBG010000168.1:0-4084 GCA_964496885.1 uncultured Bacteroides sp. | reverse complement strand
GTTTATTTTGAAAACACGATGTAAAAAATTATGGTACATAAGCTAGAATTGACAATCAATTTTCAAAAGTAAATAAAATTATAATACACTCAGGCGGAATATCTGGTATTACTTGTTTGCAGTTAAAGAAAAAATCATTACTTTTGCAGTACAATAGGGTTGTTAACTCAGTTGGTTTAGAGTGCCACCTTGACAGGGTGGAAGTCACAAGTTCGAGTCTTGTACAGCCCACAAAATAAGCATAAAAAAGCCTGTAAATCAATCCGTTTACAGGCTTTTTAATGAATAAATACACTGATTTTTTTGCTTAAGAAAATCAGCTATATTTACAAGCTTTACTTGATAGAATTAGAAAATAGCTTTTAAATTCTAATTTTAGATTTCGATTTTTTCTTCAACAAAATACATATCAATCAATCCTTTATTTTTTGCTTCTATTTTACCTCTGTAAGTGCATTTGAATTTATCTTTTACCTGATTGTATGTATTACCACTGATATTAATTTTACCAGCTTCGCTATTTTGTTCCATACGGGCTGCCAGGTTTACGGTATCACCCCAAATATCATAAGCATATTTTTTTACGCCAACAATACCTGCTACAACAGGGCCTGAATTACATCCAATTCTTATTTCGAAAAAAGGTCTGCCTTCTGCTACACGTATATTTCTTTCGCTAATCATAAAATCACGTATTTCAATAGCTGCACACACAGTATCATATGCATTGGTAGTATTAGCTAAAGGTAAACCACCTGCACACATATAACTATCACCGATGGTCTTTATTTTTTCAATGTTATATTTACCAATAATCTGATCAAATACTTTATAGTAAGAATGAATTTCCTCAACCAATTCAGATGGAGTAAGTTTTTGAGATATCAACGTAAAATCTTTAAAATCGGTAAAAATCACAGTAACTTTATCAAATTGTTTAGCTTCAGATCTACCTGTCTGCTTTAGTTCTTCTGCAACTTCCTCAGGGAGAATATTCATTAATAATTCATCGCTTAATTTTTTTTGCATTTCTAATTCTGTAGTTCTTTCTTTAACAGTCGTTTCGAGTACTTTTTGTCGTTCTTTTAAATATTTTAATCGTAAATTAATATAAACCAATATACTACTCAAAATAATAAGCAAATAAGAAATATATGCCAACCAGGTTTTCCACCAAGGTGGACGTATTGTAAAATAATAACTAAACTCATTGCTCCAATACCCATCACAATTCATTGCATTTACTTTGAATATGTAATTCCCGGAAGGTAAATTACCATAATATGCATCTGTCATTTTACTTGGAGCATTCCAGTTTTCCTCCAAACCTTCGAGTTTGTATCGATATAGAACTTTTTTAGGACTTTTTTGGGTAATACCTATAAATTTAAATGTCAGATAATTATTGTTATAAGCCAAACTTAAGCCTTCAGGTAATGAACTCCATTTAGAGATGCCGGAAAAATTAAAATTCCGCAAACTTACTCCATTTCCTAAAACAATAAAAGTATCTTTCTTATGCTCTAATAAAGACCAATCTATTTTTTCATTAAACAATTCAATACTATTTAGTTGTATTTTAGGCGGGATGGTATCTTCAATATCAACTTCCGGATGAAAAGCAGTGAGCCTATCATTTGCGGCAACCCAGATAGTTCCTTTTTTATCTTCACAAATCGTTTTTCCAGTGTTTACGCCTACGCCTAAAAATCCATCTTCATACGTATAATTTTTAAAGAAATATTCATTTTCATTTAAAATATTATAATTTGACAAATGATCGATTTTTTTTACTTTTTCAGCTGACAATTTGCTTAATCCGAAGCTTGTTCCAAACCATAAATTCCCTTTATTATCCTGAATTGCACTTAAAACATTATTACTTGAAAGACCTTCTTTCACCGAAAAATAATATACGTATTTGCCATCAAACTTACTTACTCCTCCACCGTAGGTCCCAAACCAAAGATTCTGATTATTATCAACAACAATGCACCTTACAGCATTATTATGTTGTATACCTTTATTTATTTTATAACATATAAATTCTTTACCATTGTATTTATTTGCAATTCCATCTGAAGTTCCAAACCAAATATCCCCATTTGCATCTTCGGCTATGCTAAATATATTATTATTAGATAGTCCTTCTTTTGTAGTGAAATTTATAAAAAATTTACCATCAAACTTAATGATTCCATCACCATATGTTCCTATCCATAAATTACCTTTTCTATCATAAAGCATACAATAAATATAAATATTTGATAATCCGTTTATTTTAGAATAAAAAGTGAATATTTCTCCATCAAACTTACAAATGCCTTTCCCATGACTTGCAAACCAGATATTAGCTTTATTATCTTCCATTATACAAGAAATATCAGCATTGGCAAAGCCTTCATTTAATTTATAACGGTAAAAAAAATTTCCTTCATATAAATTCACTTCACCATTGCTTAATCCCATCCAAAGTCTGGCTTTTTTGTCTTTAAATATACTCGTTATATAGTTATTTGATAAGCCGTCCTTATCTGTATAATGATTAAACATTCGACCATCAAACTTATTTACCCCTCCATTGTAAGTACCGAACCATAAATTTCTGGTTTTATCTTCAAGAATGCTTAATACTACATTACTCGTCAATCCTTCTTTTGTCGTATAATTTGTAAAGGAATTTCCTTCAAGTTTGGATATACCACCATTGGTTCCAATCCAAATATTCCCACTTATGTCCTCCAACAAACATCTGATATAATTATTGCATAATCCATTCTTTTCTGAATATTTGATAATATATTTCCCATCAAATTTATTTAATCCGTTCCCATTTGTAGCAAACCAAAAATTTCCTGTTCTATCTTGCAACATAAATGAAATAGAATTACTTGAGAGACCTTCTTTTTTGGTATAATGTGTAAATGAAACCCCATCAAATTTATTTACCCCCCCTCCATTTGTACCAAACCAAAGATTACCCTGTTTGTCTTTAAGCATACAAAGTACTAAGTTATCAGATAAGCCGGATTTAATTGTATATTTAGTAAAAGAGGTACCTGAAAACTTACAAACACCGCCACCATTGGTTCCAAACCAGATACAGCCGTTTTTATCTTCCAGAAGACAAAGAACCTCATTATTTGACAGACCATCCTTTGAAGTAAAACGGGTAAAGGACTTCCCATCAAACCGACATACACCTTTACCATAAGTTACAAACCACAAATTATCTTTTTTATCCTTTAAAATACATCTGATTTCATTATTAGATATTCCCTCATTATCCGAATAATGAGAAAAAGATTTTCCATCAAATTTACTTACACCACCTCCATTGGTTCCAAACCATATGTTTCCATTAAAATCTTCCAACATGCAATAGATACTTTGCTGTTTCAATCCCTGTAATTTGCTATATGAAGTAAAACATTGTGGATTCGGGTATTTGGTTGTAGCATCTTTAGCAATGACTACTTCGGGCATACCAGCTAAAATAAAATTGGATTTTTCAAAGTTGGAGTTAATAAAAAAAACACTATCCTTTGCTTTTATAATAAGCTTTGGGTTGCCAGTCAGTAAAGGTTTTGTGTTTTTTATAAGATGAACATTGTTATTTATTCCTGCTATTTTAAGTTTAGGAATTTTAATTTTCTTTAATTTTTGCTCATCAAGTGAGACAAAAGCAGGAATTACATTGCGATCCTTGTGGTTTACATACCCATCAACTTTTTCAAATCTCAGCGTATTATTATTTATTGTATTCTTCTCCTTTTCATGATTACAAGAAATAATTATCAAAAATAACAAGTAAATAACTGGATATTTTTTCATGTGTTATTTTTTTTATTATTTATTGGTCACATGGAATACGCCAAATAATATCATTCTCGGTTTGTTTGAATTTTATTCTTATGGCTATTTCATTTGTTATTATTTTTTATGCAATCATTTAAAAAACATTACTTTATATCATATAGATCATAAACAAATCATTTATTTGTTTTATAAAAGATATGCTATTATGATATTAAAACATGCAAAAATAAATACATGACTAAATTTGAATTTTCAGGGTGTTTAG
>CAZCBG010000167.1:0-4169 GCA_964496885.1 uncultured Bacteroides sp. | reverse complement strand
GACAATACTGTAGTGCAGGTTGACGCTGCTCAAACCCTGAAAAACAAAATAATAAGTGCTGACTATAATACAATCTCAGAGCTTGAAACTGATAATTTTAAAGCTGGAGTTATTGACGATGATGGAACTTTAGCAGCTGCTTCTCCTTCAAAAATGGCCACCCAACGTGCTACAAAATCATATACCGATACTAAAACAGCGTTAAAAACCAATTATTACAAGGGAACTATCACAGCAGTTGCAACAGCAACAATAACTGCTGCTACACATGGCTGCGGAACAGCTCCTCATGTGCAGGTGTATGAAGTTTCAGGAGCCAATGCTGCAATGGTTGAAGTTGATGTATCAATTGCAACGTCTACCGGTGATGTTACATGGTCTGCAAGTGCAGCTTTTACAGGTTATATTGTAATAATAGGGAAATAAGATGAAAATATTTTCAGCAAAAATATTTAAGACCCTAAGCGGAAACCTGACAGAAACCATTCCTTCTGGATTTATAGGCTTATTTGCGCAGTCAGATGGATTCTATTTCAAGAGAAGCAATAACGTTGTCAGTAAGTTGGTATGTACGTCTGATGCGATGAATGCAGTTACGTTGAGCGGATATCCATATTATTCCTTTTCGTTTGCCGGGCATACACATAGTTTTAACGAGTTGACAGACAAACCTGCCATTTTGCCTTTTCCTGAAGAGCTGTATGGCTGGAAATATTAATGAATAAAAAATAAACTTATAATGAATTATCCAAGAACAATTTACACAACTTTTAGAATGCTTCCCAATGAAGCGTTGTTTGGTTTAAGATACGAATGTCAGGATACAGGTGATATTTATGAAGGCAGAGGCCTGGGCAGAAGTCTTATGATAGTCCAGAAAGGAAGTGGAGCAGAAAGACAAGTGGCATATAACACATTAAAAAATGTTCCTTTGTCTCCATGTAATAATGCCGGCGGTTCTGTTCAGTTTTATTCTGATTTTCGGACCTATACTGATACAAATTGTCACAATCCAATTAGAAGTGCAATCGGAAAGCCATTTATATCGTTGCAGAATAGTTCAGATCATTTGATGAAATCTTATGATGGTTTTGTTTGGTTTTCAGTTCCTTTAACTGGATTTAGAAACAGAAATAATAATACTGAAAATATCAGTACTCCATATCTTTGCAGATTGAAAGAGGCAGGTGGCTATCTTTATCTGATGAACAATAACTATGATAATTCAGCAGAATATCTTCATGTTTCAACAGACAATGGTGTATCCTGGAAACCTTGCCTTTCTCTAAACAATAACTACAACCTGGATGTCACAGATGTTTTATATTCTGAACGTTATATGTGCTGGTATTTTATAGCAACAAATAAAATATATCGTTCTTTTGATGGAATACAATGGGAAGATAACAACCTTTTCAGTTCCGGATATAACAAAAACAGAGCCGGCTTATTAGGTGACTTTATTTTAGGAATAGATAATAATGGAGTGCTCGCCGCTTTAAATCTGAACAATTTATCAGAAACCTATTTCCCTTTTTCAATTAGCGGGAATGCTACAGAACTCGTAATTACAAATAATAATTCCTGTCTGATTTTTTGTTATGATGGTTCTAGTACAGGGCAACCCATCATAGAAGTAAATTTAACATCCTTGCTATTAAGCAACTCACTGGATGCGCTGAGTTATTTACAGAATCTTATTATTGAAAGAATGCCTTATCCTTATGCTAGCCTTTCTATAAATATTTCAATGTCTTTTGATTTATATTCCTGTAAAAATGCACCCATTGTCTATGGTTCAAGCATTATGTATTACACTTCACAAAACAACAGTTTTGTAATTTCCAGAGACCATGGGAGAACCTGGAACCTGATTTGTTTCCATAAAGTTTTTGATATAGATGTGAATGCTGCAAATGGACTCAGTTTTTGCCCTGATTTAGGCATCCTATTCATAGGAAATACTACTTCGCTTCCGGCTTATATTTCAAGTGCTATTTTAGAAGGAGAGTATTAAAAGACTTTAAACCAATGTTAACCATAAAAATAAACGACACATCACTTACAATAGATCCCAAAACGAAACTTCGTTTTGATATCAATTCACCCATATTTGAAACGGACGCTATTCCTGGCAGCTATATTTGTCCTTTCGATTTGCCGGTAGCAGGCAATGATATTTTTGAAAATGCAGAATTTATTGAAGTAAATCGTATCTATAAAAAATACAATTGTGTGGTGTATTTGAGCGATTATCCTTTATTCTCAGGAGAATTAGTGCTTAATACTTCAAATCCAAAACGTTATCGGTGCAGTGTAATATTAACCGGTATTGCTTCCGATTTTCCTGATAAAAAACTGAACGAATTGGAGTATGGTAATGATATTGTGTATGCTACAATCAACAATTATGCTGTCTGGAAAAATAGTGTTACTGATGGATCTGCAATTTGTGTGTTTCCGGTAATTCATGCACCCAATATGTATGGCTCCAGTGATGATATCAGTGTTTCGCCGGCTAATCCGGATTATGGAGTCGATGTTGGTAAATTCCTAAATAATTATATCGGTAATATGTTCCTGTATAATACGATTCATACACCCAATAATTTAGCAGGAGAAGGAAATAGATTTGTAATGTCACCACAATTCAAATTGATTTTCATTGTAAAAAAGATTTTTGAAAACTTAGGGTATGCAATAAACGGGGATTTTTTTAGTGATGCATTTATTAGTAAATTGCTGTTTATTAACTATTTTGCATTGGATCAGAAAAAGAAAAATTATTCTGTTACTGCTGATAATGCAGTTAATCAGTATCAGAATATTTCACCAACTGATTATTATACAACCCTGAAATTCCCTCATATTATCGAAGATATCGACAATTGTTGGAATACTTCTAGCAATGATTATGAAATCAAAGCTGCAGGTTCATATACTTTCAGGGTATTCTTTCATATCAAACATATCAGTCATGCGAATATTTACAACATGGATTTGAATATGACACTCAATGTTGCTCCCTATAATCTGTGGAATAAAAACTTCTCGGTCTTGGTCGATAAGGATGTTATGTTGGAACCACCACCCATGTGGTTTAATGATTCCGATATTGGAAAGAAAATTTCGTTTAAATTCTTTTCAAACGCAAATACCTATCAGTTTCAAACAAGAAACTTAACGGTAATCTGCACTACGGCTCAAAACCTTAATAAATTTGCAGACAAAATACACATTGCCAATCATGTTACAGGCAATACTGTGGGGACTGTCCTGAATGCCCTGAAAACTAATTTTGGATTAGCAATGTGGTTCGACAGTGAAGGTAAAGCAACTGAAGTAAGCTTTTTGAAAGATGTTTTAAAGACTTATCAATCCATTGATATTACAGAAGCTGTAGTAAAGGATAGCCTAGAAATTACGACAGAAGAAAGTCCTGGTTATAAACTTACGCAAAAGAATGACGGTGAAGTAAAAGACATTCAGCTTTATACCAATCTGGGAGTATTTATTAAAAAATCAGATCTGCCAACGCCTGACAAATTAAATGTAATTGCTGAAGTCCTTCAGGAGGGATGTTTTTACATCTACAAGAAAAATGACAATGGATGGACGCTTTCCTGGGAAAAATTTGGCACTCCGGTAGCTGAAGTAAGAAAAGGCAAAGCGGATACTGATACTTCCATGGAAATAGGAATTACTCCAAATGTTGTAATGCAGAATAGATTGTTACCCGATAGCCAGCAACAAGGAACTTCAGAATTTTTTGATACAGGCATCAATGAAACTGACATGCAGTTGCTAATTTGGCATGGAATGCAGTTGGATTTAATCGGACATACATATCCGTTTGCCAGTGCATTAAGATATGCATTGGATGGTTCTACTTTAAGTGATATTGAATTGCGTTTGGATGGTGAATTTGGCTTATTCAAAAATTATTTGCAGTCATGGTATGATTTTCTGGACACCGCTGAACAGGTTTGTTTGCAAATGAAAATTGGAGACGAAAAATTAATTGAATTGTTGAAACTCTTCAAACCTCAGGCAAATAAAGCCAGTCAACAAATCAGAAAAATAAAATACCAGGGGAGTTTATTATTGCCAAAAACCATGAGTTTTATAATACCTGTATCCGGAGGATTCATTGAAACTGAAATTACTGC
>CAZCBG010000166.1:0-4248 GCA_964496885.1 uncultured Bacteroides sp. | reverse complement strand
ACTGATATTGCAGGCAACACCCAAGTAGCTATCTGGAATAACAATGTTAAAGGTGACAATTTTTATTCAGGTGAAACTTCACGCAGGGAAGATTGCTTTTATAATACCGAGCTAAGATGTAAGTACAGTTTATACTTTGATAAAAAAGTAATGGACATTAACCTGAGTATATACAATCTGTTTGATCTTGGATTTCAACTTGCTGAAAACAATTTTGCTCCAGCCACTAACGAAGGCCATCGTAAGGTAATTGATATTCAGAATCCCAGAGGATTTATCTTATCAGCTGCATTAAAATTTTAATAGTATCTTTTAGAAAATCGATAAGAAATAAATAAATTTAAGGAGAAGCTGATTTTTATTGAAAACTATATCCAATATTTAAAGTCAGCGGAATAGTAATACCAGGATTATGCGTAAAAATATTTCCGTTAGAATAATGTGTAATCCTAAATTCTGCATTAAATTTTCTATCATGACCTGTATAAAATCCTAAACCCATAAAATCCTGAAATGTAAAAATTTTACCTGTATTCCAGCTATCAATCGTGGCATTTGAAATAAAAGTAGGACCTGCTACAGAATAGTTGAAATAAAAATCTGCAAATTTGCTTCGTAAAAAACTAAACCTCATTAATGGGAACAATGACAATGTACAGAATGCTTCTTTGTTTTGATTGCTTTGCCAAATTGAAGCATTAGTACCCCAATCTAAAGAAAATACTTTTTTAGTATGATAAACATTTTGTTGATAAGTAACAGATATTCCTTTCTTTACATACACCATACCTGCCCAGAAAACAGGTATAGGGCCATTGGTAAAAACATTGTTCACGCCGTAATCAAAAATATTGCTCGAATAGCCAATTTGTAGTAAACGATGAGGAAAAAACTTTGCTTCTTTGGTTTTTTGATTGATGCGTTCAATGGATAAAGGATGTAACTGATAGGTAAAACCCAATGAATGAAAGATAGTGTAAGGTTGTTTTTCGTTGTTATTGGCAGGTGAATAAACTGTACTGAGAACAAGATCCCATTTATCATTACAATGATATTTTACACCTCCCCCCAATAAAAAACTGGCATAATTGCTACTTTTTATAAGTTCTTTAGTAAGATTATTTGGATCTCTGAAACCTTGGCGGGTAATCAATCCAAGTCCTGCTTCTCCAAATAAAGAAATTTTCTTTGACAATGGAAACTGAGAAGTAAAAGTTAAACCACCAACATTCATCCAGACTGAATGCTTATTATTCGCGATATCTCCGGTAACATTCCTAAATACAACCCATTCAACGGGCCGCATATAAGTTATTTGTGCCGTTAAATAATCATTAAACCTATAACCGAGTAATGTAATTCTTACTGCAGCATGAGGGACTGTGATTTCCTCTGCAGAAAATCCAGCTTCCAGGTGTGAATTTGAAAAAGGATAATTGATGTATCCAATATTTACTCCAAAATAAGCTTTTGAAAGAAAAGAGGGATATTGTATTCTTGAATCCTGAGCATAGATATATTTTGAAGAACAACAAAATATTAAAACAAAAAGAGAAGAGATTATCGTTTTTTTAATCATTACTATATTAAATATGAATAAGATAGCTTTTTTATAATCAAATTTTTCGGCAATCAATTGAAAATATCATTTTGCTATTCAGTGCAAAAATAATTATTTTTTTCAGAATTTCCGTTTTCAATATAAGATTCAGAGTTTATTCAGCTGTAAATATTTTTTTGGATGACTTAAATTTGTAATTTTGCATACCCATTTGAAAATATTCATAAAAAAAACATAATATATGACAAAATCAGAACAAATCATGGAATTAGAGCATCACTATGGTGCTCACAATTATCATCCACTTCCAGTTGTATTGGCAAAAGGCGAAGGTCCTTTTGTATGGGATGTTGAAGGGAAAAAATATTTCGACTTTTTATCAGCTTACTCAGCTGTAAACCAAGGACATTGTCATCCTAAAATCGTAAATGCACTGATTGAACAAGCCAAAACGATGACCTTGACTTCACGTGCTTTTTACAACGATTGCTTAGGTCCTTACGAAAAATTTGTCACTGAATATTTTGGTTTCGACAAAGTTTTACCCATGAACACAGGTGCAGAAGCTGATGAAACTGCCTTGAAATTAATCCGCAAATGGGCGTATATGAAAAAAGGCGTCGCTGAGAATCAGGCAAAAATAGTAGTTTGCAATGATAATTTTCACGGTCGCACCATCAGCATCATTTCAATGTCGACTGACCCTGATGCATACAATGGCTTTGGTCCATTTACACCTGGTTTTATCAAAATTCCTTACAATGATATTCCTGCACTTGAAAAAGCATTGGAAGATCCAACAGTTGCAGGATTCCTAGTTGAACCTATTCAGGGAGAAGCCGGCGTTTTTGTTCCAGATGCAGGTTATCTTAAAAAAGCTTACGAAATCTGTAAAGCAAAAAATGTATTATTTGTAGCTGACGAAGTTCAAACCGGAATTGCCCGTACCGGCAAATTATTGGCCTGCGATCACGAAGGTGTTCATCCTGATATATTAATCTTAGGAAAAGCCTTATCAGGTGGTGTTATTCCAGTTTCTGCGGTATTAGCCAACGATGATGTTATGCTTTGTATCAAACCTGGCGAACACGGATCTACTTTTGGTGGCAATCCATTGGCTGCAAAAGTTGCTGTTGCGGCACTAAAAGTTGTAACAGATGAAAAATTAGCTGAGAAAGCCGAATATTTAGGAAAAATTTTCAGGGAAGAAATTGGCAAGATTGATTCTGAAATGATTGAATTGGTTAGAGGAAAAGGTTTGTTAAACGCAATTATCATTAAACCCAGAAACGGAAAAGAAGCATGGGATGTTTGTTTAAAAATGGCTGAAAATGGATTATTGGCTAAACCAACTCATGGTCATATCATTCGTTTTGCACCACCATTGGTAATTACAGAATCTCAATTAAGAGAAGCAATTGAAATTATTAAAAATTCTATTTTAGCTTTCTAATTCATAGAAAGTTGCAATTAAAAAAGTCTCGTCCATAGCGAGACTTTTTTTTGATCTTTTATTTTTCAACTTCAAACAAGGAGTTATCAATTGATAAGCAATGCATCAATCAATCTTCTTGATGAAGCACCTGCGGCGGATATGTGGTTCTCTTGACTGATAATCCTCCCAAAGTAAATGCATCTTCTTGTTATCCTCCAAAACAGGATTGATCACATTTGTTTTAACACCCTTTTTAATACAATTTGTCATTATTTCGTCAAAAATCATTGCATTGATACCTTTATTCTGCATATCAGGTCTAACTGCTATCAAATACATATCAAGTATTTCAGGATTATTTAATGATTTTAAAATATCCCACCATCCAAAAGGCAGTATTCTTCCTTTGGTCTTTTGTACTGCTTTTGAAAGTGAAGGCATGGTAATACCAAAAGCAACTACTTCATCATTATCATTCAATACAACTGAAACAAATTCAGGTTTAACGTAACCAATATATTGTTTTGTAAAAAGTTCAATTTGCTTCTCCGATAGCGGATAAAACCCATACAATGAAGCATAGCTTTGATTCAACACTTCAAATATCTGATGAGCATATTTAAGCAATTGTTTTGTTTTTTTGGCACTTAATGTATGTAGATTATATCTTTTTGCAATTAAACCAGCCATTTTAACAAGTCTTTCAGGACGTACCTTCGGAATGTCATATTCAAACTGTATCCAGTCAACATCTTTATTAAAGCCTAACTCTTCAATAATTTTAGGATAATATTCATGATTATAGAGGGTAGCATAAGTTGCCAATTGGTCAAAACCGTGAACTAACATACCTTCCCTATCCATATCAGTAAAACCTAATGGTCCGTGAATCTCGGTACAGCCAAGTTCTTTTCCCCAGTTTTCGACAGTTTTCAGCAGTGTTTCAGCAACTTCAGGATCATTAATAAAATCGAACCAGCCAAAACGAACTCTGTTTTCTTTCCAGCATTCATTGGCCCTTTTATTCAATATCCCGGCAATTCTACCAACAATTTTACCGTCTTTAAAAGCCAACCAATATTTTGCAATACAAAATTCAAAAGCAGGATTTTTGGTTCTACTTAATGAAACTTTTTCATCTAAATCTAATGCAGGGACCCAAAAAGGGTTATTTACATACAAAGTATAAGGGAATCTGATAAATTTTATCAAATCTTTTTTTAATATAACTTCTTTTATTTGAATGTTCATT
>CAZCBG010000165.1:0-4293 GCA_964496885.1 uncultured Bacteroides sp. | reverse complement strand
ATACCGGCAGAAGGATTGGCAGCAGCAAGAGCACCTCCAAAATTCTTAATTGTATTTCCGTTAGCTAAAGCGCTTCCGCCAATATCGTTACCAAAATCAGCACCAATAAAAGGATAAGCGGCAGCATAACCTATCAAAGCGATTCCAATATTTGTGTTTTGTATGGTGTTGGAATAGAATTTATTATAAGAGTTTCCGCCTGAAGCAAGTGTAGGAACCAAGGCAGTAGTATTGGCTGCATAGGTAGCATTCATTATATTGATACCTACAGAACCATCCACTGCTGGAGCACTTCCCGATGCATTGTTGATGCGATTGAGGGTAACCACACAATTTTTAATGGTATTGTATTGGCAGCCATCGTTCAAATTGATTTTGTAAAAGCCAAAACCATATTCCATGGTAGAAGGGTTGGTCGTATTGGCAACATTTTCGGAAAGATCAATTCCGTCGATGGTTACATAATCGGAACCAACCAAACGCCAGATACCATCCTGTAAAGCAGAACCAGGAGTGCCTGTACCACCTGTATAGGCGATAATCTTTGGATTGGCACCAGCACCGCTTCTCTGGAAAATAATGGGTCTGGTTGAGGTACCTGTTGCTGTTAATGATAAACTGGTAGTTAAGGTTTCAACCATACCAGCAGAACAGTTAAAGGTAAGGCCACCTACACCCACGCCATTGGCATTTAAGTAGGTCATGGCAGCACCAAAAGTGGTGAAGTTGGTAGAACCACTTCCCGCAGGATTGATGGTCCAGATGCCTGACATTGGAACGGCAGCACTTGTAATGAGGGTTCCTGGTAAAAAGGCCGACATAGAGTCAACTACAGAAGCTATTTTGTAATAATAAGTAGTACCACCTATTAAATTAATTTGTGGAAGAGAATAGGATGTACCTGTACCAACCGTGGAAGTGGAAGGAATATCATTTCCCTGTTTAACAAAATTAGCACTGATGGTATCTGTAGAACGAAACACCCTGAAACTGGTTTCGTTGGTAGAATTATCCGTCCAGCCAATTGTTACGCTTTGAGATGTAATATTAGAAGCCGTAAAATTAATAGGGGCTGCATCACCACCTTGCATAGGAGTGGTTGTAATACTATCCTGTAAGAATGGAGATTCAGCAGTGCCATAGGCAGCCATAATTCTGTAATAATACTTGGTGTTTGCAGTTAATCCAGTAAGTGTTTTTGTATAGATACTTCCAACACCTGTTGAATCGGTAGTTGGAATATCCGTTCCCTGAAGGGTGTAAGTTCCTGCCAGCGTTGCTGAGCGGTAAATTCTAAAAGCAGATTCTGTGGTAGAAGCATCGGTCCAGCCAATGGTTGCTGATGTTCCATAAATACCAGTTTTGGTAAATGTAGTAGGACGTAATAAGGATGCTGCAGCTTGTGTGCCAGTCAGATAAGCTGAGATGGAATCTGTAAAGGCTGCAACTCTGTAATAATAGGTTGTATCTGGCAATAAGCCTGTTTGTGCCTGAGAATAAACGGTACCGGTTCCCGCAACTGTAGTAGAATTGATATCACTACCTTGTTGCGTAAAAGTAACATTATTGGTTGAACGGAATACTCTAAAAACTGATTCGTTGGTAGAATTATCTGTCCAGTTAACGTACATACTATTGGGTTTAACCGAAGTAGCTGCGAAGGTAGTTGGTGCAGCAGGTTGAGTGAATTCTCTTATAGATAAAAAATCAATAAAAACGTCATAGCTGCCATAGGTGGCAACAATCTGAAATCCAAATTTAGCAGTAGCAATTTTATAAGCAGCAGGGATGACAATGGTTTTTGAAACCCATACGCCTGAACCAGTAGCAGCAATTGTGCCTAAAGAAGTCCAAGTAGTTCCTCCATCTAAAGAGCCCATAAAAGTTGATGCGCCAGCACCTGCATAGCTATAATAAAAATTAGCAATAGGTCTTGTAGCTGTGGATAAATTAATAGCAGGAGTATAGATTAATCTTGTAACTCCAGAAGGGGTAGTGTTGCCATCATAAAACCATAAAGCAGCATTGCCATTTGGTACGGTAGCTGGTGAGCCACCATAAGGTGAGCAGCCAATAGGAAAAGAACTTGTAGAAGACCAAGCACCACCTAGAAAGCTTGATTGGCCCCAATCGTGTAAGGTGCCTGAGCAACCGCCTGGTACGCCTCCATTTACAACCCTTGTTTGTGTCCATCCGCTGGGAGCATTGCGTCCTGTATCAGCAGCTGGAGTACTAGGGTTTCCGTTTTGGTACCAAGAGCCTTCAAAGCTTTCGGTTAGGTATGTCTGGCTAAATCCAGCAATACTGAAAACCATCGCGAATAAAAAAAAGAATAATTTTTTCATAATGATAAAAAATTTAATTAATAATTGTTGATTTAAAAAATTTGTGTTTAATAAATAAAAATAAAATTAAATATGCTTTTTAAGGCGATGATTTGTTTAATTTGCTCATAATAAAATGTTTAGGTAAATAATAAATTGATTTAGTTTTCTCTATTTTTCGAACTTGTAAAATTAACATTATTTTGTTAATAAGTATTTTTATTTTCAAGAAAATTGTTAAAAATATAGTTAATTAACAAAAATTAATATTCAAGCCAAGGCATGAAATTCATAGTTGTTTGATAAAAAATAAGTTATAGGTATTATTAAGAAAAGAATACCTTAAATTAAGTTTGTAATATTTTAAAAGTATAGGGTATATGATACGAAGTTTTATGCAATTCGGTTACATTTAATCGCGAATTATCGCGAATTATTACGAATTGTCACGAATTGTCACGAATTATTACGAATTGCGAAGACCCGTTTTAAATCAGTGTAAATCTGTAGCATCTGTGTCATCTGTGTTCTATTTTTTAATTTATCAGTTGAACAGTAATTCCTAATGTCAAGCTACCCCATCCCCATCCCTTCCCCTAAAAGGAGAAGGGAGGTTCTCCGATTTAATACTTGTGAATATTCCTAATTCGTTATTGGTTGATTTATTGGGTTATTAAGTTATTAAGCTGTTGATTATCAGTAATTCCTAATGTCAAGCTACCCCATCCCCATCCCTTCCCCTAAAAGGAGAAGGGAGGTTCTCCGATTTAATACTTGTGAATATTCCTAATTCGTAATTCGTTATTAGGTTATTAAGTTATTGGTTATTAGGTTGTTAAGTTATAAAGTTATTAAGTTATTGGTTATCTGTAATTCCTAATTCCTAATTCCTAATTCTTAATTTTTGAGCGTCTCGCTCTCAGTCCCTCAGTCCCTTAGTCTCTCAGTCCCTTAGTCTCTCAGTCCCTTAGTCCCTTAGTCTCTCAGTCGCCTCTTCGCTCCCTCGCTTCTTCTAGCCTCTGATAATTTTCAAAATGGTTTTTCCGATAATTTTCAAGTCGGTTGTAAATGAGCTTTCCTGGATGTATTTTTTACAGAGCTCTAATTTGGCGGGTAATATAACATTGACATAGGTTTCTTCGGGATGGGGTGATAATTTTAAAATTTCGCTTTCATCGATAAAATACAAGGAGGAAAAATCGGTTAAGCCGGGACGAACACTAAAAACCTTAAGTTGCTCCTCATCATACAAATCAACATATTTTCTCACTTCAGGGCGGGGTCCTACAAAGCTCATGTCACCCTTTAAAATATTGATCAATTGAGGGAGTTCGTCGAGTTTGTATTTTCTTAAAAAATAACCGCTTTTTGTAATTCGCTGATCCTTATTACCTATGGTTATCAGGCCTTTTTGGTCGGAACCGCTACGCATGGTTCTGAACTTAAACATGGCAAAATCTTTATTCCCTTTTCCAACTCTTATTTGTCTGTAAAAAATACCACCTTTCGAATCGAAAACAATTGAGATTGCAATCCATACAAAAACCGGCGCTAACAGCAGTATGCCAATTGTTGAGAAAAACAGATCGAAGATTCTTTTGGTCATTGGTTATTGGTTATTGGGTTATTGAGTTATTAGGTTATTGGGTTATTTGTTATCAGTAATTCGTAAATCGTAATTTTTTATGAGATGCTTCACTTCGTTCAGCATGACAAAAGGAAATGAGCGTATCGCTCACATTCTCACATTCTCACATTCTCACATTCTCACATTCTCACATTCTCACAGTCTCTCCCTCACTTTACTATTTCCTGATTCCTAATTTTTCAACTGCTTCGGCCACTGCTTTCACCACCGTTTCCACGTTTTCATCCGTTAAATCATAAAAAACAGGCAAACTGATTTCCCGGCTGTAGTTATCATAAGCCATCGGATAAACTTCAATTTTATATCCCATGTTTTTGTAAT
>CAZCBG010000164.1:0-4295 GCA_964496885.1 uncultured Bacteroides sp. | reverse complement strand
AGGCTTGGTTTTAGATATTGTTGATTTTATTAAAAATTATGCAGATAAGTATCATCATGCCAAAGAAGAAGATATTTTATTTTTAAAGTTTGATGCATCCCTTGATATTATTAAGGTTATGATGAATGACCATGAAGTTTCACGCAACTATGTTGCTGCAATACTTCGTGCTACTGATGAGGGAAATACCATGGTCGTTAAGGACAATTTGTCAAACTACGCAAAGTTGCTAACAGAACATATTTATAGAGAAGACAACATACTTTATCCCTGGATGGATCATAATTTGGAAACAAAAACTGTTGGAGAGATGTATTCACAGTTTTTTGAAATCAACCATGCCAGGCCCGAAGTTCAGCCGAAATATGAAAAGCTGGCAAGCTTACTTGAAGAACAATTTTAATAAGTTGAATTTGCTCTATTAGTAATAAATGGAGAAATGTAAAAAACAAAAAACCTCCGTAAAATTTACAGAGGCTTTTACTGTTGACCTACCAGGATTCGAACCTAGACAGACAGTACCAAAAACTGTTGTGCTACCATTACACAATAGGTCAATTATTATTTGAGGGTGCAAAAGTACTACTTTATTTTTATCCGACAAAGAAATTTTTCAAAAATTTCACAGGATGTAAACCTAAACCGGTTTTATCAGTATTTTAGCCTCCATCATATCCATTATTGCATATTTGACGCCTTCACGGCCCAGTCCTGAATCTTTGATGCCGCCATAAGGTGCATGGTCGACACGAAAAGTTGGGACATCGTTGATGATAACACCACCTACTTCCAATTGCATGAAAGCCTGATTCATTTCATCGATGGAATTGGTAAAAACGCCTGCTTGTAAGCCAAAGCGGCTGTCATTGACAGCAGCTACCACTTCCTGAAAATCCTGAAAAACTTCCAAGGTAACCACTGGTCCAAAAACTTCCATAGCACATACTTTCATGTCTTTACGCGTAGCGGTTAAAACCGTGGCTGGATAAAAAGCGTCTTTTCTACTGCCCCCGCAAATTAATTTTGCACCCTCACTGATTGCTTCATTCACCCATGCTTCCACCCGAATGGCATTGCATTCGTCTATCATGGCCGAAATATCAGTTTGCGCATCCATGGGTGCACCTTGTTTTAATAATTTCACAGCTGCGGTAAATTTTTGCATAAATTCTTCAAAAATATCAGCGTCTACATAAATCCGTTGGGCATGAATGCAAACCTGACCTGAGTATGCAAATCCACCGACTATGCATTTAGCTACCGCCAAATTTATGTCTGCTGTTTTCGTAACAATAACGCCAGCATTGCCTCCTAATTCCAGCACCACTTTTTTCTTTCCGGCATCGGCTTTCATTTTCCAACCCACTTCAGGAGAACCGGTAAAACTGAGCAATTTAAATCTTTCATCGGTGACCAAAAGATTGCCACTTTGTCTATCCATGGGTAGAATAGACAATGCTCCTTTGGGAAGGGAAGTTTTATCTACTATTCTGGCAAACTCAAGGGTGGAAAGGGGCGTAGATGAAGCGGGTTTTAAAATGATAGGACATCCGGCAGCGATGGCAGGTGCAATCTTGTGGATTGCTAGGTTGATAGGGAAATTAAAAGGAGCGATGCCAGCTATAATGCCAATGGGAAAGTATTTCACCCAGGCTTCTTTGCCTTTTCCGGCAGGAGTCCAGTCAATAGATAGATATTCACCCTGCAGCCTTTTGGCTTCTTCGGCAGCTACTATGATGGTTTGTATAGCCCTTGCTATTTCACCCAAAGCGTATTTTATAGGTTTACATGCTTCCATGGCTAATACTTCTGCCAAATGGGTTTCATTGTTTTTCATTTCAGCTGCAATTTCCATTAAAATGGAATATTTCTCAAACGAAGGCAATGTTTTCATGATGGGCAGGGCATTTTCGGCAGCTTTTATAGATTTTTCAAGAATAGTTGCATCTGCAAGAAAGGTTTGAGCGTATATAGATCCGTTAAAGGGATTGAAAACGTTGAGAGCCTGGCCAGTAGTAATAAATTCACCGCCTGCATATATTTTGTATGTTTCCATAATTATTATTTTTACAAAAGTAGAAAAAAATAGAATTTTATTCCATGGTAAAGAAAAAAGAACTTAACTTTACAACCAATTTAAAGAAAATTATGCCTTATCAGAAAACTCTTTCAATAAATATATTATGAAGAAAATTACTTTCTTGCTGGCCATGATAATAATTTCATACAGCATTCAATCTCAAACTAGCACAAGAATTCCTAATTATCATGCAAATACGCTGAAATCGACCAATAATTTTCAAATTACGTATATTGATAGTTTGTATAAGATTGCCAATTATTTATCAGGCCCAGGTGTTACAATAAGTAATGTTAAATTTAATGGAAATGGTTCAGCTATCCTAGGTCATCAATTAGGATATTATGAGTTGAACAGCCCTACACCTTCATTTGGTGTGGATACTGGAATTGTTATTTCATCAGGAGATGTAGTGGGTGCAATGGGGCCTAATAATTCTCCCAGTACTTCAATTCAAACTGGGGGCCCAAGCTATAGTGATTCGTTGTTACAATCTTTGGTAAGTTGGCCAGTTTATGATGGAGCAGTCATAGAGTTTGATTTTATACCACTTACTGATACTGTTATTGCCTGTAAATTTGTTTTTGCATCCGAAGAATATCCTGAGTATGTGAACACAGCTTTTAATGATATATTTGGATTTTTTATAAGCGGTCCTAATCCATTGGGTGGGATGTTTGTAAATAAAAATCTTGCGTTGATACCTGGAGATACATTGCCAATTTCAATAAATACTGTAAATCCAACTATGAATTCTCAATATTATATCAATAATAATGGAGGAGCAACCTTACAATACGATGGATATACTACCCCAATTGTGTTGCAACAGGCTGTAACTCCAGGACAACTTTATCATTTTAGGGTTGGTGTTACTGACGTAAGCGATCAGATATTTGATTCAGGTGTTTTTATGAAAATTAAAAGTTTTTATGGGTATGCAAGTATGCCCATTGCCAATTTTTCATCTGCAATCAATGGAAATATGGTTACTTTTAACAATACCACCAATTGGGCAAAATACTTTGTCTGGGATTTCGGCGATGGCACCACCGATAGCGTTTTTGCCAATAATACGTCCATCACTCATGTATACAGCAACAATGGAAGTTATGACGTAAAACTTGAGGCCCATAATTATTATCAGGTAAATACCATCCTACAAACCATTCAGATTGGCAATACGCAAGGAATAGTTGTAGAAAAAGGAAATACTTTTGAATTCATCCCTTCAGGGGCTGAAAACACTTATCAATTGAATATTTCATTGAATCAACCTCAGGATGTAAGCATCCTTATTGCTGATATTTCAGGAAAGCCAGTCCGTACCATGTTATTGAAAAACCAACAGGAAATCAGTCATACTTTCTGTCTTTCAGGTTTGGCAAAAGGGATTTATGTTTTACAGGTAAATACCCGTGATAACAGCTTTGTCAGAAAAGTTATCAACAAATAAAGCGGACTTATCAACAGACATAGATTTTTCAATTGTATGTGAATCAAGCATTTTGTAAATAATCAGCCTGAAAGTATATTTTTTTGCATAAAAATATTGCAAATTAAAATAAATAGTTTAATTTTGCACTCCCAATAAAAAAACGAATACAATCAAAATACTATAACAATGTACGCAATAGTAGATATAGCCGGTCAGCAATTTAAAGTGAAGAAAGATCAAAAGGTTTTTGTTCACCGTTTGGAAGCAGCAGAAGGTACTAACGTTGAATTCAACGATGTATTTCTTACTGAAGAAGAAGGAAAAATCAACGTAGGAGCTCCGGTTGTGGCTGGTGCAAAAGTAACTGCAAAAGTACTTACGCATTTACGTGGCGATAAAGTTCTTGTTTTCAAGAAAAAAAGAAGAAAAGGTTATCAAAAATGCAATGGTCATCGTCAATATTTGACCCAAATTCAAATAGAACAAATTAGTTTATAATTTATTGTAAAACATTCCTGATTTTTCAGGCTTAAAATATTATATTATGGCTCATAAAAAAGGTGCTGGTAGTTCAAGCAATGGTAGAGAATCCCATAGTAAACGATTGGGTATCAAAATATATGGTGGTCAGGCAGCAATTGCCGGTAACATTATCGTTCGTCAGAGAGGTACTGTTCACAATCCAGGTCTCAATGTAGGCTTAGGTAAAGATCATACAATTTTTGCATTGGTAGATGGTATTGTTGAATTCAAAAGAAAAAGAGACAACAAATCTTT
>CAZCBG010000163.1:0-4470 GCA_964496885.1 uncultured Bacteroides sp. | reverse complement strand
TTGGCATTGAGTGCATAAGGCACACTGAGCAAGGGAGCACTGCTGATTACCACCGCATCCACTGTCACTTTCACCCAATACGTATTGGTATTCCAAGGGATGCTGGCAAATACGCCTGAGTTAACGCTACCTCCGCCAATGTTGAGGTTGATAACGCCCTGAGCCGTAGTAGTGATACTGTGGGTTTCCCCATACACACTGGTACCCGTAGCAGTACCCTGCAAAATATCTATCACGACTGTTTTGGCCGTTGAAGCAACAATAATATTGCTGGCATCCCTGAGCACTGCCTGGTATTTGAAGAGCTGGGGTGTTTGTGCAAACACAGTATTTACGGCAACTATTGCCAGTAAAACTAAAATTGTAAATGTTTTTTTCATGCTTAACTAATTTAAAGTGGCTATTTATGGATTAAATATTAAATTTCTGTTTTTTTAATTTTTCCTGGAGCTCATCGATTTCTTTCTTCATCTTTGCTCTTTTTTCTTTTATCTTTTTTGCTCCGTTTTCGGATCCCGATTTCGAAGGCTTTTCAATTTTTTCGGGCATTATTTTTTTTGCACTCATAATATGAAGTATTGAATGTGTAAATTTACGACATAGCTAGGACTGATGCCTAATTTTTGGGGCACAAAAAACTCTACAAAAACTCTACATTGGGTGTTTTTACCCTATTTAGGAAAATGGATTTTTGGGAGAGGAAAAAACAAAAATACAGAGACTATCTTATTGTTTTTGTGTAGAATACATAATGTATTTTTAGAGTTTTTGCGTAAAATAATTTGGATTTGGATTTTATCGGCAAATTGAGCGAGCCTAAAACAAGAGAAATTTTGCTTATCAGCAGCTAAAAATCTGGAAATTCTTTATCAACAAAAAACAGTCAATTGGGATGGGATTTTCAATGAGATCTTAGGATTAAAAATCATTTTACACTAAGAAATTGTCTGAATTTTCGGGGTCAGGTTTAAAATAGGGTGTTAAAATAAAAAAAACAGAACACAGATGACGCAGATTTTACAGATTTACACATAAATAGATTTCGCTAATTTTCGCTCCCTCGCTCCCTCACTTTCTCAGTCTCTTCGTTATTTTCATACGATACTTTACTTCGTTCCGCAGGGCAAATATCTTCTTGCTAGCTTTATCCAACTTCGTAGTATAGCTTGTTGGAAATTTAATATTTCATAATAGTTGTGTAGAATGTTACTGGTAAACAGATTGCCGCGAGGCAAGGGACGCGCATTTGGGAATTTTGCGTTAAAAAATCAAACGAATGTAAAGTTTTCTAATACATTAATAAGCAATTACTCTATGAAAAGAATAGGACCTACATCAAATTTACAGTTTCTTAATGATTTGCAAAGCAAAGCTTTTTAGAAACTGAAATGCCGATAGGAATATTTGCGAAATACATTCCGTATCGGTAGCATTTACGCCACAAAACAAGCTTTTTAAAATAGCGGTGGCCTTGCAGCAAGCAATACGGAAGATAGCGAAGGTAGTATGAAAAATAAAAGCATAAATGTTTATTTCGCTACGACTTGTATTGCGCTGGAATTTTAAAAAGCGTAGTCCCGATATATCGGGATGATTTGCAGTCTTGATTTTTTGTAACTTTTGCATCAAGGCAAAAGTTTGAAAACAAATAAGTTACACTTTTTTCATTAGGAAAAAAGTAAAATTAAAAAATACTATTGACCGAGTAAGTAATTTAAGAATTGGGCTAAAGCCCAGCATAATCAGGTATTCATTAACCCCAGCCTTAAGGCTGGGGTTAATGAATGTAATTAGTTGAAGGACTTTAGTCCAAGTAGTTTCGTCGGTTAATAGTGGTAAAAAATGTCAACTTTTTTAAGGACGATACAAAATTTTCGGAAAAATCTTACAATTGGCCAGACTATGTTCAGAACTTCGAAAGATAAGCCCTTAGATTTTCTTCCCTGATCAGACCCAGCTTAGTCCGCAAACGATAACGAGCCATTTCCACAGTTGTTTGCGGTTGCATCGTCAGATCTGCTATTTCTTTAACCCTCAAATTCATTCGAATCAAGGTGCACAATCTGTTTTCTCCAGCAGTTAAATTCGGGTGAACCTCATTGAGTTTCACAAAGAATTCTTCATGGGCTTTCAAATATTGCTGTTGAAAATCTTCCCACTTTTTGGTTTGCAACTGGCTTTGCAAAGAATTCAAAATTTCGTGCAAATCATCTTGTTCTGCTTGCGTTGACAATTTTTGATTCAACACTTGCAGTCTGTCGAGAATGTGGGACATAAACTCGTTGTGTTGCGACAACAGCAACATCTTGGATACAAGCAATTGCTGATTGGAGTCTCTTTCTTGCAGGCTAATAACAGCTTCTTGTTCCTGGGTGATAATAATCAATTCTTTATTGCTCAGTTCTAAATCCTGGGCATTTTGACGATGAACTGCCACGGCAAGTTTATGTTTTGCGTTTTGGTATGTAGCCAAAAGGAGTAAAGCAAGACAAGTACTCCCAAGAGCGAAAGGATTAAAATATAGCGCAGCAAGCTCGACTTTGTTTTATTGATTTCGTTTTCTTTTTCCAAAGCTGTAATGGTAAGTTCTTTCTTTTGTGTTTCGTACAATGTATGGTATTTTACAATAGCATCATTTTGAGATTTTGTTTGAAGGCTATCGTTCAGCTGGTTCCATAGCGTAAAATATTTCATGGCCACTTCTGAATTGTGTAGCGATAAATTATTTTCAAATATATTCCTGTATAAAAGAAGTATTTCCTGTGTTTGTTTGTTTGAAACAGCCAGAGATAATGCCTCATCGAAGTATTTATTCGCATTTTGTAGCTTATTTTTTAGTCCCTGAATTTTGGCTAACATACTTAAACTATAAATGCGGCCTTTCAAAATATTATTTTTTGTCGAAATTTCCAAAACCTCCAGATAAATGTTTTCTGCTTCATTGGTTTTCCCCATTCTTTTCAAATAGTTGGCATAGTTAAATTTAGCCATCATCAAATTCGTAATACTGCCGCTTTCTGAAAATATAAGTATTGCTTTTTGGAAATAAAAATAAACAGAATCATTATTGATGTGCTTGTAGGCAAGGGCTAAATTGTTATAATTATGCCCAACTTCCAGCATTTTTTTTAGCCGTTGGTTGATGGCAAGGGCTTTAGAATGTTCAACGATAGATTTTTGTGGCAGATTTTGTGTTAAAAACAAATTGCCTAAATTTCCATACAACACAGCCATCTCAATCGAATCGCCCTCTTTTTCATAAAATTGTAACCCCATGGTATAAGAAATCATAGCACTATCAATCTTATTGCATTCTTCATAATAAAGACCCATATTGGTCATAAAATTCGCCAATTGGATAGTGTCTTTTGAAAGTCTTGCCAATTCAATCCCTTTTCGATAAAAAAAAGCCACAGTATCGTTAGATCCTGCCTCAACAAAAACGCTGCCTAGCGCATTATAGGAGCGGAGTATTTTGTTCGTATCATTGAGTTGAATAGCAAAATACAGCATTTTGTTGTAATAAACTACAGCCGAATCAATTTTGCCTGCAAATTCCAATGATCTCCCTCGCAAATAACTGGATGTAAACAATTGAGCCTCATCATTCGTTGCAATAGCATAATCGTTAAGTATTTTTGAAGTGAACACAGCACTATCGGCATTGGTCTTTAATTGGAGATTCACTTTTACAGCCAAACTATCAAAACGAGCATCCGTTGTTTTTTGGTGTTCAGGAGAAGAACACTGTTGAAATGATATTGCTAAACATAATAAAAGCAATAAACCACTTGATTTGATAATGAAAACAGCAAATTTTTTAATAAAAACGAATAGCTTTTTGCTCATTGTTTTTTTATGAAGAATACATTCATTAAATCAGAAACAATCTTTTAGGTAATATCAAAAAGAGGGGGAAGCAACTAAGCACTTCCCCCTTTTTTATTGATTTATCAGAGAACTATCGTTCGAAAACTATTTTTCCAAGTTTCGAATAATGCGTCGTAACTCCGTTTACTTCTATCTGATACATATACACGCCAGAGTAAAGCATCCAGTCAGCAGCATTTAATACAACTTTGTAAGTGCCTTCTGATTGTTCTGCATCTACGAGGGTTTGAATTGCCTGACCGAGAATATTTGTAAGTGTAATCTTCACGCTACCTTGTTCAGGTATAGTATAGACTATATTTGTAATATTCCTTGCAGGGTTTGGATATACATCTGCATCAAATCCTTTAGGATGGCTGCTCGTCTGTACGTCTGCCATTTTCAATCCAACATTTTCTAATACAACTGCATTTGGATCAGCAAATTCGCTGCTTACATGATAGTTGAATATCTGAGTTGGCTGAGCAATGTTTCTGAGGGCTCTCAATTGCAGTGAAATAATGGTTTCACCGGAATGAACTGTCACAGCTTGTAAATCAGCCCATGCTAATGCGATACGACCGTTTTCGATTTTGTATT
>CAZCBG010000162.1:0-4475 GCA_964496885.1 uncultured Bacteroides sp. | reverse complement strand
GCATCCATGGTCCCCATAAACTGCATAATCGGATCCTCTGGATAAAAATAATCGTAAGGAGGAGATCCGGCAGCATGATTACTCCAAAGCACCAGTGCATTCTGGCAATAAGGACCACTGCCTGTTGCGGTTCCGGTTTTAGTGGATAAAAAATTAGTCTGTTGGGAAGGCACTGAAGGATTGAACATATCTTCAAGGGCACTGCCGGCATGGCAGCCCAACCAAATACCTCCTTTACAAGTCAAGTTCCAATCCAGCAAATGTCCATGTGTACTCCATTGTGGATCGGCATGAGGCATCACAAAAAGGTCGTCGCAACAATCTAATTCAGCAGGATCTTTCCAGCCACTGCTGCTGCTACCACCATAGGCTGTACTGGGAATGCCTGCATAGTTGAAAAAATTAACGGCAATGCTGCCGTTTTGTTTGTCCAGCGTCCAATTGGGCATGTTATCCAGCAAAGTAGTGGCATAAGCTAAGGTTATCGGGGCTGAAGTGCTAACACCTACTACACCTTGTGTGCCTGTCCAGTAAGTAATTCGAGAATTGATAGCTGTTGTGCGATAATTTGCAGGAATGATGAAAGTGCCTCCTTTATAATCAACGCCGCCATAAGAGAAATCGATGCCATCTTTTGATTTTAAAGGATTGATGGCCCAAATGACTGATCCCTGGTAATTTTTAACAATATCATATACCATACCATAAGGTTTCAGTCCGTTGGCAACAGTTTGAGGCAAAACCCCCATGTTGATAATGAATGAGCCAGAGGGAATTGATGTTGATTGAGAAAAACCCATACTAAATGGGAATAGCAAGATGAAGGTAAATAGCAACAAGCTTGCTGAAGCAAGTCTGGCTATTAAAAAATGCACAATTTTTAAAGTGCTTGCTGTTTGAAAAGTATAAATTTTCATAATTTTATTTTTTTGTGATGTATATGTTTATTTATTATTATTAAATGGACTCCACGTGTTTTGAAGATTTTGAATTCCCTAAAAAACTTATTATTATTAAATTTTAAGATGAAATATTTTTAATCCAATGTCTAGTAATTTAATTTTATCGATATCTAAATACCTATATATCATATTATTGTAATTGTATTTGAGTTAAGTGTTTTTTTTATTATTGTTTTCCTGGTTGTTTTCTTCCATTATTTCTTTCAACTTTAAATCTTGTTGTAATATTTTTTCAACATCTTCTGCATTCGTGAAAAAATAATTGGTAGCTTCCTGAATTCGTTTCTTTTTATTATTAGATGTGTACATCGTTAACATAAAGATTTTGACATTTTTATTTTTTCTTTTGATTTCACTTAAGACTTCTGTTGCATTTAATCCCGACATTCTTACTTCGACAATGGTAGCATCAGATTTTTGTATCTTTAAGGCTTC
The DNA here is from genome assembly GCA_964496885.1 of uncultured Bacteroides sp. Taxonomy (GTDB): domain Bacteria; phylum Bacteroidota; class Bacteroidia; order Bacteroidales; family JACABE01; genus JACABE01. The sequence goes on along the minus strand of CAZCBG010000162.1, from coordinate 3,078 downwards.
AAGCATTCCAAAACCCTTTTTATAAGATTCTGCAAGTTCTACTCTTTTATATTTATTAATCATATCGCCAAGGTTTCCAAGTATAATTTCTGTTTCATTAGGCGATATCGTTTTTAAGTTCATGATAACAGAAATTTAGTTTGTTTTTAATTGAATTAAATAGCTTGTTCTTTATTAAATAGGTATTTGTATTTAAATCATATACGAAAATTTAATTAGGTATTTTCAATTTTATCAAATGATAAGATTTCCTTTTCATCATCATTTTTTTGATTTTTAGTTTTTGGTTCAGAAGTTCTTCCTGAAGCAAGCTTAGCACCAATTGTTCAACTTTCTCAAAATCATAAACTTTTGAAAAGAAATAATCGGCACCAGCAAGTATGCATGCTAATCGGTAGTTTTCTGTTGCAAAAAATGTAAATATGATGATTGTGATGTTTACATTTTCATTCCTCAGTGCTTTCAGCACATCTAATCCATTCAGGCCCGGCATATGCAGGTCGATGATGGCCAAATCGGGTTTAAACTGTCTTATGGTTTTAAGGATAGTATTTCCATTTTTTAACGAAGACACTATTTCCAGCTGTGGATAATTGCTGAGCATTTCCTGTAATCGGTTCAGCATTAAATCTGAATCTTCAGCCAATAGTATTTTCATATTTTCTTGCTTTAACAGTAAATAATGAATCCCGTCTTGCATAGAGCCGGACGGGTAAAAATACAATCATAACATTCCGTTTTTCTATGAATACAAACGATCTCGTTCTTTCATAAATTCAGATAATAAACAGGAATGACCTAATTCGAATGTTCTTGACAAAAATAAATTGTTTTTAACTTAAATATAATAGCGTAAACACTGAAAGAAATAAGAGTAAACGCTGAAAAACAACCTAGTATAAATACCTAATAGCTTCAAGTGTAAACCCTGAAAATTGCATATTTTTATAAGGGTTTACACTTAAAGTTATCGAAAGACAAAGTGACTGAGAGAACGATGGGTTAAGAGACTAAGACAGGGAGAGACTAAGAGACTAAGAGACAAAGGGAGCGAGAGCTCACTGTATTTTGTCCTGCTGAACGAAGTGAAGCATCTTTTTTTATAAATTACGAATTATGAATTATAAATTACGAATCAGTTATGTGCAGCAATGAATCTTTGAAAATCCGGAGCATTTGCGTCATCGATGTTCTCTTTTTTTAATGAGCAAATAGTTGAGAAAATCTTCACAAAGCACTCAGGCATTTGAGATTTTTTTCGTAGGTTTGTAGCCAAAATCTATCGCTCATGTTTACCAGGATTTTCAAATCTGACTATATTTTTCAATTCATCTTTTTTATTGTAACCGCTCTGATTATCTGGATCAAAGCATTTATTTCAGCCGACATCAGTTATGCCCCTTTGAATGCTCCTTTGTATGATATTATTAAATGGATGCTGGGCAATCACCTTTACTTAAAAATCAGCCTCAGCTTTGCATTGCTCATCCTACAGGCATTGATATTTAAACGAATACTGTCTTCCAACGACTTAAGCCCAAAAAATACGCTATTGCCTGCTTTTCTGTACGTTGTGTTGATGAGCAGCTTTGAAAACTTTCAAAACATCCAGCCCTTGCTATTTGCCAACCTTTTTATCATCCTTGGCTTGCAGACCATTTTCACCGCCTATAGCAAAGCTGAGAGTTATGAACAAATTTTTAATGCTGCCCTTATGATTTCCATCGCTTCGCAGTTTTACTTTCCTGTTTTCATTTTTATGTTTTTTATTTGGTTGGTTTTATTGATTTTCAGCATTTTAAAATGGAGAGAATGGCTCATCAGTCTGCTTGGTTTTATCACTCCTTATTTATTTTTAGGCTGCTTTTATTTTCTAACAGATAGACTTCAAAACAAATTATTAGACTATCGAATGTTTTTCAAAAATATCAATTTACAGCATCCTCATCTTCAGGTTTCGCATATCATTTTCCTTTGTATATTGGCTTTGTTTTTCATCATTGCACTTATTGTAACTTCTTCACGATTAAGCGAAAGATCTATTTTTTACAGAAAAAAAATAATTGTACTGATTACATTTTCAATATTGAGCATTTTGTCCTTCATCTTCGCGAAAGATTTTTTTATTTTTCAGTTGGGCCTTCTTTTTATCCCCTTTTCTTTTTTCTTTGCCAACTTTATCGTGCAAATAAAAAAAATCATCCTATCCGAAATCATCTACCTGATTGTATTTGGTAGTTGGCTTTATATTTATTTAGGCATTTAATATGAATCAAGATAAAGTGGTTGCAGCATTGAATGCACTCAGCAATAAGAAATCACTGGAAGGAATGTCCCACTTCGGTATAAAAATTGAAAATGCCCTGGGTATTTCGATGCCTGCATTGCGAAATATGGCAAAGCAAATAGGCAAAAACCACGCCTTAGCCAATGAATTATGGGAGACTGGCCTACACGAAGCCCGTATACTCGCCAGTATGATAGCTGATAAAAAAAAAGTCACTCCTATTCAAATGGATGTGTGGGTCAAGGATTTTAATTCATGGGATGTCTGCGACCAATGTTGTGGTAATTTGTTCAGGTATACGCCTTATGCTTATGATAAAGCCATTGAATGGACGCTTTCAGAAAAAGAATACACTAAACGTGCCGGTTTTGCAATGATGGCTACGCTGGCTGTTGGCGATAAAAAAGCAGTGGATGAAAAATTCTTGCCTTTTTTTGATTTAATAATTGCCAACGCTGAAGATGAAAGAAACTTTGTTAGAAAAGCCGTCAACTGGGCCTTGCGGCAAATGGGCAAAAGGAGTTATTTTTTAAGAGTGAAAGCACTGGAGTGCATTGATACATTGTTGAAAAACAAAAATAAAACAGCTCAATGGATTGCCAAAGACGCGTTGAGAGAATTAATGGATGAGAAAATTATGGAGAGAATTAAACGGTAATTGGGGGAATGATGAATTAGAAATGATAAATTAGGAATCAATGAATTTAAGACTAAGAGACTGAGAGAGCGAGGGAGCGAAAAGGCGAGGAAGGCTGTGTAAATCTGCAGCAACTGTGTCATCTGTGTTCCAT
>CAZCBG010000161.1:0-4479 GCA_964496885.1 uncultured Bacteroides sp. | reverse complement strand
TTATTTAAAGTTTGTAAAAATATAATTATTACATCTGTTAAATAAATAAAGAATTGGCTTATGTTAGGACTTTAATAAATATAATAAAGAGATAAAGGATGATTAGAAGTATGTAGAAAATCAAAAATTATATTCAAAATGGAATCCTATTTTTGCAAAAATTAGCGAAGAAACATCTGATAAAGAAATCTTGAGTTGGCTTTTGTAATAAATTTAATGTTTCAAACAATAGTATTAAAACTTTAATTAATAAAGAAGCTCTTTATCTGAATTCATATGAAAGATATTTAGATTTTCTAATAATAATGCAAATATTAACTTGGAAATACCCCTTTCAGTGTTACCAAATAAATAAAAATGGATTTTCAGAATTTTAAAAAAAAGTTTCTACATAAACGAAATATAAAATGGGCAGTATTGCTTGTTTTAATACTTCTCTTTTGGTTTTCCCTACCAAAACCACTCTTTGTAGATTCCAATTCAACGGTTTTACGCGATCAGAATGGAGAATTATTAGGGGCAAAAATTGCAGCTGATGGTCAGTGGCGATTTCCTGAAACGACTCAGGTCCCCGATAAATTTGCTAAAGCCATCATCCAATTTGAAGATAAACACTTTTATTATCATCCAGGGTTTAATCTGGTTTCGATGATTAGAGCCCTTTACCTGAATCTTCGAAAAGGTAAAATAGTAAGTGGTGGGAGTACAATCAGCATGCAAGTAATTAGACTTTCAAGAAAAAACAAAAGCAGAACTTTTTTCGAAAAACTGATTGAAACCTTGCTTGCTATGCGGCTGGAACTTACTTACAGTAAAGCTGAAATCCTTCGTTTGTATGCTTCTCACGCACCTTTTGGAAGCAATGTAGTGGGTATGGATGCAGCTGCCTGGCGGTATTTTGGAAACAGTGCTAATAAGCTTTCATGGGCAGAAACCGCAACCCTGGCAGTTTTACCGAATAGTCCTGCTCTGATTTATCCTGGGAAGAACCACATCAGACTTTTAAAAAAAAGGAATCAGCTGTTGGACAAATTGTTCCTACAAGAAATTATTGACAAAACCACTTGCGAACTTTCAAAAAATGAAGCCTTGCCTGAAAAACCTTTTGCATTGCCACAAATTTCGGCACATTTGCTCGAAAGAGCCGTTAATGAAGGAAAAGCAGGGCAGAATGTACAATCTACCCTTGATATTCATTTACAGGAAAAAGTAAATGAGATTATTGCATTGAATCATAATGTACTGCAAGCCAACGAAATTCATAATGCCGCAGCTATTGTACTGGACGTAAATACTGGTAATGTATTGGCGTATACAGCTAATACTCCTTCACAAAGCGGGAAAGATTACAGCAACGATGTAGACATCATACTTTCACCCAGAAGTACAGGAAGTATCTTAAAACCATACTTATATGCAGCCATGCTGAATGATGGCTTGTTACTTCCAACCACATTGATACCGGACGTTCCAATGCAAATCGGAGGCTTTGTACCCGAAAACTATAACCTTACTTATGATGGAGCCGTTCCTGCACGTCAAGCCTTATCGCGTTCGCTCAATATTCCAGCAGTTAAAATGCTTCAAAGCTATGGGGTAGAACCGTTTTATACCTTGTTGAAAAAAATGGGCATGACCACACTAACTAAGCCTTCCTCACATTATGGATTATCCCTCATTTTAGGAGGTGCAGAAGCTCGATTATGGGATCTAGCAGGTATGTATGCTTCTATGGCACGAACATTGAATCATTTTTCCAGCTATCAGGGCAAGTACGATAAAGCAGATTTTCATCCCCCTTTATATATAAAAAGCGAAATTATTCCTTATAAAAAGCAACTGGAAAAATCCTCTTATTTAGATGCTGCTCCTATTTGGCTCGCATTGGAAGCAATGGTAGAGGTTTCTCGTCCCGACGAGGAGTTGCAATGGCAACAGTTTTCTTCCTCTGCCCGTATAGCTTGGAAAACTGGTACAAGTTTCGGCAACCGCGATGCCTGGTCCATTGGCGTTACACCAGATTATGTAGTGGCAGTCTGGGTAGGAAATGCTTCCGGTGAAGGCCGACCCGGACTTACAGGATTAGGATCCGCAGCTCCCATTTTGTTTGATATTTTTAAAATACTGAAACCTTGCAACTGGTTTAGTCTTCCTGAAAGCGATATGGCTGAAATTCCTGTATGCAGGTATAGTGGTTATAGAGCTTCTGATATTTGCGAATCTCCTATTAAAATCAAGGTTCCAAAAAAGGCACTGAAAACCCAGGTTTGTCCATATCATCAAATAGTTCATCTGGATAAAACAGGGAAATGGCAGGTTAATTCCAGTTGCGAGTCTATAGATAATATGCAACACCTTACTTGGTTTGTATTGCCCCCTGTAATGGAATGGTATTTCAAAAACAAGAATCCGTTTTACAAAGTATTGCCACCTTTCAGGGCCGATTGCGCTTCTTCGGGCGAAACACATTCCATGGAAATGATTTATCCGGCCAACAATAGTAAAATCTACATCCCTATTGATTTAAACGGCAATGCCGGAAGCACGGTTTTTAAATTGGCAACCCGTAATTCGCATTCAATAGTTTACTGGCATCTGGACAATCAGTTCATCGGTTCCACTAACCAATTCCACCAGAAATCCATTGCACCGGAAGCCGGTCTACATCGACTTACCTTGGTGGATCAGAAAGGGGAGTCTTTGCATATTCAATTTGAAATTATGAATAAGAGGAATGAATGAGTTTATTGAGTTTGTAAAGTTCATAAAGTGGAGGGAAAGTAGATTTTTTGATTATCATAACTTTTGTCGAAAAAACTATAATGAGCCCTTTTCCAAATATAATTTCCTCCAATTTTCATAGATAGCTTTTAGTTTTGTATTTTTGTAAGCTAATTGCAAACAATAGATGAGAAAGAAAGTTGATTTTTTGGTCATTGGTTCGGGAATTGCAGGTTTAAGCTTTGCATTGAAGGTGGCAGATTTTGGTAAAGTTTGTATCATTACCAAATCAAAAGCTGAAGAGGGATCTACCAAATATGCCCAGGGTGGTATTGCTGCTGTAATGTACACGCCAGACACTTACGAAAAACATATTGAAGATACCATGATAGCCGGCGATGAACTGTCCGATGAAAAGATTGTCCGTATCACCATTACTGAATCTACCGATAGAATAAAAGAACTGATAGAATGGGGGGCCAATTTCGATAAAAATGCATCAGGAATGTACGATCTGGCCAAGGAAGGCGGTCATTCTGAATTCAGAGTTCTCCATCACAAGGACAATACAGGCAATGAAATCGAAAGAGCTTTGCTGAAAAGTATAGCTGCTCACCCCAATATTGAAATAAAGGAAGACAGTTTTACAGTGGATATTATCACCCAACACCATTTAGGAATAGAGGTTAACCGCCGTACCGCTGACACCCATTGTTACGGAGCTTATGTGTTGAACGAGACAACCCATGAAATAGATACTTATTTATCCAAAGTTACCTTAATTGCAACGGGTGGCAATGGGAACGTTTACAATACCACAACTAATCCTGCCATTTCAACAGGTGATGGAATCGCGATGGTTTATCGGGCCAAGGGCAAGGTTGAAAACATGGAGTTTATTCAGTTTCATCCAACTTCTTTATACAATCCCAACGAAAAGCCAAGCTTCCTGATTTCTGAAGCATTGAGAGGATTTGGGGCGATACTGAAAACATTGGATGGAAAAGAATTCATGCAAAAATATGATTCGAGAGGCTCACTGGCTTCCCGCGATATAGTGGCTAGGGCCATCGACAGCGAAATGAAAATTAATGGCTGGGATTACCTTTACCTCGATGCTCGTCATCTGGACAAAAATAAACTGATTGATCATTTCCCTACGATTTATGCCAAGTGTTTGAGTATAGGCATTGATATTACCCGCGATATGATACCTGTGGTTCCGGCAGCTCACTATAACTGTGGCGGTATTAAGGTGGACGAATGGGGAAGAAGTTCTATCATCCATTTATATGCTTCAGGGGAATGCGCTTCAACCGGCTTGCATGGAGCCAACCGGCTTGCCTCCAACTCTCTGCTTGAATCCCTCGTTTTTTCGCATAGAGCCAGCATAAATGCCTTAAATGAAGTAAATAATATAAGCTATTGTGACGATATCCCCGATTGGAATTCTGAAGGCATGGTGATGAATGAGGAAATGGTACTCATCACCCAGTCACTGAAAGAACTGCAGTTGATCATGTCAAATTATGTGGGTATTGTAAGATCGAACTTGCGTTTGAAAAGAGCTTTTGACCGGCTGGATATTTTGTACCAGGAAACCGAGGATTTGTACGATAAATCCATTTTAACAACCCGACTTTGCGAACTTAGAAATTTAATCAATATTGGTTATCTGATTATCAAAATGGCGATGGAACGCAAGGAAAGCATAGGTTTGCATTATTCTATAGATTACCCGAGAATTAGAGAATAGTT
>CAZCBG010000160.1:0-4494 GCA_964496885.1 uncultured Bacteroides sp. | reverse complement strand
TATTTTAATTTTTTAACATTAAAAATATGGCTTTCAGAAAAGACAATACCGTAAAGAATGAATTTTCAAGCATTACTATAAGTTTGTCTTCACCCGAAATAATTCTTGAACGTTCAAGAGGTGAAGTACTTAAACCAGAAACCATTAATTATAGAACTTACAAACCCGAAAGAGATGGTTTGTTTTGTGAAAGAATTTTTGGACCTGTAAAAGATTGGGAATGTCATTGCGGTAAATATAAACGTATCAGATACAAAGGCATCGTCTGCGACCGTTGTGGTGTTGAAGTTACCGAGAAAAAGGTAAGAAGAGAAAGAATGGGACACATACAGTTAGTGGTTCCTGTCGCACATATATGGTTTTTTAGATCTTTGCCTAATAAAATAGGTTCTTTACTTGGTTTGCAAACCAAGAAACTCGACATGATTATTTATTACGAAAAATATGTAGTAATCAATGCTGGTATAAAGAAAAATGAGGGTGTAAATTATCTTGATTTCTTATCAGAAGAAGAATATTTCGAAATTCTTGAAAATCTTCCAGCCGATAACCAAAATCTGGATGATAAAGACCCCAATAAATTTATTGCTAAAATGGGTGCTGAAGCATTACACGATCTATTGTCCAGACTTGATCTGGATCAAATGTCGTTTGACCTTCGCCACCGTGCAAGCAACGAAACATCACAACAAAGAAAACAAGATTTATTAAAAAGACTCAAAGTTTTCGAGGCTTTCCGTGATGCACAACATCGAATTGAAAATCGTCCCGAATGGATGATTGTTAAAGTAGTTCCTGTAATTCCACCTGAACTGAGACCACTTGTGCCTCTGGATGGTGGTCGTTTTGCTACTTCCGATTTGAATGATTTGTACCGTAGGGTAATTATCAGAAACAACCGTTTAAAACGATTAATTGAAATCAAAGCACCTGATGTTATTATGCGTAACGAAAAACGTATGCTTCAGGAAGCTGTGGATTCGTTGTTCGATAACTCCAGAAAAGCCAGTTCAGTGAAAACGGAATCCAACAGAGCCTTAAAATCATTAAGCGATAGCTTAAAAGGTAAACAAGGTCGTTTCCGTCAGAATTTATTAGGTAAACGTGTCGACTATTCAGGTCGTTCGGTTATTGTGGTAGGTCCTGAGTTAAAATTGAACGAATGCGGCATACCAAAAGACATGGCTTCTGAATTATTTAAGCCATTTATTATCCGCAAAATGCTCGAAAGAGGGATTGTAAAAACAGTAAAATCTGCTAAGAAAATTGTTGACAGAAAAGATCCTGTAGTTTGGGATATTTTGGAAAGTATCTTAAAAGGTCATCCGGTAATGCTAAACCGTGCACCAACATTACACCGTTTGGGTATTCAGGCATTTCAACCTCGTTTGGTTGAAGGTAAAGCAATTCGTTTACATCCATTAGTTTGTACTGCTTTTAATGCCGACTTTGACGGTGACCAGATGGCTGTTCACGTTCCACTGGGAAATGCTGCAATTTTAGAGGCTCAGATACTCATGCTGGCTTCTCATAATATCTTAAACCCTGCCAATGGAGCTCCTATTACTGTTCCATCTCAGGACATGGTTTTAGGTCTTTATTATATCACCAAAGGAAGGTTAAGCGAACCCGAAAACCCTGTTATGGGCGAAGGGAAAAAATTCTATTCTGCTGAGGAAGTTATTATTTCTTACAACGAACAAAAAGTAGATTTGCATGCCTGGATTAAAGTGATGATTGATGTTGAACAAGAAGATGGCAGCATTAAAAAACAACTAAAAGAAACTACAGTAGGTCGTGTTTTATTCAATCAAGTAGTTCCTAAAGAATATGGTTTTGTTGATGAATTGCTTACCAAGAAATCCTTACGCGATATTATCAGTTCTGTTTTGAAAAAAACAGGTACTGCAAAAACAGCAAAATTCCTGGATGATATCAAAGACTTAGGTTTTATGATGGCTTTTCAGGGTGGTTTGTCTTTTAATTTAGGCGATGTTATCATCCCTGCTATTAAAGAACAATTGGTTGCTGATGCAAATGCTGAAGTTGATGAAGTAATGAACAACTATAATATGGGTTTCATTACCAACAACGAGAGATACAATCAGATTATTGATATCTGGACACATACCAACTCTCATCTTACACAAACCCTCATGAAACAATTGGCAAAAGATAAACAAGGATTCAATCCGGTTTATATGATGCTTGATTCTGGAGCCCGTGGATCTAAAGAACAGATTCGTCAGTTATCCGGTATGAGAGGTTTGATGGCAAAACCACAAAAATCAGGTGCTACCGGTGGTGAAATTATCGAAAATCCTATTCTTTCCAACTTTAAAGAAGGATTGTCGGTTTTGGAATACTTTATTTCAACCCACGGTGCTCGTAAAGGTTTGGCCGATACTGCTTTGAAAACTGCAGATGCAGGTTATTTAACACGTCGTCTGGTTGATGTTTCACAGGATGTTATTATTTCTGACGAAGATTGTGGTACATTAAGAGGATTGGTTACTACTGCTTTAAAGAAAAATGAAGAAACAGTTGAATCATTATACGACAGGATTTTAGGCCGTGTTTCATTACATGATATTTACCATCCTCAGACAGGTGAACTAATTATAAGCTCTGGTAAAGAGTTAATTGAAGAAATTTGTCAACTTATTGCAGACTCACCCATTGAAGAGGTTGAAATTCGTTCGGTATTAACCTGCGAATCTAAAAAAGGTGTTTGTGCAAAATGTTATGGACGAAATCTTGCAACAGGTAGAATGGTTCAAAAAGGTGAAGCTGTGGGCGTTATTGCAGCTCAATCAATTGGAGAACCTGGTACTCAGCTTACGTTGAGAACTTTCCACGTTGGGGGTACTGCTTCAAACATTGCTATTTCATCAAGGATAGAAGCTAAATATGATGGTATACTTGAAATTGATGAATTACGATCTGTTGAATTTGCAAATACAGATGGTAGAAATTATGAGGTTGTTATCGGTCGTTCTGCTGAAATGCGTATTATTGATAAACATACCCGTATAGTTTTGACCTCGAGTTTCATACCTTATGGTTCTAACTTATATGTTCATAACGGAAGCGATGTTAAAAAAGGCTTGATGATAGCTGATTGGGATCCATACAACGCTGTAATTCTTTCAGAAGTAGCAGGAAAAGTTTCTTATGACAATATTATTGAAGGTGTAACTTATAGAATTGAATCTGATGATCAAACTGGTTATCAGGATAAAGTTGTTATAGAAACCCGTCAGAAATCTAAAAATCCATCTATCAGCATACTTTCTGCAGGTGGTGAAGTTTTGAAAATCTACGATATACCTGTTGGCGCTCATATTAGCTGCGACGAAGGCAAGAAAATTGTTGCCGGCGAAACTATCGCTAAAATTCCAAGAGCCTTTGGTAAATCTGGTGATATCACTGGAGGTTTGCCACGTGTAACAGAACTTTTTGAAGCACGTAATCCTTCTGATCCAGCTGTAGTTTCAGAAATTGACGGTGTGGTTTCATTCAGCAAAAAACTAAAACGTGGGAATAGAGAAGTTGTAATTACTTCTAAAACAGGTGAAGAAAAAACCTATTTAATTCCTACTTCAAAACAGATTCTTGCGCAGGAAAATGACTATGTAAAAGCCGGAACCCCACTTTCTGAAGGTGCAATGACTCCATCTGACATTCTTGCCATCAAGGGACCAATGAAAGTTCAGGAATACATTGTAAATGAAATTCAGGAAGTTTACCGTTTGCAGGGTGTAAAAATCAATGATAAACATTATGAAGTCATTGTACGACAAATGATGCGTAAAGTTGAAGTTGCCGATCCAGGTGATACTAAATTCCTTGAAGGTGAACTGGTAAATAAAATAGATTTCCAGGAAGAAAATGATGAAATCTTTGGAAAAAGAGTAGTTGAAAATCCTGGTGATTCTGATTTTTACAAAGCAGGACAAATTGTGAGTGCACGTAAAATCAGAGATGAAAACTCTACATTGAAACGTAAAGATAAAATGTTGGTTGAATCCAGAGATGCTCAACCTGCAACTGCTCGTCAGGTTTTACAAGGGATTACTAAAGCTTCCCTACAAACCAAGAGTTTCTTATCGGCTGCTTCTTTCCAGGAAACAACGAAAGTACTTACCGAAGCTACCATCAGTGCAAAAACTGATAATTTAATCGGTTTGAAAGAAAACGTTTTGGTAGGACATCTGATTCCTGCAGGAACAGGTTTACGTGAATACGAAAGTCTGATCGTAGGTTCTGCTGAAGAAATGAATGAAATGATAAACCGTAAAAACTCATAATGATGAATCAACAAGATGATCAAAATCAATTAAATATTGAATTGAGTGCAGAAGTTGCAGAAGGAATTTATTCAAATTTAGCTGTAATCACACATTCACAGTCTGAATTTATTGTTGACTTTATAAAATTGATGCCAGGTGTTCCGAAAGCCAATGTAAAATCAAGAATTATTCTTACACCTCA
>CAZCBG010000159.1:2400-4525 GCA_964496885.1 uncultured Bacteroides sp. | reverse complement strand
CAAATCCATTGGGGAGGTGGTACACCCAACTCTATTTCGATGAAATTCATCGAAGATATTATGAATCTGCTAAAAAAGACATTTATCCTTGACCCTAAAGCAGAAATAGCCATTGAATGCAGTCCAGCTTACCTCGAATTTACCCATATCGATCAATTGGCAGCTATGGGTTTTAACAGAATGAGCCTTGGAATTCAGGATTTCAGAGAAGATGTACTGAAGGTTGTGAATCGTCAGCAACCTAAACTGCCTGTAAAAGATGTGGTGGATTATCTTCGCACCAAAGGTTTTACTGGAATAAATCTTGATTTCATTTACGGTTTACCTCTACAAACCGTTGATAGCTTTATGGAAACCATGAAAAAAGCCATTGAAATCAAACCTGACAGAATTGTCACTTTTTCATATGCACATGTACCCTGGGTTAAAGAAGAACAGTTGAAACTCGAAAAAATCGGACTTCCTGAACCTAAAGAAAAAATGGAAATGTTGATCAACAATATACAGTTATTACAGCAAGCTGGTTACGAGGCAATTGGCATCGACCATTTTGCTCACCCTAACGATCAACTAGCTACCGCATTTAAATCAAAACGTTTGCATAGAAACTTTCAGGGATATTGCACCCTTGAAACAACGGGACAGGTCTATGGTTTTGGTGCATCTTCAATCAGTCAGTTATGGGGTGCTTATGCACAAAATTTTAAAAATATCACCCATTACATGGAAGCCATCGAAAAAACAGGGTTTGCTGTTGAACGAGGTTATGCATTAAGCACCAAACAACAAATTGTACGTTCAGTTATCAATAGTATTATGTGCAACGGTGTTTTGATATTTGATGAAATTGCAGCAGAATTTAACTTAACTGCTGATGAAATAAAGACGATCATCGATTTTGATGCAACTAAATTGCTCAACTTCGAAAAAGACAATCTTATCATTATCAGCGAAGAAGGAATCAAAATCAGCGACATCGGCCGTATGATTGCCCGTAATATTGCCATGGCTTTTGACCCAGACCTAAGTCAGGGAGCTTCCATTTATTCAAAAACAGTATAATGAAAGGCATATTGATTGTAGATATGGGAGGAGCAGCGAACCCTCTTGAACTAAAAAAATTTTTAGCCAGGATGTTTAACGATCCTTTTATTATACCACTTGGTAAATTGGGACGTGCATTCCTCTCTTTTTTTATAAGTAACACCCGTTATAAAAAATCATGGGAAAAATATGAAATGATAGGTGGCTCACCTATCATTGAAGCCACTCGTCAAACAGTAATTTCGCTTCAAAAGGAATTAGGAGAAAATTACAGCGTTAAACTGGCATTTTCTTATTCTAAACCACTCATAAAAGAAAGTCTTGCTTCGTTTATAAATGATCATATTTTTGATGTAACAGTAATCCCCTTATATCCTCAGTCAAGTTTCTCAACTACCTATAGTGTCGAAAATGATGTAAACAGTGTATTGGAAGAAAACAAAAATCTAAAGATTAACTTCATCAGAGAATTTTATGCAATGGATGCATTTGTTGATTTCTGGTCGGGGCTTATATTGAATCATTTGAAAAAAGAGAACTATCTTCACCCCTATCTATTATTTAGTGCACATTCCATTCCAACCTTTATGGCTAATAATGGAGATACTTATCCAAAAGCCATCGAAGAAAGTGCTAAATTAATCGCAAAAAAAACAGGCTTGAATTTTGAATTTGCTTATCAATCGAGAATGAAAGGAAAATGGATAGGACCTGACACCAAAGATAGTTTGAAAAAATTGGCAGAACAAGGCAAGGATGAGATACTAATTATTCCCATTAGTTTTGTGAACGAGAATCTTGAAACTATGTATGATCTTGACCATGATATCATCCCATTTGCGAAAACCGAACTTGGAATAAAAAACATTTCAAGAGTAGCAATACCCGTTGCAAATCAGACTTTTATCAATTTACTGAAGGATATTATTGAAAAAAAATAACATAAAATGAAGGACGTAATTATTATTGGCGCAGGTATTACAGGATTGGCAACTGCTCATCATCTTAAAAAAAGAGGAATCGATTTTTTAGTATTGGAACAATCTGATAAAGTGGGTGGTGTAATCAAAACTGTTCATGA
>CAZCBG010000159.1:0-2300 GCA_964496885.1 uncultured Bacteroides sp. | reverse complement strand
TTTTAGTATTGGAACAATCTGATAAAGTGGGTGGTGTAATCAAAACTGTTCATGAGAAAGGATATATTTACGAAGAAGGTCCTAATTCAGGTGTTATTGGTAATGAAGAAGTAATTCGTCTGTTCGAAGATTACAAAAACGATTGTGAACTGGAAGAAGCCAGTGATCATAACAAGAGACGATTGATTTTAAAAAACGGGAAGTGGGAAGCCCTGCCAGGAGGCTTAAAAGCTGCAGTTACTACACCCTTATTTTCGTTGAAAGATAAATTCAGGATATTGGTAGAACCTTTCCGCTCAAAAGGGAAAAACCCACACGAAACTCTTGCTGAGCTGGTTAAACGAAGAATGGGCCAAAGCTTTCTTGATTTTGCCATCGACCCCTTTATATTGGGTGTTTATGCCGGTGATCCCAATCGCCTGGTTCCCAAATATGCCCTGCCTAAACTTTATAATTTAGAACAGGATTATGGTAGTTTCATCAAAGGAACTATCCAAAAAAGTTTTATCAAAAAAACAGAAGAAGAAAAAAAAGTGACCAGAGGCGTATTCTCTGTCAAAGGAGGGCTTTCTGCTTTAATTGAAGCCATTTATCAAAAATTAGGTACATCATCTGTTTTGCTAGAAACTAAAGATATCCAAGTTAAACCAATTGCGGATTATTTTATAGTTTCCTATCATAACAAATCGGGTGAACGCATTGAAATTGAAACTAAAAAAGTAATTTCAACTATCGGAGCCTATCAGTTAAATCATTTGGCACCTTTTATCAGTAAAGATGTTTTAGTTAAAATCACAGCCTTACATTATACCAAAGTTATTGAAGTAGTATTAGGCTTCGACCAATGGAAAGGAATCAAATTGGATGCATTTGGGGGATTAATACCATTTAAAGAAAAAAGAGATCTTTTGGGAGCATTGTTTATGTCGGCATTGTTCAACAATAGAGCACCCAAAGACGGTGCCCTGTTTTCGATTTTTATGGGTGGTGTTCGCAGACCTGAAATTTACCAACTTACTGATGATAAGATTTTAGAAATCCTTAAAAAAGAGGTTTGCGATCTGATGCAAATCGATGAATTTAAACCCGATTTATTGAAAATCATTCGCCACGAATGGGCAATTCCACAATATGAAGCAGATAGTGGTGAACGTTTTAAAGCAATAGAATCTGTTGAACAGCAATTTCCCGGATTTATTATCGGTGGAAACCTCAGAAATGGAATTGGAATGGCCGATCGTATCTTACAAGCTAAAATGCTTGCTGATGCTGTCAAAGATTAGTACTACTTCAATCTAAAATATAAAATGTCACAATTGAATGAAAAAGAATTATTAATACCTTGAACAAAAATTTGATACATGCTGCTTATCATAAACCCTGAAAATGGATTTTCGATTTTTAAAATTCTTCATACTTTAACAAGTCTCACTTTCCTAGTAATTGCTATTTGGATTTTTATTCGTTCATTTAAAGGAATTTACAAAAATGAAGATTATTTACGACTTGATAAAATATTATCCTTTGGATTTATCATCAGCCTCTATATTCAACTAATTTTCGGATTGATACTTTTTTCAAATCTCGAATCGGATATGGGATTTAATTATTTAAGTGCAGAGCATTCAATGAAAATCGTTTCAAAACGACTTTGGCCCATCGAACACATAGTATTAATGTTATTTGCTTTACTCATTGCAAATCTTGGATTAATCATTTCAATAAATGTAAAATCAGATAAGAATAAGCACAAGAATACTTTGATTTATTATTCTATCTCCCTACTCCTTATTATCTTATCTCTTTTTGCAAATTTTATTTAACCTAAAATTCCCGCTAAAATCAGTTTTTAAAATTAGCCATTTCATCATTTCCAAAACTAATCTTATAAAGCAGGATTTACTGTTAAAAAATTTTTTTTTATTATTTATTTATTTTTAATGTTCGTATAATAATAAGTTTATTCTATCTTTGTATCAATAAATCTCTGTTTACGAAATTGAATTAAACGAAGGAATGAGTAATAAAGAAGAAAAACCTAAAAGTAAATCAAGAAGAGAATTCTTACAGGAAATGGGAATTGTAGGCGTTGGTGCTGTAGTTGCCGGTTCTGTAATTCTGGCCGGTATTAATTATGACAAGGGGAAAAAGCAGGGCGAAAGAATAAAAGTACTTACTGCTGAAAACGAATTGCTTGAAATTGATAAAAACGATGCCATCAAGGCAATGAAACCCAAAAGCGAAAATCTGACCTTGCAGATCGGAAGAGCACACGTCTGAACTCCAGTCACCTGAAGCTA
>CAZCBG010000158.1:0-4535 GCA_964496885.1 uncultured Bacteroides sp. | reverse complement strand
GAGAATAAATCTAATATTATGCTGATTAATATTGATTATAGTCAGGGGAGCTTAAAAGAAATTCTAATTGATAAAAACGACAATACGAATGTAGAATGCATGTCAGTTGACAGTTTAAATAAAGTAATGTATTTGCTTATAAAAAAAGAAGTTAGCAAATATGCAAATAGTTTTTTTCTAAGAAAGTATGATTTATCAGGAACCGAATTGTCATCAATTGAAATAAAGAATTCGGATGAAAGCCGAAAACTTTTAACGGGTATGATTACACTTTTAAAAGATGGATCTATTGCAATATCTGGATCCTACAACTTATCTGACGAAAAAACATCCAGTTATGCAGAGACTTCAGTGCTTTTAGAAGCTGCAGGGACATATTTTGTGAAGTTGGAGAAGGATAGCATACATCCGATACATTTTATTAATTTTTTATCTTACGAAAACATCAATAAATACCTCAACAAACGGGAAGTCTCCAAGATTAAAAAAATTCAGGAAAACAAAACAAAGAAAGAATTCTCACTCAACTATTTACTTATTGAACATAAGGTAATTCAAATGGATCATCAACTCATATTGGTTGCCGAAGCCTTGTATCCCGAATACCGCGTTATCTCTGATATGACCTATGATTATTACGGTCGGATGACTCCTACTTCACGAACTATTTTCGATGGTTACCGTTATACCAATGCATTTGTTTTATGTCTTGATGAAGAAGGGAATACAAAATGGAATCAATTGTTCGATATCTGGAACATACTTAGTATGGAAATTAAAGAAAAAGTGAGTGTGATGCCATTGAAAGATGAGCTGCTCATTTCCTATAACGATGATGGTGAGCTAGTTTATAAAATAATGAATGACACAACTACTTCTTTTGACATTGGAAACCTCAAAGTTGAAATGAGTTATGCCAACGATAAAGCTATGTTCAGCCCATCTTCAAATATTGATTATTGGTATGCAAATTATTATTTAGCGTTTGGTATACAAACTATTAAAAATAATTCTTTGGCTAACCGCAGCAAACGAACCGTATTTTATATGAATAAAGTTTCATTCGAATAAAAACTTTCCTGCCTTTTCAATAAAAAAAGCTCCAAATGAGCTTTAAATCACTAACTTTGCCGATTAATTAGTATTTACACAAGATGATAAATACTAGGCATTTATGTAATATTAAATGCCTTTTTAAAAAAAATTACAAGCAAATTCAGCTCATTCAAACACAAATTCAAATACATCGCAATGAACTTTAAACCAGGTGATAAAGTAAAATTTTTAAATACAAGTGGAGGTGGTATCGTAACCAAAATACTTAGTTCGACAATGGTGAATGTTGCCATCGAAGAAGGGTTTGAAGTCCCTACCATGGCAGCAGAATTATTAAAAATAGATGAGAGTTCTGCAGCTGCCCGATTATTTAACCAGGAATACAATGTAAACCCAAATCTTATTCAACAGGCAGCAGAAGACGAAGAAATTGAAGAAGATGGCAAATCGGCTTTGCTTAAATCTTATGGAAGTGAAAACCTTGCAGCCGGTATTTATCTGGCTTATATTCCTCATGACCAACGATGGTTGTTGACTGGCATGCTGGATGTTTGTCTGATTAATCATACAGAATTTCATACGTTGTTTAATTTTACCTTGATGGACGATGAAGGCAACTACCATGGCATGGATTATGACGTGATGGATCCTGAAAGCAAAAAAGTATTAACCACCATTGATAGAGAAGATCTGGAATCATGGAGTTCAGGTAATGTACAAATACTGTTTCATGCTGAATTTAAGGATAGATTACTAACACCTATGAATTCAGATTTTAAGATCAAACCCAGCCGTTTTTATAAAGATGAAAATTACATCAATGCTAGTTTTTTGCAGGAAAAAGCCCTTGTATTAACATTGGGGCGATTGACCGAAATTCCTTCTATTCAATCAAAGTTTTCAAAGTTTTCAGATAAAGACAAGCCTGAAATTCAACATAAGAAAGCATCACAGATAAAATCTGAATCTATTTTGGATACCCATCAATTGAATGCTACAACGGCTGAAATTGATCTTCATATCGGTGAATTGGTTGAAGATTATTACTTGCTCGATAATTCAGAAATGCTTAAAATTCAACTGGATTATTTTACAAAATGCCTTGAGTCGGCTTTTATCAATAAAACAAATAAGCTAATATTTATACATGGTGTAGGTGCCGGCGTGCTCAAAAACGAAATGCTTAAAATATTAAAAACCTATGATAATCTGCATTACTTTGATGCCTCCCTGGCGAAATACGGACAAGGAGCTACTGAAGTATTTATCAATCACAGCAAATAGGGAGTAAATGCTGAAATACTATTAAATTTTAATGAATTAAAATCGAAAAGATATCTGGATAAAAAATGGTTTACTGTTTATTAAATCTTTAAATTCAATAAGTTAAGTCAAGCTTTTAAAATCATTATTCCCCCTTCATTTATACGGGGAGTAAATATTAATTGTATATTTGTAAAAAAAAAATAGTGAGAAAATGACAAACCAACAATTATAGATAAATTGAATCATTCATTTCGTGTCTGTTAAAATAATTAAATCATTTTACAAATAAAAATTTCCAATGGAAACAACTACCAAAATATTTAATTTATTTCCACCTGACATTGTTAAATTCATACTCATTACATTATTTTCTCTATTGATAGGACTGGAACAAAGACGTCACCACAATGAAGAAGAGATTGAAAGTTTGTTTGGCACTGACAGAACTTTCACATTGATAGGTGTTTTGGGTTTTATCTTATACATTATCAGTCCCCAGAATTTAATTCCTTTTATGGGCGGTGGGGCAATCATTGCGGTATGGCTCGCCATATTTTATTTCCAGAAAATACAGTTTAAAAAAAAGTTTGGTATTACTTCGCTGGTTATTGCACTTATCACATTTTGTCTTGCACCTTTGATTTATACTCAACCTGATTGGCTTGTTATTTTGGTTGTTATTACGGTATTGGTGATGACTGAAATTAAGGAAACACTGTTTAAGTTTTCAAAAAAAATGGATAATAGTGAGTTTATCACATTGGCAAAATTTCTCGTGATTGCAGGGGTGATTCTTCCATTACTGCCAGATGCAGCCATTTCGGCTGATATCAATATTTCACCCTATAAATTCTGGCTGGCGATAGTAGCGGTATCGGCTATTTCCTATTTAAGCTACCTTATTAAAAAATTTGTTTTCCCCGATGCAGGCATTGTTCTTACAGGGATTTTAGGTGGTTTATACAGCAGTACAGCCACTACTATTATACTTGCCAGAAAAAGCAAAGATGCTCAGGAATGCAATAAAGTTGTAGCAGCTATTCTCTTTGCTACATGCATGATGTACATAAGAATATTTTTACTTGCTGTTTTTTTTAATTCAGAAATTGCATTTCGGCTTATCCCTTCTTTCATCATATTTATTATTGCCTCTTCCATACTCGGGGTTTATTTCTTGAAATTTCATCCCAAGCTAAAAAATCAAAAAATGGATGAGCCTTTGATACAAACGAATCATAATCCGCTTGAATTTAAAACTGCCCTTGTTTTTTCAGGGCTTTTTATTTTTTTTGGAATTGTTACAGGATTCATCAGTAAAAATTACGGTATAAACGGTATAAACGTTATGTCATTTGCAGTAGGAATCACCGATATCGATCCTTTTATTTTAAACCTCTTCCAAAGTAAATGGAATATTGAAAGTTCAGTAATAGTGATGGCTGTTCTGAATGCAATTAGCAGTAACAATTTATTGAAAATGATTTATGGGCTGAGTTTTGGCCACAAATCTATTCGATGGCTTTTAACGATTGGATTTAGTATTTTAATAATACTTGGGCTTTTTATATCTTTTATAATTTCTTTTTAAAAAAAACATATAACAAAAATTAAATATGCCAAATAACACCTCTCAACACATTTTAAGCACATCGGCAAGCCTGCTTGGTTTTTGCCTTTTCGTCATTACTTCCTTGCATATTAATAATAAAATAGCTATAAGTATTATTGATGAATTTACATCTGCAATTGCAATTGTATTGGCTTTTTCATGTTTTTTTTCGTTTACTTCCATCCGAACCAGAAATCAAAAAAGAGAAATTCAGCTTGAAACTGTGGCTGACTATTTGTTTGTGACTGCTCTTATAGGGATTCTTATCATCATATTGTTGATTACTTTTAATTTTATAAAATAAATTCATGGGAAATAGTATTTGGAGTCGAAGAGACAGTAAGAGAGGGAGAATTTGGAAATAGAATCATTTAAGTATTAAGAAGCTAAAATTTAAAATTTATACAATAAGCACTTTGCAATTTTTAATAGTCTGTAAAACTGCATCACTTTTCAATTGACGAAGTAGATAAGAAGATAAAAAAATGAGACAATGCATTTATTTTTGCTAATTTTGCAAGATAAACAACAGTTCGTTCTATCGCTGTCTCATTCAGGTGAGAGAGAGGAAAGTCCGGGCAACATAGAGCACCATACTTCCTAA
>CAZCBG010000157.1:1581-4558 GCA_964496885.1 uncultured Bacteroides sp. | reverse complement strand
AGCTAAAAAAGTCTCTACATTTCGGGATGAAGCCGCATAATGTCTTCCGCTTTTTTAATTATCTCGGTTTGCTTGAACATATTGCAAACCTGGGCGATGCCTTTAACAGCATAGATAGCTTGTCCGCGATCCTGAGCCACGCTTCTGCGGTATTCTGCTTCCACAGAATCGAAGTAATCGAGGTCGTCTTTGCATTTTGCCAAAATGATCTCAGCCATTTTATTGCCTTTGGCAAAAGCCCCTGCCTGGTAATACAATTGAATATGTGAAATCATATACATATCAAACTCCATTTTACTGTTAGGGAAAAATTCGTTGGCTTTGTCGAGGACTTTCACGGCTGAATCTTTTTTGTTTTCGATAATCAATGCCTGTGCTAACCTTGCAAACTGACTGCGCGCTACCTGGCAGCTCCGCATACTTTCGGGATCCACATAAACATTGGGTTGATTGAGATTGCCCCATTTGCTTTTGTTCATCAGCAAATCGTAGGTAGCGTCGATGGAAACTCCACTGAAGCCTTCGGAACGATTGCTTGATGCATAAGGCAAGAGTCGCGAAACAATACCTTCCTGCTGACAATAATCAGCAACATTGGCAATACTTCTAACAGATGAAGGATTCACAAAATACAGCGGGCGTTCCCAATTGTTGGTGGCCAGGAAGTCGAGCATCATGGTTTCATTTTTATAGAGACCTGCTTTTCCGATGGTCCATTCGATGGATGGGAAAATCTTACCAACTTTATCTTTAGGAATGATTCCTTTGCTAATCAAGTAAGCAGAATCTATCTTCAGTTTCACCTTATTGGTGGGTGAATAGCTGGAGAGTTGTCCGTCCTGCATCGTTGCCTTGGCTTCGGGACTGTCGCTGTTGATAAAGTCTATCACCTGTTTCAGATCTACAAATTCGCTTCCGCTGCTTTCGCTCACAGGGATGTAGTCGTTGGTACCTTGTTTGTATTTTTCTACCGGAAGGGTAAAAGGCAAAGGAGGTGATTTGTACATTTTGGTAAACAATTGTTCCACATACCAGGCACCCGAAGCAAGGGTAAAGTTTACCACTCTTACATCGGTTCTTACACCTTCCACTTCCTGGGCATACCATAAGGGGAAAGTATCGTTATCGCCATTGGTAATTAAGATAGCATTGGGGGCACAGGAGTTCAGATGGTTAACGGCAATATCTCGGGCCGAATACCTGTTGCTGCGATCGTGGTCGTCCCAACCTTCTTTAGCCATAATATAAGGAACCGAAACCAGGGATAAAACAGTGGCCAATACCACACTTGCCATAGCAGGCACTTTACGTTTCGATAGCATATCGAAAATGGCCATCACACCCAAACCAATCCAGATGGCAAAGGCATAAAAGGATCCTGCAAAAGCATAATCCCTTTCACGGGGTTGCATGGGCGGCATGTTAAGGTATATGGCAATGGCCAGACCGGTAAAGAAAAACAAGAGAAAGACCACAAACATATCTTTTGCATTCTTTTTATAATGGTAATACATCCCTAATAATCCAAGTATCAGTGGCAAAAAATAAAATGTATTGCGGCCTCTGTTGTTCAAAAGCGATTTAGATAAGTGATCTTGATTTCCCAGGCGCATGGCATCTATAAATTTAATACCACTGATCCAGTTACCATTTGTAATTTCTTTATTGCCGTTGGTATCGTAACCATGTCCTTGTATATCATTCTGACGGCCTGCAAAATTCCACATAAAATAGCGGAAATACATATGCCCTAACTGATAACGGAAGAAAAATTTGATATTTTCGCTAAAAGTAGGCGTACGGTCACCGTGAATACCTGCCCATACCTTGTACATGGCAGGATGCTGACGGCTGGCGTCGTTGCTGTACATACGTGGAAAAACGGTACAATCCTTGGCATCATAAGTATAACTAAAATTAGTACCTACTGCATCGTATTTGGTTTTACCTTTTACATATTTAGTGCTACCTTCTTTGGAACCGATAGGACGCGCCGTAAAATACTGACCATATACCAAGGGGTTTTCTCCATATTGTTCACGATTGAGGTAAGAAAGCAAACCGATAGCATCCTTGGGATTGTTTTCGTTGATAGGTGTGTCGGCATTGGCACGGATTACCAGGATTAAGAAAGATGAATAACCCACAAGAATGAAGACGAGGGCTACAAAAATTGTATTTAAGACCACTTTCTTTTGGCGGGTAGTATACCTGATACCAAAAATAATGCCCGTTAACAGCAAAATGAAGTAAATGATGGTTCCTGAATTAAAAGGCAAACCAACTCCATTGATAAAGAGTAATTCAAATTTTCCGGCTAAATCAACGATATAAGGGATAATACCCCACAATATAACACCAAGCATAACAACAGATAATCCAAGTGAAAGGAGTATACCATTGCGTGTGGCAGTTTTGTAATTTTTGAAGTAATATACCAATACAATGGCTGGAATGGCTAATAAATTCAATAAATGGACTCCAATAGAGATACCAATCAGGAAAGAAATGAGTATGATCCAGCGGAAGGAATGTTTCTCGTGCGAAACACTGTCCCATTTAAGAATTACCCAGAATACGAGGGCTGTAAAGAAAGACGACATGGCATAAACTTCACCTTCCACTGCTGAAAACCAGAAAGAATCGGAGAAAGTATAGGCTAAAGCACCTACAAAACCGCTGGCGAAAATGGCGATCATTTTAGGGGTGGTCATTTCACCATCTTTTACCATGATCTTTTTACCGAGTAAAGTGATGGACCAGAATAAAAACAAAATACAGAATCCACTGGAGAGGGCCGACATGGCATTCACCATATAAGCAACTTTGCTTACATCGCCAAAAGCCAAAAGGGTAAATATTCTACCAAACAATTGGAAAGTGGGAGCTCCCGGTGGATGTCCTACCTGCAATTTGAATGCGGTGGCTATGTATTCGCCACAATCCCACCAGCTTGCTGTTGGTTCTGCTGTCAACA
>CAZCBG010000157.1:0-1481 GCA_964496885.1 uncultured Bacteroides sp. | reverse complement strand
GGTTTGATCATTTCGAGGTACCATGAGCAGAAATCGTCCCATATCAGTTTATAGGTAGTCATCAGGGCATCGCTCAGGCGGTATTTTTCGTAGTGATCCTCAATGATAGCAAAGGTTTCATTTAATTTTGCATCAAACCATTGAATGGCTGTTTTTGCATATTCGGGTTGAGGAATATTTTCGTCAATTTCCCAGCCTTTTACCAAACGCAGGGCATTCCATATTTTATTGGTAAAATTACGGCCCTGTTCGCACAAGCTTTCGTCGAAAGGTAAATCATTACCTGCAGGCGAAGTAAGCAACATCCCTACCCTCACCCCATCGGCTCCGTATTGTTCCATCAGCAATATCGGGTCAGGTGAATTTCCAAGAGATTTCGACATCTTACGGCCGAGTTTATCTCTTACTATACCCGTAAGATACACATTTTTGAAGGGGATTTCGTTGCGGTATTCCAGTCCGGCCATTATCATACGGGCTACCCAGAAAAACAATATCTCAGGAGCAGTAATCAGGTCTTTGGTAGGATAGTAATATTTAATGTCATCATTTTCAGGATGGCGGATGCCATCAAATACAGAGATGGGCCACAGCCACGACGAAAACCAGGTATCCAATACATCTTCATCCTGTATTAAATCTGTCAACTGATAGTTTTGATCAGGAAATTTTTGTTGTGCAATAGCTAAAGCAGCTTCAGCATTCATGGCAACCACGATTTCGCGGTTGGGCAGGTACCAGGCAGGTATTTGTTGTCCCCACCACAACTGACGGGATATGCACCAGTCCTTTACATTTTCCATCCAATGACGGTAAGTGTTCTTGAACTTGGCAGGATGAAACTTAATATCATCGTTCATCACAACATCTAAGGCAGGTTTGGCCATTTCGCCCATACGCATAAACCATTGCAGCGACAGCTTAGGTTCTATCACTTCATCGGTTCTTTCGGAATAACCTACTTTGTTGGCATATTCTTCAATTTTGGCCAGATGGCCTTTTTCTTCTAATTCCTTGCTTATCTTTTTACGGACGGCAAAGCGGTCTTCGCCAATATACAACTGTGCTTTTTCGTTCAAGGTACCGTTGTCGTTGAAAATATCGATGGTTTCGAGTTTGTATTTAATACCCAGGTTGTAGTCGTTGATATCGTGGGCTGGTGTAATTTTCAGACAGCCAGTTCCAAATTCACGGTCGACGTATTCGTCGAAGATAACTGGAACCGAACGGTTCAGTAAAGGAACCAATACCCTTTTTCCTTTCAGAAAAGCGTATTTTTCATCTTCCGGATGCACACAAACGGCCGTATCGCCCAAAATGGTTTCGGGGCGGGTAGTGGCAACGGTAATAAAATCGCTGCTGCCTTCGATAAAATATTTTATATAATAGAGTTTCGAATTTACCTCCTTAAAAATTACCTCTTCATCAGAAACAGCCGTCAATGCTTTGGGATCCCAGTTGACCATGCGAACTCCACGGTA
>CAZCBG010000156.1:0-4607 GCA_964496885.1 uncultured Bacteroides sp. | reverse complement strand
AAAGAGACTGGGGGCTATTTTTTGTCATGCTGACTCAGTAAGCAGCTCATGCATGCCTTATTTCATGGTAAATGAAGTGAAGCATCTTATAAATTAATTACGAATTAAAAATTACGAATTACGAATTAGAAACTTTTACAAATATTAGATCGAAGAACCTCCCTTCTCCTTTTAGGGGAGAGAATTACGAAAAAACGAGGGTGCGAAAGGGAGAATGAACGACTAAGAGAATGAGAGACTAATCAGTGATCAGTAACAACTGACAACTGATAATGCGAATCAAGGCATGAGTTTCACTTTTTTTTTTAAAATTGTAATAATTATTTAATCTTTATTTCATTACCGTTAATGACCCTTTTAACATAGTTTCAATTCCATTTCCGTCGATAAAATTAATAATCCAGAAATAGACACCATCAGAAACAAAATTACCTTTATATTTGCCATCCCATTCAATATTCAGATTATCAGTTTCAAACACCAGACTGCCCCAACGATTAAATATCTTTGTATTTATCTTTTCAATATTCTTTTCATGAATTGGAATAAACAAATCGTTAATTCCATCATTATTTGGGGTGATGATGTTAGGAAGTTCTAGAATTGATGGACAATTAATAGTATTAATGATAATACTATCCATGGCAATACAACTGTCCATTGTAGCCTTAACCCAGTACAAACCTCGTTGATTGACAACAAACGTCGGATTTGTCGAATTATCTTGCCACTGAAACGTTGAATTTGGATAGCTTGCGTTTAAAATAATATGAGTTCCCTTGCAAATATTGGTATCGTTACCTAAATTAATTGAAGGTGATGGTTTTACTGATAAATTGATTGTAATCATGCTATCACATCCCATTGATGACCAGAATGTTTGATTGTAAGTTCCTGCAATTGTATAAGTAATCGTGTCAAGCTGAAATGCTTCACCCTGACAAATTACAGGATGAATTGTTTTATAAATTCCTGTAACCGTCAGGTTTGTTGTAATAATACTATCACAACCGTTTACTGTAGCTAAAGAATCAATATAAACGCCTGATACAGTATAAAAATGAGAACCCACCTGATAACTTTGACCTTGGCATATAAAAGGGTTCAAATTAATTGTATAAATTGGTTGCACATTTATTTTTATACTATCACATGCAGATAATCTGCAACAACTTTCCCATCTGGCATAATAAGTAATAGTTTGTGTGGGAGAAGGAATAGTTAAAACAGTATCATAACCAATGCAATTTTGTCCGCATCCACCGGTATACCATTTTAAAGTATCGCCTGAACCTCCGTGTACAGTTAATGTTATAAAGCCATTATCATTTGCACATATATTATTTCTATTTGTTGACAAAGATGTTATATTTCTAACATTACAGGTGTCTACTTTAATAATAAAATTATCTTGCATTATTGCCGAACCACTATTAAAATAAGCCCCATTGCCGGGATTTATTAAGTAGGCTGTACTATCTGTAGCCGATCCGGTAAAATAAACAGAGTTTTTATTATTTACAGCAATAGCATTACCATAATAAGCATTATAAAGAGTTGACCAATTAATTACACCTATGCTGTCAAATCTTGTTATAAAAGTAGTATAAAAGTTGGTAAATGCTTGCAGAAAATATTCACATGCTATTTGTTGTGTGGGAAAATTTAAACCGAGCGTTCGTCCGGTAACATAAATATTATTTTTCTTATCACATTTAATAGTATAAGCTGTTTCAGAATGAAAACCTGCACCACTTCCACCTAAGTATGTTGCCCATTGCCTTACTCCCAAATTATCAAATTTTAAGATAAAACATGTACTACTTCCAGCTGCATTATTTGTTGGTTGCCAGTATGCACCAGGTAATTGTTGTAAAGGAAGATCAGTAGAAAATGTTTCACCGGTTAAATAAATATTATCATGGTTATCAGAGCAAATAGAGTAAGCACGATCAGCATGACTTCCTCCATAATAAGTTGCCCACTGTCTTACACCCAGATTATTAAATTTCAATATAAAAGTTGTGAAATTAGGGCTGGAACCTAATGTTGGTTGCCAATAAGCACCTGATAATTGTTGTTTGGGAAAATCCGATGACCATGTATAACCTGTCATGTAAATATTATTTTGACTGTCAGAGCACATTGAAGTTAAATTTTCAGAGTTAGTTCCGCCATAATAAGTTGCCCATTGTCTAACACCCAGATTATTAAATTTAATTATAAATAAATCTGTATTCCCGGATTTTAAAGCTTGCCAGTATGCTCCAGTCAGTTGTTGCGTCGGAAAATTAGGTGAATTTGTAGCTCCTGTTATATAAATATTATCAAGCCTATCAGCACATATCGAATAGCTTATATTTGAACCATCTGTACCATAATAAGTTGCCCATTGTCTGATTCCTGCACTATCAAATTTTAGTATAAAAATATTTGAACCTCCATTGCTGGCTTGCCAGAATGCGCCTGACAATTGTTGAGTTGGGAAATTTGTTGAAGATGTTGTACCTGATAAATAAATGTTATCCTGACTATCAGAACACATAGCCCAAGAAAAATCACTTTCGCTTCCTCCATAATAAGTCGCCCATAATCTTATGCAATTAATATTAAATTTAATAATTACAACATCATAATAAACACCATTTAATGCTGCTTGCCAATATGCACCGGATAACTGTAAAGTTGGAAAATTTGTTTTAACTGTATGGCCGGTAATATATAAATTGTTTCGATTATCTGTTACAATTGAAGTAAATGGTTCCCCAGTATTGTTACTATAAAAAGTAGCCCAAACCAATGGGTCAATTACCAGGGTTTTAGAAGTATCATAAGCTGCTATTTCAAAGCTTATTGCACTATCTTTGCCAATGATATATTTGCTTTGGATTTCATCCTTGTTATTGGTTTGGTAAGAATACAAATTTCCCTCTTCTATAATACCGGCTATGGTATGAATTTTAAGCTTGCTATTATTATCATATAAGCCAAGGCTGTCAGCATTTGTAAATTTTATCCTAATATCTTTATAGTCAGCTTTTGGATGTATTACAAAATCATATTTCAGTGGTTGTTCCTTTGAACCTGTATTTGTATATATAACCCAGTCAATGCCTTGGTAAATATTTTTGATAGTAATTTTGCCATAGGCTTTTACATTATAAATGCCTTCAGGACAATGGGCATAGAAGTAGTTGGAATATCCCTGCTTGCTTTCGTCTTCTTTTATTATATTTTTGCTGCTTATATTCGCACCTTCAAGATTCATATCCAGACGGTAATATGAAACAATCAGATTCTTATTTTCTCTTTTATCTAAAATTGTTTTTGGGCCTTTTCTTTCTTCTTTTAGGTCTTCCGTCTTCGGTTTTCCATCTTCTTCCAACTTCACAAAGACATAACTTAATCCTTTGTCGGTAATATAGATATCACAATTCCCATAGCTTGCTTTAAAAAATACATTATCAGCAGGTTTTCCTTCAGTATTGCAAAACTGCCCTTTATTTTCAATAAACTCTAAAGGCTGATTATTCATCAGTTCCCGGACTTTTGCTTCTTTGGTTTTATCGACTTTGTTGTTGCCGGCAAACAGCGTAAAGGATATTAGGTAGAGTAAAATGAATACTATTTTCTTCATTCTTTCAATTGTGATTGACAGATACAAAGATATATAATATAAGATTGAAAACCACAGCTTATTAAAAAATAATGTGAATCAAGATTTGAATGATCTAATATCTTTTTTTGCCCATTAGGGCATAAATGACAATAGAAATATGGTAAAATATATTTCTATTGTCAGTAGGACATTTTGAATTTTAGATTTTAAATGCAAGGTATATTCCCTAGGGAAATAATTCATAATCCTGAATTATTTCCTATTGACATTGTTCTCCTATGAAGAAAGAAAACATTCATTGATTTTCATGAAATTAGCTAAGCAATTTTTAAAACAAAAATTGCTTAAATCTTTGACTTAAGCATAATTATCATATTTTTTTTAATATAAGCCGAAACTCAATCCTTGATTCGTATAAATAAGTAATTTAATTATTTCTCCAGTTCCGCCATGAGTTCATCGCTCAATTCCATATTATGGAAAACATTGATAACATCATCATCTTCTTCGATTACATCAATCAATTTCATTACTTTTTTAGCAGCATCCACATCAATACTTTCAGTTGTTTTTGGGATACGCTGTAATTCAGCACTTTCAGCTACTATTTTTAATTCTTCCAGTTTTTTAACCATCGCACCAAAGTCTTCCAAGGCCGTTGTAACTGTGTAGTATTCGTCTTCCAATGAAATATCTTCGGCACCTGCATCTATCAGATCCAGTTCTACTTCATCCAGGTTTAAGCTAGCCTGAGGAAAGGTAAAAATTCCTTTTCTGTCAAATAAGAAAAGCAAGGAGCCATTGGTGCCCAGTGTGCCGTTGTATTTATTAAAATAAGAACGGATATTGCTAACGGTACGTTGTAAATTATCAGTTGTACATTCAATAAAGATAGCTATGCCATGAGGAGCATAACATTCGTAAGTGGTCTCTACAAAGCTGGCAGAATCCTTGTCGGAAGCCTTGTTGATAGCTCTCTGGAGGTTCT
>CAZCBG010000155.1:0-4672 GCA_964496885.1 uncultured Bacteroides sp. | reverse complement strand
ATAGAGCTTAGTCGAAATATTTTCAAATTTTCAAATTAACTTCCCGTATAACTGTTTCTAGCTCATACTTCACAAGAAACACTAGCACGGGACTAAGCAAAAGCTTAGCATTTTCAAATTACTTTAAAAACTTATTACAATATCCATCCCCTGTTTACCAATATACAGTAATTTCAATCTTTTGCTGTGAATGAGGGCAATAGAAAATAGTAAATCAAAATATTTTGTTAATTTTTCAAACTTCTTGATTTTTTTTCGTATATCTTTGTATAAAATTTTATTAAAATAATTTAATTTTATTAATTTAATTATACAAAAAATCATGACACAAAAACCTTCGCGCGATTACAATTGTAAGGACGAGGAATTACCCGTCATTTGTAATTTTGTCGCATTTAGTCTGAACCGCGATAAGGCCGATTTTATGGCTTATTCGCCAAAATTTAATCCTGCTTATATAAGCGGATTTGTATCCAACACCGCCTCGGCTACTGCCCTGGCTGACACAGAAACTGAAATGCTGGAGCAGAAAACCATTACGGCCCGCCTCCATGCAAATATGGATGGATTGCTGAACCCCATCAAACGTTTGACCGGTTATCTTGCACTTTCGGAGCCCTTACAGGGGATTTCGGCCAGCGATTTCGGACTGACGCCCTTACGCAAAAGTATTAGCAAAAGGGATGCCGAAGGGCTTGTAAAAAACATCCGCACAGTTACTGCAAACATTACAAAATACAAAGCCCTCCTCGTTGCCCAGGGACTCAACGATGCATTGATTGCGGAATTTGCAAGTGCAGCGGATACGATAGCTGCCGACAACCAGCAACAATTTGAAATTGCCAGTCAGCGCAAAGGCATTGTACAAAACAACATCGCTTTGCTGAACAATTTAAATGCCCAGTTGAAAGAAATCCTGAAAGTGGGCAAAATCCTGTACAATAGCAGCGATACCGCCAAGGCCAGAGAGTATTCCTTTGCCGGACTGAAACGAAATGTAAGGGTGAACAGCAATCCGCAGCCAGCAGCTGAAGACAAAAAAAGCTGATCATCTGCATTATTGAAGCCCTCTGAAAAGGCAATAATGCCAATAAAGAGTATTTGTTATGCCTGCTGCAAGTTTATAAAGTCTAAGTAATGCCTTTGCAGTACAATTAAAGAATTTTGAAAGGATGCAATACTCCTTTTACGCATCACTTTATCCCATCCTCAGCCACTCCTAATCGTTTTGAAGAGGATAAGCAGAGTTTTGAACATAAGCGGATAAAGTTTTAAAGCAGAGGCTGAAGTTTTTGAATCCAACAGTAGCAGTTTTGAAGTAAGAGCTAGCTCTTTGAAGCTTATAAATAGCATTTTTAAAACGACACTTCGACTACGTTCAGTGTCCGATAGTTTTCAATATGCTTTGTTAACAATTAGATCCAGACAATCAATTGATAAGGATATGGATAAAGCAGAAATTATCATTTATCAACCCAATGATGCATCTACTACATTTGAAGTACGAATAGATGAGGAAACCGTATGGCTGACACAGTCTCAAATGCTAATACTTTTTAACGCTACAAAGCAGAATATAAGCCTTCATATCAGCAATATCTTCAAAGAACAGGAATTAATTAAAAATACAGTTGTCAAGTATTACTTGACAACTGCGGCTGATGGTAAAAAATACAATACTGCCTTTTATAATCTCGATGTTATTATTTCTGTTGGTTATCGCGTAAAATCACAGAGAGGTACTCAATTTCGTATATGGGCAAACAAGGTCTTGAAAGAATATTTGATGAAAGGCTATGCTCTTCATCAAAGAGTAGACAGAATTGAAAATAAAATACTGGAACATGAACAAAAATTTGACCTGATTATAAAATCCAGACTTCAACAAAATGAAGGTATATTTTATGACGGTCAGATATTTCTTTGCCTGGCAATTTGTTTCCGGACTTATAAAAGATGCAAAACAAAATATCATTTTAATTGATAACTATATAGATGATACTGTTCTTGCATTGTTATCAAAAAGACAGGCTGAAGTAACAGCAACTATCTACACAGCTAAAGTAAACCATCAATTGGATATTGATCTGAAACGCCACAACACACAATATCCGCCCATACAAATCCTATGTTTTACAAAATCACACGACCGTTTTCTTATTATTGATAATGAAGTTGTATACCATATCGGCGCTTCCTTAAAAGACTTAGGTAAAAAGTGGTTTGCCTTCTCACGCATCAAACTGGATGCTAAAGAAATGATTCAGCAATTAGAACAGAATCAATGAGCAATGAGCAGTTTTATTTTCAAATTAACTTCCCGTATAACTGTTACTAGCTCATACTTCGTAAGAAACACAAAGCACGGGACTAAGCAATAGCTTAGCATTTTCAAATTTTCAAATTATCTCATTTTCAAATTAACACATTATCAAACCCATGCCCTCTCCCACTCCACTGAACAAAACCCGCATTCTGGTTTGCGGCGGCACAGGCTATATCGGCTCCCACACGGTGGTGGAATTGCAGGAAGCTGGTGTGGAGGTATATATTATAGATAATCTTTCCAACTCTACAGCAGAGGTTGTAGATCGAATAGCAGAAATTAGCGGTATCCGACCACAGTTTTGCAAACTGGATATTTTAGATAAAAAAGCCCTTACTGGTTTTTTTGAAAAATCAAAACCTTTTGATGGAGTCATACATTTTGCTGCTTCCAAGGCTGTGGGCGAATCAGTAGAAAAACCATTGTTGTATTACGAAAACAATTTGCTTGGATTGGTAAATCTTTTACAAACGATGTTGCAATATAAAACACCCAACCTTGTCTTTTCTTCTTCCTGTACCGTTTACGGACAACCAAAAAAACTACCGGTAACCGAAGCAACCCCTTTGCAGGCCGCTACTTCCCCTTATGGCAATACCAAAAAGATAGCCGAAGAAATCATACAGGATACCGTTAATGCTTACAACGGATTACAAGCCATTGCACTGCGTTATTTTAACCCGGTAGGAGCTCACGAAACAGCTTTAATTGGGGAATTGCCCAATGGTATTCCCAATAACCTGATGCCATTTATCACCCAGACTGTAATCGGCAAACGCCCAGCATTAAAAGTATTTGGCAATGATTACCCTACAACCGATGGTACCGCCATCCGCGATTACATCCATGTAACAGATCTGGCCAAGGCACATATTGCAGCCCTTCAGCGTATGATGGAAGACAAAATGCAAAAAAAACTTGAATTTTTCAATATCGGTTGTGGTAAAGGCTATTCAGTTTTGGAAGTCATACAAACCTTTGAAAAAGCAACTGGCCAAAAACTAAACTGGAAGTTTGCCCCCCGACGCGAAGGAGATATCGAACAAATTTGGGCAGATAGCGTTTATTCGAACCAGGCTTTGAATTGGAAAGCTGAAAAAGGATTGGTAGAGATGGTGGAAAGTGCATGGGAGTGGGAAAAAGCGAGGGAGCGAAAAGGAAACTGAGAGACTGAGAGAACGCACCCATACTTTTGGTCATTCTGTTGAGGGAGGAATCTCATTTATTTAATTACGAATTAAAAATTACGAATTACGTAGCAGCGAAAAGGAATAATTAAAGCCTATTTATAAACTTTAAGATCTTTACAAACATTAAGAACATTAAGAACTTTACTAATATTAAAATAATATAATTAAAAAGTTGAATTATGAAAGTACTGATACTTGCAGGCGGCTTAGGTTCCCGCCTTTCTGAAGAAACCAACCTAAAACCCAAACCCATGGTTGAAATTGGTGGAAAACCTATACTCTGGCACATTATGAAAATATACTCTCATTATGGATTTAATGAGTTCATTATACTTTG
This sequence comes from uncultured Bacteroides sp., assembly GCA_964496885.1. Classification (GTDB taxonomy): domain Bacteria; phylum Bacteroidota; class Bacteroidia; order Bacteroidales; family JACABE01; genus JACABE01. The sequence continues at coordinate 819 of CAZCBG010000155.1, read as the reverse complement.
TGGATATAAAGGATATTTAATTAAAGAGTATTTTGCCAATTATTACAGCCATATGTCGGACATGACCATCGATATGGCTTCCAATACAATTACCCATCATAAAAACCATGCAGAACCATGGAAGGTTACACTGGTAGATACAGGCGTGGACACCATGACCGGTGGACGTATCAAAAAGGTAAAAGACTATGTCGGAGATGAAGCCTTTATGCTGACATATGGAGATGGTGTGGGTGATATAAATATTGATGAATTACTAAAATACCATCAAACCCATGGTAAAGCAATTACAATGACTTCAGTACAACCTGAAGGTAGGTTTGGGTCTTTAAATATTGGTGAAGATAATAATGTAGCCAGTTTTCAAGAAAAACCTAAAGGGGATGGATCCTGGATAAATGCAGGTTTTTTTGTCTGCCAGCCTGAAGTATTTGACCACATCCCTGATGGAGCCAATGCTATTTTTGAAAGGGAAGCGCTTGAGAGTTTAGCAAACGAAGGCAAACTTTTTACATTTAAGCATGAAGGTTTCTGGAAACCCATGGATACCCAACGCGACAAAACTCAACTGGAAGATTTGATTGAAAATGGGAAAGCTCCTTGGATTAAATGGTAAAATACTTTGAGTAAAAAAGCAACACTAAGTCACACTAAGTTTGACACAATGCCTCACAACGAAATAAACTTTGTGAAACTTTGTGTTTCCTTTGAGAAACTTTGTGTAACAAGAAAAACAATAAATAATGACAGACCATAATCAAATCAGAAAAGAAATAATTCAAAAAACCATAGAGTATTACCATGCAAAATTTGCAACTA
>CAZCBG010000154.1:0-4702 GCA_964496885.1 uncultured Bacteroides sp. | reverse complement strand
ATGCTTCAACTGCAAAAGTTTACTATACAAGTACTTCATCAACATTCAACACTTCTATTTTATTTGGTTCTGCTACACCCACTGTTGCTGATTTTACTGTAAGCGGATCGCAGGTCCTCAGCGAAGGAACCAACTATTTTTGGTTGGTGTATGATATTGCAGCAAGTGCAGCTAACGGCAACCTCATCGACGGGGAATGTACAAATATGACGATAGCATCTATCGTAAGAACACCCACAATATCTGCACCAGCCGGGAGCAAAACTGTTTTGGGTGCAATGAGTGGAAATTACAATATTGGCACCACACAAACTTTCCCCAACTTTACAACTATCACCAATGCATTGACAGATTTGAACGGAAGAGGTATAAGTGCTGCTGTTACATTTACTTTAATGGATACTACCTATTCAACAGCTGAAAGCTTTCCATTAACAATCAATGCAATTGCAGGAGCAAGTGCCATCAATACGATAACTATCAAACCAGCCAGTGGCGTTACTTCCATTATCAGAGGCTCTTCAACTTCAGCTATCCTTAAATTAAACGGAGCTGATTATATCACAATTGATGGTAGCAATAGTGTGGGTGGTACTTCAAGAGATTTAAGCATTGCAAATTCCAATTCAGGCACTTCAAGTTCAGTAATATGGATGAACAGTATTACCTCACCTGCTGACAGTGCTACTTACAATACTGTTAAAAACATTATCATTTCAGGAAATTCACCCTCAACAACATTATGTGGGATTGTTGCTTCAGGCAGCACAGTTAATACTGCAGCTGCAGCTCAAAATACAGGAAATTTATTCCAGAACAATTTGATTACTGCTGTACAAATCGGTATTGATCTAGTGGGTGCTGCAGGAAACGAAGCTGCCAACACTATCATTGGCAATACAATTGGTTCGGTAACAGCAGCAAGTAAAATTGGATTACAAGGCATTTACATCAGCAATCAATTGGGCGTAAATGTTTCGGGAAATACGGTTTTAGGTATCACATCTAATGGTACTGTTAATTGTGCCGGTATATATGTAGGTGGTACTATTTCTGGTGGAACAATTTCTGCAAATAGCATTACGGATATTAAAAATGCAACTACCCGTCAGGCTTATGGTATTGAATTAACATCAAGTTCTTCAAGTACGGGCCTGATGGTTTCAAACAATATGATTTCTGATGTAACTAGCTTAGGTACTAATGCAACATTAACCAGAAACGGACACGGTATGGCTGTAATTACTGGTGGTGGATATAATATTTATTACAATACAGTTGCCTTAAATACAACAAATGCCAGTACAACTTCAACCGGTATCATTGCATCCTTTTATGTTGCCAGTGTTGTTACAGCACTTGATGTAAGAAATAATATTTTTTCAAACAGCCAGACTTTGGGAACCCGGTATGCAATCTATTCAGATGCAGCCAATACTGCTTATACAACAATAGATTACAATGATTACGCTTCAGCCGGAACTGCCTTGGGATATCTTTCATCTGCCAGAACTACTTTGGCAAATCTTATAACAGGATTCGGCCAAAACAGCCATTCCATTAATGTATCACCTGTGTTTACTTCAACCACAGACTTACATATGAATTTAGCTTCAAACGATTCTATCAACAACATGGGGACTTTTATTGCTGGTATAACTACCGATTTTGACGGTATTACCAGAGATGCAATAACACCTGATATGGGTGCTGATGAATTTACCCCTCCTATTTGTACTGGAGCTGAAGGTGGTACTGCAACTGTTACCGGGAATTCTACTTATTGCGGTTCAGGTACGCCTGTAATTACTGCAACCGGGTATTCAGTAGGCACAGGAAGTACTTATCAATGGCAGTCATCAGTAGATTCAGCATTTACAACTCCAATTGATATAAGTGGGCAAACAAACCGTGCTGCTTTAACAACCGGTGTGGTTTCTACTACAACTTATTTCAGACTGAAAGTGAGTTGTACTTCAGGTATTGCAATCGATTACACCAACATAATTTGCATTACGGTGAATCCCATACCAGCCAATCCTGCTAATCCAAACAGTAATACACCTAACTGTTTTAATGTAACCCTCACTCAAAATGGCACGCCTCCTACCGGTGAAACATGGTATTGGCAAACAAGCGCTTCTGGCACTACTATCAATGCAGGAGTTAATGATCAGATTACAAACACTGTGAGTTCAACAGCCACTTATTATATTCGTTCTCAAAACAACACATCAGGCTGCTGGAGCACAGGATCAGGCAGCAGGGCTGTTGTTGTAAACGCATTACCTGCAACAGCAACAACTCCCAATCCAGCCAATGCAGCCACAGGTATTTGTTATGCAGGCGGTGGAAATATATCTTCCATTTCCTGGGCAGCTGTTACAGGAGCAACTTCTTATGACGTATTTTTCGGAGGTGGAAGTTTGCCACTTAGCGTTACCCAAAATGTAGCCACCAATACATACAGTTGTGGTGTTTTATTAGCCAATACCACTTACAATTGGAAAGTTGTAGCTAAAAACGGCTGTGGTGATGCCTTGGGTTCTACAACCTGGACTTTTACAACCGCAGCAGCACCTTGTCCTTTGGTATATTGCACCAACACCAATACAACAAATACTTCCTATTACATCAGTAGTTTTTCTACAACCGGTGGCATAACAGATATTACCAACAATGCTACTGGTTTTTCTTCAAGTGGTTACGGAAACTATACAGCCATGGTTGCCAGCGCATTGCCTAATAGCATCGTAAATTTTTCCATTACTGAAACTGGGGGTACCATGGGATTTGGTATCTGGATAGACTGGAACCAGGATGGAGATTTTTCGGATGCAGGTGAACAGGTTTATATGTCAGGGTCTTATTATTCAACAATAACAGGTAGTTTTACAGTTCCAATAACAGCACTTTCAGGCAATACAAGAATGAGAGTAGTTGGAAATGAGCTTTCTACAACTCCGACAGCCTGTACAGGCACTGCTTATACAGAATGTGAAGATTATACTTTTAATGTTCCTGTTCCTTCAGCACCCACCATAACGAGTTTAGATGTATTAAGTGGTTGCGTTGGCAGTTCCCTCGTAATTACCGGAACCGACCTGGGAAGCACTTCTATTGTCACCATTGGAGGAAGCACTGCCATTATAACTGCGGTCACTGCTACAACAGTTACTGTAACAGTTGGAAATGGAACAACAGGTATTGTATCCTTGACTACTTCTGGTGGAACAGCTAACAGTGTATCAACATTTACAGTAATTCAAAAACCAAATGTTGCAGTTTCACCTACTTCAACTTCTTTTTGTGAAACAGGCTCTCAAGTTTTAACAGCTTCAGGAGCTGACACCTATACCTGGACTCCTGCTTTAGGATTGAGTGCAACTTCAGGAACAACGGTAACGGCTAATCCTGCTGTTACTACAGTGTATACTGTCACCGGGACTACAACAATTTCAGGATGTATGAATACTGCAACAGCAACAATTACTGTTAATCCAAATCCTTCAGCAGTTATTGTAACACCATCCAGTGCTACCGTTTGTGCAGCATCTATTCAGTCATTGATTGCCAGCGGAGGAACGATTGCAGGAAACTTTACATTTGGTACTGCTGCGACAACCAATACAGCAACTGGTTATCCTTCACCTTATACGAATTATTATGGCGGAACCAAACACCAAATGCTGATCAGAGCCAGTGAATTGGCAGCAGCCGGAATTCAAGCAGGTTCGTCCATCAATTCCATTTCATTTACAGTAGCTGGTGTGGGTACAACATTTACCGGGAATTTAGCTTCTTTCCAGATTAGCATGAAAAATACAGCGAGTACTGTATTAAGCTCTACTTCTTTTGAAACAGGATTAACAACAGTATTTGGCCCTTTAACACAGCCTATCCCTACAACAGGATTCCCAGCTATAGTAACCCATACAATTACACCTTTTGTATGGAACGGGACCAGTAATATTGTTATTCAAACTTCATACAGTAATGCCAATGCAGGCACTTCAACAGACGATGTACTGATGACCTATAGTGATCCGGGATTTGTAAGTACAAACTATTACTATTCTGATAGTCAAACGCCTGCCACAATTTTAGGCTATACTACACCTAGTTCAGCAGTAAATTCAAGGCCAAATATGGTTTTAGGCTCATCATTAGCAACAGCGATGACCTGGTCGCCAATCACCGAGCTTTACACAAATTCTGGAGCTACTACGGCTTATACAGGAACTGCTGCTACTACCGTTTACACCAAGCCTACTGCAAACAGAATATACACAGCTACAGCTACTTCTGCAGCAGGGTGTACTAATTCAAATACATCCACAATTACAGTCTCATCAGCAACTGCCGGTTCAGTTACAGGTGGAACTACTATTTGTAGCGGAAACACGAGTACACTGTTAACACTTGAAGGAAATACCGGCAGTATTGTAAGATGGGAATCGGCTGTAAGTCCATTCACCAGCTGGACACCTATTGCAAATACAAATACAACATATACTTCAGGAGCATTAACAGCTACCACTCAATTCAGGGCAGTCGTTCAGGGCGGTGGAAGTTGCGGAGATATAAATTCAACAGCAACTACAGTTACCGTTTCTCCTGCATCTATTCCTGGAACCGTCAGTGGTGGAGCAACCGTTTGTTCAGGAATCAACAGCACTTTATTGACGTCAGGAACCCATAC
>CAZCBG010000153.1:0-4779 GCA_964496885.1 uncultured Bacteroides sp. | reverse complement strand
TTAATATATTATTAAAATAAATAGTTCCATTATCACATACATTTGCAATAGCATTTCGTAACGATCCAATTCCATCATCCAGATTATTACTAACATTGACAATACAATTATATGTAATATTAAGTGTTCCATTCTGGAAAATAATAGAATAATTATCTGAGGTGCTACCACCGGGAGTAATCGTATAATTCCCCACATTAACTGCTGTAGTAGCATTTCCACTAAAAATCAAACTACCTCCTAAAAATGTTTCATTTTCACCACTGATAAAACCATTGTAAGTAACAGTAAATGGACTATAAACCAAACCATCAAAATTTTTGGTTTTGTCATCTGCTTTTATACTAAGTGACTTCTTATTAACCGTTAAAATAAAATTATCAGAATTGGTTTCAGAACAAACCCCGTTTTTTATCACAGCCCTGTAGTACCAGCTACCGGCATCAGTTGGAATTTCATTATATATTGAACTGGTATTTAGAATACTTGTCCAACTCCCTGTATTCAATTTCTTCTCCCAACGTAGAATTGATCCGGAAAAGCCACTTAATGTCATAATTCCAGTAGAAGAGCCATAAGTAATAATTGATGTACCGCTAATACTTCCTCCAACAGAAACAGGATCTACTGTAACCGTTGCTGTTCCTGTTTGTAACTGAGAACATGCATTGTTATCAGTTACACTTACTAAGATATAAATAAAATCGCCTGAACTTAATGTAGACTGAGGTAAACTAATAGAATTTCCGGTACTGACGGCAATTAAATTACCTCCAGAGTTGATTGAATAAGAAAAGGTATAAGATGATGTTCCGCTCGCGCCTGTTAAGGTAATTTCAGGTTGAGGAGTAGTGCCGTTACATACAGTTATTGAACCACTTATTGTTGCAGTTGGTAAAGGATGAACTACAAATGTAGAGGTTAAACCTGTAAAGCTTGTAGTGCAACCACTTACAACAATAGAAGTAAGTTCATAAGAATAATTATCTGGGGAGAAACCTGTCCCAGTATATGATGCATTACCCAGAGCATCTGATGCAACATTTCTTGTAATATGCAAAACAGTTGAACCATAAGTTATTGTGCTGTAAAAAGTATTATTTATATTGGGCAATAAGCCACTTGCAGTAAATAAAACATCATCACCATAGCAATTTGAAGGGCTTACTGTTCCAGTTGTAAAGCTAGGATTTGGTTTTACGACTATTTGTTTATATCCTGAATTAAGGGTTAAACAAGCACCACTTTTCACTACTGCTCTAAAACGAGTAGTTTCTGATAATACACCAGAAGTATAGGTATCATTGCTATTCGTAATATCAGACCAAACAGTAAATGGAGCTACTGCAGATTGCCATTTTTGAACTTCTCCTGTATATCCTGTTAAGCTTAACAAGCCACTTGTATTGCCTGAACAAATAGTCGAGCTTCCTGATATTGTCCCTCCTACTGTAGTTGGATCAACACTTATCAGTACATAAGCTGAATTAGCTTCAGAACAAGAACCGCTTTTTACAACAGCACGGAAATAAGTGTTAGAAGTGAGGTTACCAATAGTGACTCCGGTTAATGTTGTTAAAGTTCCTGTTATAGTGGCTGGAGTGGTGAAAGCAACATCAGATGATTTTTCCCATCTCACAACACTTCCTGTATTACCACTTAAGCTAAGGTTTGCAGGGATGCTGCCTGAGCAAATTGTTTGATTGCTTGCTACTGTTCCTCCAACAGATAAAGGATTTACAGTTACAAGAGTGTTAGCTGATATAGCTTGTGAACATAATCCGCTTTTAACAAATACTCTGAACCTTGTGTTTTGAGTTAATGAACCAGAGGTGTAGGTGGTGTTAGTATTTGCAATGTCTGTCCAGATTAAGATTCCGGAAACCAATACTCCCGATTGCCACTTAACAACAGCTCCGGTTTGTCCGGTAAGCGTGAGTAAACCGCTACTACTTCCGTTACAAATAGTAGTTCCACCGGTGACGGCTCCACCAACTGAAGTTGGATCAACTGTAATTTTTATTGCATTTGATTCAACCCAAACATTTTCACAAGTCACTTTTACAAGGCGTCTATACCAGGTATCTATTGACAAAGGGCTAGTTGGAGTATAAGAGGCAGCATTATTTGTAATGTCGACAGCTGTGGTAAAGGCAGCATCTGTACTGCTTTGCCATTTGTATTCCAAGGTTCCGGTTTGCCCCAAAGGTAATGTTGAATTGTTTATTAATGCAGGAACAGAACCATTGCAAATTTCCTGATCATGAGCTATGGTTCCAGCATTTGTAGGATTTACACATGGTGGAGCAGCACAATACCTAGCAAAACTTGATGTTTGGTAAATGACTGACCAGTAGTGAGTTGAATATCCTGCATCATCCACCTTTATGCCAGTTAAACCTGTGTAACCTGAAACATTAAAATCTTCAAAATTGGTTTTGTTTCCATTTTTTACATTTAAATTTGTCAACAAATTCTTATTACAATACAAGGGTTTAAGAGATGAATTGGGTGAAACATTTACCGTTGTTATAAAATTATTATTACATAACAAATATTTGAGCGATGCATTCAAAAAAACATCCAGGCTTGTTAAATCAGAAAAAGTTTTAATGGAAACATCTTTTGTTCCTGTCAAGGTAGTAACTTCCGTGCATTGAATTTTTCCATAGCTATTGGCATCCAACCCAACTATTCCCGGTAATGCATTTTTAAAGTTTACATCAGGAATGTTTACCGTTACTGAAGCGGGGCATTGTGCTATAAATGATGTTACCATTAAAGCAATCAGTCCGATTAAAAGTGAAAATTTTTTCATTTTGTTTATTTTATTTAGATAATCATCATTTAACTATTAAAATATTAATTTTCAATTGATTGTTATTCCCTGATTTTATTCTCAGATTCAATTTTTGAAGAGTTTTTTAGCTTAACATCTGATGTTTTAATGCCATTTATTATACACTTCTCTTTAAAATCTGTCAAAAACAAAAAATTGACAGTGGTACCCCCTACAGAATGTTCTTCCTTTATGATTTCGTTAAATTTAGTTTTACCAAAACTGTCATCAATAAGAAGTAAGTTTACCTGAATATTGCGGATATCTTCCGGAAAGCAATTATCAAGGAATTTTAATACATCTATATACCTAATGCCTCTTCTTTTACTTTCTTCAGCCTGTATGCTTTTTTGCTGCCGTAGACTACACCTAAGACCAATAATACGCTTAAGCCACCATCGAGCGGAGCACCGGCGGGTTGATCATTCGCATTCCCATGGGTTCCCGTAGGTGGCAAGGGTTGTGCAAGTACTTGATTATTTACGATTAACAATAACATCAGGTAGAATAGTATTGTAATTTTAAAAATTATTTTTTTCATATCTTTGTTTTTTAAGCTACCTCTCCTTTAAAGGGAGATAAACAGCGCTTTGTTAATATTTTTATGGATAAACTAATTTCAATCGAATGCTGAATTATTTTATATATATTTTTTTTGAATACACTGCATTTACTGTAATTACCCGAACCGTATAATATCCGCTCGCCTGTTGAAGCGTCAGGGGATTTGAAATAGGTTGTTTACTACTTAGAACTTCCTGACCCATCATATTGTACACACCGATTTGATTAATTTTTTCATTTGTTTGAATATAAATCTTGTTTCCGAAACTGTAAATATTATTGTTCACAGCTGTTGCAGCTGTAATCCCGGTTGGAGCAAAATCGAAATAAAGTCTGAAACGATGGATGGCATCTGAAGTGTCAGCCGTAAAACCATAGGCCGTATTTGTGTGTAGATCCTGATTGATATTGGTTTTTAAATCCTGCAAAACAATAAGAGCGCCGGCATTAAAACTTTGAACATCTTCTGCTGTTATCACAAAGTTACCGTTTACTTTGGGTTCAAACCCCAAATCAACATAAAGCGGTACTGTATAAACATCCATCGCATTGATGCAATAGGCTTCGTTGTTGATATATGAATACAATTGAGGATTCAGGGGATTTAAACTACGCATCAAGGATGCATCATTTATATCTGATGCATTGCTATTCCCTGCTTTGAAATAGATTGTAGTATAATCACTGAAATTATCCGGTGATTTTACCTTGAGCAGCAAATGATCGCTCAATGTAGTTTTATAGAAATTACTGCTGCCATGTGTTTTTGCTGAAGCTGGAATAGTTACTGTTGCTGAACCAGTTGTTTGAACCCAAAATCCTTGCATAGCAGGAATTTCACCAGTAAAATCTGATGGATTGCCCACTGTGCCGTTAAATGCTTTATAACTATTATTTGTAGCATCCATAACCCAAATATTATTGTTAAGCCCTGATTTTGTCCAGGAAGTCATGTCTCCGTTCAATGCGCTGGGAAAAGGATTCCCCAATAAATTCCAGGCACCCTGAGGGCTTGGATAATAGCTGATAGCTGGGTTCAGATCACTTACATTCATACTGCCTTCAAAATTATGAGTTGCTGTATTAAAATAGGAAACCAGGTAGCCAATACCATTGGTAAAATTAGTGATATTATTGGCTGCTATTTTTTGGTTGCGCCACAATTCCTGAAAGGCATCCCATTTATAAAAGTCATAATTTCCAAGTATTGCATCTGTGAAATTTGCATTGATGACCTGGTTGTTTACCGGCGATGAAAGCAGATGATAGCCAAAATCAGTAGACCAGGAAGGAATATAACGTTCTATTTTTGCATTTACATTTGCAGTACTATTTATCAATGAGCCTGTTCCCGTAGCATCCGATTTAATAACCAA
>CAZCBG010000152.1:0-4788 GCA_964496885.1 uncultured Bacteroides sp. | reverse complement strand
ACAAATAACTAATAAATAATTAATTAAATAAAACAAATGAAGAATAATTTAAAATTTCTATGGATTGCTTTCCTAAGTATATCCGTTTTTTTTATTGCTGTTGAGAAAGTAAATGCTCAAAAACAGTATACTTACGAAAGTGTTGACGGCGACCCTTTAAAAGCCAGAATCTATACACTCGACAATGGTTTGAAAGTGTATATGACGGTTTATAAAAATGCACCAAGAATCCAGACTTACGTGGCCGTAAGAGCTGGTAGTAAAAACGATCCCCATGAAACAACGGGTTTGGCTCATTACTTTGAACACATGATGTTTAAAGGTACTCCAAATTATGGTAGCAAAGACTGGAAAAGTGAAGCACCTTATATTGTAAAAATTGATTCATTGTTTGAAATCTACAGAACAATTACAGATGAGAATAAACGTAAAGAAATCTACCATGTGATTGACAGTGTTTCCTATATTGCTTCAACTTTCGCCATCCCAAATGAATACGATAAATTAATGTCAGCCATTGGTGCTGATGGTACCAATGCATTTACTTCTTTGGAAGAAACTGTTTTTGTTGAAGATATTCCTTCTAATCAGCTCGAAAACTGGGCAACTATTCAGGCTGAACGTTTCAGCAATCCTGTGTTGAGATTGTTTCATACTGAGTTGGAAACCATCTACGAAGAAAAAAACATGACGCTGACCAACGATGCCCGTAAAGTTTATACAGCTATTTTAGAAGGTTTGTTCTCAAATCATCCTTACGGAACTCAAACTACTATTGGTACACAGGAACACATCAAGAACCCTTCGATGAAAAACATCAGAGAATTTTTTGCAAAATATTATGTAGCTAATAATATTGCAATTTGTATTTCGGGTGATTTCGATCCTGATTATGCTATTAAAGTAATAGATGAAAAATTTGGTGGTTTTAAAAAATCAGAAGTTCCTGCTTTTACATTTACTAAAGAACTTCCAATTACCAAACCAATTGTAAAAGAGGTATTTGGTCCTGATGCTGAAAATATATCCATTGCCTATCGTTTTGCAGGATCCGGATCTAAAGAAGCAGATATGCTTACCATGCTTGATATGGTTTTAACCAATGGAACAGCAGGTTTAATTGACTTAAATTTAAACCAGCAACAAAAAGTATTGAGTGCAGGTTCTAATCCCGAAATTATGAATGATTATTCTGCTTTTGTGATAAGTGGAAAGCCTAAAGCCGGTCAAACCCTTGATGAAGTAAAAGCTTTACTTTTATCTCAGGTAGAATTGCTGAAAAAAGGAGACTTTCCTGATTGGTTGATACCAGCTATTATTAACGATTTAAAGTTAAGAAAAATAAAGGAATATGAAACCAATAATGCAAGAGGAATGGCTTTTGTAGACGCTTTTATCATGAATACATCATGGAAAGATCAGGTTGAGACCATTAATAAATTATCAAAAATCACAAAACAAGAGATTGTTGATTTTGCAAAAGCAAATTTAAACGATAATTATGTGATGGTTTATAAAAGAAAAGGGAAAGACGAGTCTATCAAAAAGGTAAAAAAACCTAAAATTACGCCTATCAAAATCAACCGTGAAGATCAGTCTGAATTCCTGAAAAAAATACAGGCGAATAAACCTGCTGATATTCAACCTGTTTTTCTGGATTTTAAAAAAGACTTACAGTTCTTCTCGGTTAAAAGTAATATTCCTGTAATCTACAAAGAAAATACCGAAAACAAGACTTTTGATCTTTATTATGTTTTCGAAATGGGAAGCAACAACGATAAAAAATTAGGCACTGCACTTAATTATTTCAAATTCCTTGGAACTTCTAAATTTACCGATGACCAGTTAAAAGAAGAATATTATAAATTAGGATGCTCTTTCAATGTTTCCAATTCTGCTGATCAGGTTTACGTTAGTTTAAGCGGCCTTTCCGAAAATATGGAAAAAGCAATACAGCTTTTTGAAACCGTTTTGGCCGATTGTCAGCCCAATAAAGAAGCATTGGATAATTTGATTAAAGACAATCTAAAAAAGAGAACCGATGCAAAGATGAACCAACAAAGAGTGTTTAGTGCAATGGTACAGTTTGGCGTTTATGGTGCAAAATCACCTTCCACCAACATTCTTACCGAAGCTGAATTAAAAGCATTGACTGCTGATGAATTGCTTGCTAAAATAAAAGGATTGCTCACATACGAACATCATATTATGTATTACGGAAATCTACCAACTACTGAGGTTACCAGATTATTAAATGCCTATCATAAAGTTCCGACAACATTGAAAGCTGTTCCGGCCGAAGTAAAATTTGTTGAACAGGAAACCAAAAAAGACATTGTTTATCATGTTGACTTCGATTCAAAACAATCGACCATGCTTATTTTGAACAAGGGTGGTTTATTCGATAAAAACATGGCTCCACAGGTAAATTTATTCAACGAATATTTTGGTGGTAGTATGAATTCTATTGTATTCCAGGAATTAAGAGAAGCCCGTTCATTGGCTTATACTGCTATGTCGATGTACCAGAGTCCTGGTAGAAAAGATAAATCATATATGGGGATTTCATATATTGCAACACAAAACGATAAATTAGTAGATGCTTTGAGTGCATTAACTGTATTGGTTAACAATATGCCTGAATCTGATAAATCGTTTACCTTGGCTAAAGATGGAATTATTCAGAAAATGAGAACGGAGCGTATCACAAAATCTGATATTTTATGGCAATATGAAAGTGCCAAAAAATTAGGCTTGGATTATGATATCCGCAGAGATATTTTTACAAAAGTTCCAACTATGACTTTCAACGATGTAAAAGCTTTTGCTGATCAATACATTAAAGGTAAAAAACATACTTATCTTGTATTGGGCGATAAAAAAGAAACCAACTTCAAAGTACTGAAGGCTTATGGTAAACTTAAATCGCTTTCGTTAGAAGAAATTTTCGGATACTAAGTGAGTTTAATGTTTATAAAGAAAAACCGGTTTAGGCCGGTTTTTTTATTTTCTTTTGTTCATTTAAGAAAAACAAATTCAAAATATTGCTGATATTTTTGTAAATTTGCACGCTTAAATTAAGAAACTACCCTAAGTTTTAAACAATATGAGCGATCAAATCAAACACGAATGCGGCATAGCATTTATTCGTTTATTAAAACCATTGGAATATTATTATTCAAAATATGGAACGTCTCTGTATGGTTTAAACAAGTTGTATCTTCTGATGGAAAAGCAGCACAACCGTGGTCAGGATGGTGCCGGAATGGCGAATATAAAGTTTGATCTCAAACCAGGAAACGAATATATCAACATTGCCCGTTCCAATAAAGAAAGTCCCATCAAAGAGATTTTTGGACAGATTTACGCCAATATTCAGAAGATTAAAGATAAAAATCCTGATTTGCTGAACGATGTAAACTGGATGAAAGAAAATGTAGATTTTACGGGGGAATTATTCCTCGGTCATCTGCGCTATGGCACTTTCGGGAAAAACAGCATTGAGAATATTCACCCTTTTGTACGTGCCAACAACTGGATGTCGCGTAATTTAGTAGCCGCAGGCAATTTTAACCTTACCAATATGGACGAATTGTTCAACAAATTGGTAAGATTAGGTCAGCATCCACTGCAAACCAATGATACGGTTACCATTTTAGAAAAAATAGGAAAGTTTCTGGACGACGAAAACCAGGAATTATTCATCAAATATAAAGACCATGGACATTCAAACCGAGAAATTTCCGATTTGATTGCCAAAAACCTAAATATTCCCAAAATACTTCACCGTGCATCCAAGTATTGGGACGGTGGTTATGTAATAGCAGGATTATTAGGCCATGGCGATGCTTTTGTAATGCGTGATCCTTCAGGCATTCGACCCGCATTTTATTATCACGACGATGAGGTAGTAGTGGTTACTTCCGAACGACCCGTCATTCAAACGGCCTTTAATGTCCCTTTCGAATCCATTCAACCTATAAAACCGGGTCATGCTCTGATTGTAAAACGCGATGGAAAAGTTGAGGAAGTATTGTGTAAGCAACCTTCAACGGAACAAAAATCATGCTCTTTCGAAAGGATTTATTTTTCGAGAGGTACTGACGCTAAAATCTACAAAGAACGAAAAAAATTAGGACGGCTGATGACCAACTCTTTGCTAAAAGCAGTTGATTTTGATCTTGAAAAAACTGTTTTTTCATTTATCCCCAACACGGCTTCTGTGGCTTTTCAGGGATTGGTCGAAGGCCTGAACGACTTTTGCAGAGACGTTCATAAAGACAGAATTCTGGAGTTAGGTGCCAACGTCACTACTGAAAAATTAGATAAAATTCTTTCCATTCGCCCTCGCATAGAAACCATAGCCGTTAAAGATGTTAAGCTGAGAACTTTTATTACCCAGGACAAACAACGGGACGATTTAGTAGCGCATGTGTATGATGTAACGTATGGTGTTGTGAGAGAGGGTGTTGATAATTTAGTGGTAATGGATGATTCAATTGTCCGTGGAACCACGCTCAAACAAAGTATTATTCGCATATTGGATCGTTTGGGCCCTCAAAAAATTGTCATTGCTTCTTCGGCACCTCAAATCCGCTATCCCGATTGCTATGGAATTGATATGGCAAAACTCGGCGATTTTATTGCATTTAAAGCTGTAATTGCATTGCTCAAGGAAACCAGGCAAACACATATCATCAACGAAGTATATAAAAAATCAAAAATACAGGAAAATTTCCCGAAAGAGGAAATTGTAAACTATGTACGGGAAATTTACAAACCTTTTAC
>CAZCBG010000151.1:0-4949 GCA_964496885.1 uncultured Bacteroides sp. | reverse complement strand
TGCCAATGGGGTTGTACATCATCCCTCCACCCAATTTACTACATACACGTTGGCCTTCGATGTAGTAGTGTTTAGTGTATTCCTGATCGGTTATCGTCATATAAGGATTGGTGTAAAGCGTATGGTTAGTTAATTCAGCAAAATCAATAAATTCTTCGGCATTTATCTGCATCTGCTGTACTTGTCCTGTGCGTTTTAGTACACGTTCGCCTGCTGCATCGTAATTGTAATGGCTAAAATAACACATTTACTGTTAAACATTTAGCTGACGATTTACACTTTCTTATTTCAAAGCCAAGCACTAACTTAGTTTTAGTTATATACTTTTATTGACTTCTATTTTACCGTTTTTTTTATATTTTTGACAAAGTAATTAATTTCTTATATATGATACCAACTATCTAAATAGATGGTAATCCGAAAAAAGTATTCTATTTCTACCATTCAAAAATTTATTTATTCTTATTCTGATTTCTGTAGAATCATATTTTATAGAAAGTTGCTGTTTCACATATACATTTGTTTTAGGATTAAAATTTAAATTAGTTTCCTTTTTAGTTGATAAATTTATAATAAGACTATCTTTTAATTTAATTATTGGAAATTCTATATAATCACTATTGAATGGATCTGTAAAACGTATAGTATATAAACCTTCACATCCTTTTAAATCTTTATCTTCAAAGGCTCTAATAGAAAAAGACTCTCTGCTTAATAATGAATCGTGTAAAAATAATTGTTTAATGTTTTCCAATTCAACAGAAGTAAAACATCTTTTTGATATAGTATCGCCCAAAGCAAAAATGATTACTTTTTTTATAAAAATACCATCAGAAGAATAAGATCCATCCCGTTTTTTAAACATTGATTTCTTAAATTTTGATTTTCCTATTCCTTTATGATTAGTTTCTGTGTAATAATAATGGCTACAGCCACAAATAGTGAATAAAAGAAGTATATATATAATTTTCTTCATTTTTATTTCTTATTAAACTTTTGTAAATATTCTTTTCTTCCATACACTTCAAACATCATAGCATCTTTTTCCGAAGAGAACGTATCTCCCCTAATTTCTGGGGCTTGAAATAAGTGTCTCTCTTCGTGAGCTCCTATTCCATGAATTAATTGTTGAATTGATTTCATTGCATTATTTGCGTTTTGCTCAAATTTCTTCAAACCTGAACTTTTAAAGGCTCTTTGATAATCTGGATCTTGAGGACTAATTATTTTGGTTGGCTCTATAATAGCAGGAATCAGATTCTCTCCATCAATAACCATTGAATTTGTAAGATTTTCTCCTCTTGCTTTTTCGTTAAAGGTTGAAATAAATAAAGAATTATTTTCTGCAAGTCCATGCAACTGACCATATTCTCCTTTATCATTTTTTGAAAATAATGGTTTATCTGTAACATGAATAGTATAAGTTTCTTTTGCATTTATCATCCATTGAATACCTTTTTCACCACTTTTTGTCGTTGTTCGAGCTTCAATATAATCTTTTGAGCCACGCTTAATCGCTGCATCAGTAAAAGTATATTCTTTCGTCTTTTTATCATAAGTGACACCCTCTATCTCCCTTCCATCCGGATCCACCAGTATCACTGGATTCCAGTTGCAATATGCATATGGACTAATATTCGGATATTTATCCGCCATAGGATCTACACTCAACCAAATACTAATATCACTATTCAAATACCTTGCCCCAAAATAGCTATACCCTGTTTCCTCATCCTTTTTCTTACCACTAAGCTTATATGGGGTATTATAAGGTGCATTGCTAGTTTGTTCTACAAAGGTTTCGCCGAAAGGCAGATATTGCAAATGCTGGGTGGTAATACCGGAGGCATCGGTAATAAAGCTACTGCTGCCAAGGTGGTCGGAATCCACTCCTTCCTTACTTCCTCCCGATGAAAAATCGGGACAGGCTCTAAAAGGGGAAGTGATTGGGAAGTGTAAGTTTGATACGTTTGTGTTTTGTGGCAAGGCTTTTTTTTACAAATTTAATAAATTTTTTTAATGCACTATAATTTATAATTAGCTAAAATCTAGTTCCTCCACTTTTACAGCTATTCTTATCAGAATAAAAATGTTTAACTTATTTGTTTTCAAACTTTTGCCTTGATGCAATACAAGTTAAAGCTGAATTTATTTTCATAAACTTTTTTCCTTGATGAAAAAACTTGTAAGTATTTGATTATTAACTTTTTGCTTGAACAAAAAGTTACAAAAATTCAAGACTGCAAATTATTTACTTCAAAACTACGCTTTTTAAAATTCCAGCGCAATACAAGTCGTAGCGAAATAAACATTTATGCTTTTATTTTTCATACTACCTTCGCTATCTTCCGTATTGCTTGCTGCAAGGCCAGCGCTATTTTAAAAAGCTTGTTTTGTGGCGTAAATTCTTTGATGTCGGTCCCTCTCTGTTCATAGGTTAATAGCTTGTTACTGTATTAGAAAACTTAACATTCGTTTGATTTTTTACGCAAAATTCCCGAATGCGCGTCCATTTGCCTTACGGCAATCAGTTAAAAGTATCACCGCTATTTTAAAAGTTCTTTGGCTTAAATTTCTAGATCACTGACCTTGAAAAATGCGACATCTTGGGCAGTGGGAATCGTCATGCAGCAAATGGGACTAAAAATACTAAATCATAAAAAAATTATGCGAAGCATACCTTTAAATCAATAAAAAATAATTTTCATGTGGTATAAATTTTATTTTTAAATGGTCACATGGAACTCGCCAAAATAACATTATCGTGAGTATAAATATTTTAATTGGCTCGTTTCTTATGTGAAACATTTGCAAGCAGGCGAGAGCCTGCAGCCGACGAAGGAGGCCTAAATCTTCTCATAGCTATTTTACATAATGCTATTATAGGACGCCGATAAAATAGTATATTCCATTGAAAATAGGCGTACTATAATGCTGTGTTATGTAAAATAGCGTGGACTCCTACTTCTAATATCTCAAACCGAACAGCCCTGCCAATGCATGGCCGGAATCTTGTGGGGGCAAATGGGAAAAAGATGGAGGGTGTGCATGCAGCAGGGCTGGCTATGATTGAGAAAAAAAACCAAAATAAGCTCTTGAAAGATTATACAAAATTAATATTGTTGATTTTGGTTTTTAGCTCTGTTATTCTTTCTATTAATTTATCAAAAGGAAGAGATTCTGTGTAAATCATGCTTTGTTGCATTTGTTCATAATCTTTTTTCCAAACATTCATCATAGTTAGAGGTGGTATTGGGTTTATTTTCTCAGGTGCATGATTTGCATAGTCAATTCCCCTGATGGGTGTAATGGTTTTGCGATGATGAACAATGTGCTGATAGAGATCCTTGTTTTCGAGCGCTTTTACAGCAAACTCTGTATCCATCATTTTTTCCAGATCATATAAATGACGACTTTTACGGTCGGTTCTGATTTTTTCCAGCGGTTGCTGAAACTCTTCGTGAAGCAGGAATATTTTTTCAAGAAAAGTTCTTTCGGGATTAACGGTAGGAATTGTAATGTTTTTGTCAGCAAAATCGCTATCAACAAATTGTTCACCAACGAATGAACAGAAATTACGGTGTGAAAAGGGTTCAATTAATGAGCGACTGCCTATTTCTACTAAAACCCGTGAAGGGAGGTATTCAGATGGATCGGTTACAGATGGATAATTTATAGCTATTTTTACGGGGTCTTCATCTGTAGAACTAACATCATGTAACTGAATTATGATCTCATTGAATCCGTTCTTATGAAAAGTTTTAATGAGCAGTGGTAAGTATGTTTCAGAGATATATTTGAAAGATTGTTTGCGAAGTTTAGCAACTTGTGAAGGAGTCATTTCGTTATTGAAACCCAGAAATTTCTTATCCAATACCATATCAATATCTTCTGAGAAACGGTCAATTAAATTCCATGCTTTGCTTAGTGAAGTACCTCCTTTAAAAACTGTATGAGGAGCAATCTCAGTTTGAAAAATCAATTCCAGGGTTTTTACCAGCCACCAATCTTTTTCGGCAGCAGCAGCAACGGGCAATCCCATTTTGTTTGCCACTTCTTCGAAAATGTTTCGTTTGTTTTGATCTGTAAGTTTAAGCCAATGCTGCAAAGTTTCATTGTTCATTGTAAAATAATTTAATACCGGATTAAATCTGTAATTAATATTTTAAGTTAGATTTCATGATTTCACGTATCCATGCCGGAGCAAGTCGAATATCATGTTGCAGACGAGTAGATTTTTCTTTTTTAAGCAATTGCTGGATTTTTATTATTTCTGCATCCGTTGCTTTATCTTTACCAATGGTACGCAATGCCTGTATTACTAAACTGCTTATTTCACCAACAGCAGCCAAATTTTTAGGTGATGTTTTTTTGAACGTAATGCTGCGTTTACCAATTTTAATCTTGCGAGTTGTACCATCGGTAAGGTAAACCACATTCATAGGAACTTGTGCAGATAATCCCAAGCGATTAAGTGCATAAATGCCGGTGGGAATTATACGTGCTTTATCTCTTTTGGCAATTGCTCTGGCAATTTCTTCGATACCGGGAGTTAGTTTGCCTACAATATTATCTACCTGAGGGCGGACGTAAATACCTGTGGCAACACGCAATAACTCACCAGCCTTCACTAAACGGGCAAGTGCTTGCCTAACGGCATCGGGAGTGCCAAAAGCAATAAAACTATCGCTAAAAAACAGCACACCCCTACCTGCTTTAGATATTCTTGTAAGTATCTGTGATTCTATGCTTTTAATCATGGTTTTGTTATATTTCTGTCACAAATTTAGTAAATATGTGTGACAAAATTAATTATTTTTGAATATACGTTTGTGTTTTTTGTTACTTTTCCTGATGAAAGTAACACGTTAGTTTCAGACGTATAATGATTAACTTATTTGTTTTCAAACTTTTGCCTTGATGCAATACAAGTTAAAGCTGAATTTATT
>CAZCBG010000150.1:1912-5057 GCA_964496885.1 uncultured Bacteroides sp. | reverse complement strand
ATATAAAATCATGCTTGTATCTTAGAAATAATATGAAGGAGAATTGTCTGCAAAAAAAAAGAATGAGTCGCAATGTTTTCAAAAATTTCGTTTGGTAAATTGACATTGTTTATAAATCTAGCAGAATGTTTATAAATATTTTTCAAACACAATACATATTCATTTTTAATAAATATTTTTGCATATCAATTATTCCAACTATGTATTTTGATTTAATTACTGATAATCCTACTGTTAATTTATTCCTTTATATTTTTTACGGAGCGGTTTTCATTCAACTATTTTATTATTGGGCAGTTTTCAGCAGATTATCTTTTTATAAACCAAGAATTCAAGCACGTACTAATCAGGCTGTTTCTGTAGTGATTTGTGCAAAAAACGAATACCATAATCTGAAAGAAAACCTCCCCCTCATTTTGGAACAAGATTTTCCTGATTTTGAAGTGATTGTAGTAAATGATGTTTCTGACGATGAGACCTATTATTTATTGAAAATACTATCCGAAAAATACGCACATCTTAAAATTGTAAATTTCAAAGACAATGTAAATTTTTTTAGTGGTAAAAAATTTCCTTTAACCATAGGAATCAAATCGGCAAAAAACGATATTATCTTGCTGACGGATGCTGATTGCAGACCTCACAGTATGAAGTGGATAGAAGAGATGCAATCGCAATTTTACAGCGGAACAGAAATTGTGCTTGGGTATGGAAAATACAAATCAGAACCTGGTTTGCTCAATAAAATTATTCGTTTCGATACTCTACAAATAGGGATACAATATTTATCCTTGGCATTATTGGGTATGCCCTATATGGGAGTAGGGCGTAATCTGGCATACCGTAAGAATCTGTTTTACAGGCAAAATGGATTTATAAATCATTACAAAATAAAATCAGGCGATGATGATTTGTTTGTGAATGCAGCAGCTTCTAAGTTGAATACAAAAATTATGATTTCATTTGAAAGCCATACTATTTCTGATTCAAAAAAAACCTTGGCAGCTTGGTTCACTCAAAAAAGAAGACATTTAACATCAGGTAAATATTATAAATTTTCTACTAAGTTAAGCTTAAGTTTGTATACTGTTTCACAACTCTTGTTTTTTGTCAGTATGCTTAGCCTGTTTTCGTTGAATTATACTTTATTAATAATTCCAGCGTTATTTGGTTTACGATTAATAAGTCAACTTATAATTTATAAAAGCTGTATGAAAAAACTGAACGAAAAGAATTTCTTATTGCTTGTGCCTTTTTTTGAATTATTTTTTGTTATCTTTAATCCTATAATCGTTTTAATAAATATGATCTCAAAACCTGATAAATGGAAGTAAATCTTAAACTCACCGAAAAAGCACAACGTGATTACGATTTGGTTCAGCTTGCCTTAGGGAAAAGCGATCAGAAAGCGTATGCTGATTTGATGAACAATTACAGGGATTCGCTTTATTTTATGTTGCTTAAAATGACCAACGATTCTACTGATGCCGACGATTTAACGATAGAAGCCTTTGGAAAAGCCTTTAAAAACTTAAGTCAATATACACCCGATTATGCATTCAGCACCTGGCTTTTTAAAATTGCCACCAATAACTGCATCGATTTTATCCGAAAGAAAAAGAAAATGTGTTTTTCGATGAACAAAGGCTTTGACAACTATGACGATGCAAACGAAGTTTCCCATAATATTCCTTCTGAAACCCTGGATCCGGAAGAGAAGTTTATAGAAAAACAAAAAATCAAATTGATGCGTGAAATAGTAGATCGCCTCAAACCTCATTATCGCAAACTTGTGATTTTAAGATATTTCGAAGAATATTCCTATGAAGAAATTGCCGAAGAATTAGAGCTTCCTTTGGGAACGGTCAAGGCTCAATTGTTCCGTGCAAGAGAGTTTTTATACAATATCCTTAAAAATTCAGCAGAGAAAATTTAATTGAGCTGGCTTTTTTAAGCAGCAAAAATCCTCATCAATATTCCCAATTTTTAAATACTTTTTACCTTTTTCTAAAATTTAGGATTAGACCATTAAATTATACCTTCAACTTCATTCTTCTGATTGCTTTTTATAACCAATTTTATTTATATTTTTGCATTTGAAAAAATGCGATCATTTAATGAGAACAATTTACACTATCTTTTTATTAATTATTTCGAATACTTTTATGACATTTGCCTGGTATGGTCATCTTAAGTTTAAGGAAATGAAATTTTTAGGTAATTTGGGATTAATAAGCATCATTTTATTAAGCTGGGGAATTGCCTTGTTCGAATATTTCTTTATGGTTCCAGCTAATCGCATCGGATACAATGGAAATGGAGGACCGTTCTCATTGTTGCAACTAAAAGTAATACAGGAAGTTATCACTTTAATTGTATTCATCGTTTTCTCATTGTTGTTTTTCAAAAGTGAAACTTTTAGCTTTAACCAGTTTATTGGTTTGGTTTTTTTAGTATTGGCAGTTTTCTTTATTTTTAAAAAATAAAAATAGATGCTTGTTTAAAATAAATTCTGAATTATCTTTATTATGAGCGCATTACATATTTCTAAAAGTAATTTAAATCTTTTCAATATTTAATCTTTGCAATTTTCAAAAAAAATGTACATTTGTCTTTAAGAAAATAACAGCACAATCATGATAAAATACAAGAGAATTTTATTGAAACTCAGCGGTGAATCACTGATGGGTAGCCAGCAATACGGCATCGATCCTATGATGCTAGAAAAATATGCAAAAGATATCAAAGCAATTGTTGAAGAACATGTTCAGGTTGCTATTGTAATTGGTGGTGGTAATATTTTCAGAGGTTTGCAGGGTGCTGCCAAGGGTATGGATCGAGTACAAGGTGATTATATGGGTATGCTGGCAACTGTCATCAATAGTATGGCATTGCAGGGCGAGTTGAATAAATTAAAAGTGAAAACTACCCTTCTTTCTGGAATTGTTATCGACCCGATTTGTACTTCTATGAGTCGCTCAATGGCGATTGGTCTATTGGAAGACGGACATGTGGTTATTATCAGTGGAGGAACCGGAAATCCATTCTTTACTACCGATAGTGCATCGGCGTTGAGAGCTGTTGAAATCCTAGCAGATGTAATGATAAAAGGTACGAGAGTGGATGGTGTTTATACTGCCGATCC
>CAZCBG010000150.1:0-1812 GCA_964496885.1 uncultured Bacteroides sp. | reverse complement strand
AAAAAACAAAAAATATGAATGAAGAATCTCAATTTTGTTTAGAGGAAGCCAAAGAAGGCATGGAACATGCATTGCAACATCTTGATCGTGAATTTCATAAAATAAGAGCAGGTAAAGCAAATCCTCAGATGCTTGAAGGTGTGAAAGTTGATTATTATGGTGCTTTGACTGATATTGATAAAATCTCAAATATTAGTACTCCCGATCCTCGTCAAATCGCAGTTCAGCCATGGGAAAAAAATATGCTGGCTCCTATCGAAAAAGCAATAATGAATGCCAATTTGGGTTTTAATCCTCAAAATAACGGCGAAATCATCCGAATTCTCGTACCCCCTTTAACCGAAGAAAGGCGCAAAGATATGGTAAAAAGAGCTAAGGTAGAAGCAGAAAATGGCAAAATCAGCATTCGGAATATCAGACGTGCTGCCATGGATACCGCCAAAAAACTTGAAAAAGATGGAATACCAGAAGACGAAATCAAAGTGCTGGAAAAAGAAATTCAGGATACAACCAATCTTTATATCGACAAAATCGATAAACATTTTGCAGTTAAAGAAAAAGATATTATGACTGTTTAAAGAGTACTTTCAGTGCCTAAAGTGTTTAGAATACTTAGAGTACTTGAATTTATGATTTTTTACGCTATAGAATTTCAATTTGTTGTAAGTAAATAAATACAACCTCTTTGATAAAAAATCCAGTATAAAATGGCATATAATTTGCTTGTTTACTACTGGATTTTATATTTTAAAACCATTTATTATGAAATTTTTTATCCTCGTATTTGCTATATTGAGTTTTTCTATTTGCTCTTTTGCTCAGCAAAGAGTTCAAAATCAGAATTATCAAACTGTTGGTTATATTAATCAAGATGGTAAAGTCCAGAATGGCAATTACCAAACTATTGGCTATATCAACAATGATGGAAGAGTGCAAAACGGAAATTATCAAACCATTGGTTATATCTCTAAAGACGGTCGGATACAGAATGGTAATTACCAGACCCTGGGTTATGTTAATGATGATGGAAGGGTACAAAATAGCAATTATCAAACCCTGGGTTATGTGGATAAAGAGGGTAGGGTGCAAAACCAAAATTATCAAACCCTTGGTTATCTCCCAAACGTCGATAAAAGCTGGGCTGCCGCTTTTTTCTTTTTCTTTTTTACAAAAAATGACAAAGATTAATCTAATTTATTATTCAAGCATTCATTTCAATGAGAGTCGTCATTCAAAGAGTTTCACAAGCATCGGTTGAAATTGAGGCTATACAGCATCAAAGCATTCAGTCAGGATTATTAATTTTTATCGGTATTGAAAATGCAGATACAGTTGAGGATATTGAATGGTTGTGTGGGAAAATTTGTAAATTACGGATTTTTAATGATAAAGAACACATCATGAATCTTTCGATTTTGGAGATGTGTGGTGAAATTTTACTCATAAGTCAGTTTACACTACATGCTTCTACTAAGAAAGGCAACCGTCCTTCTTATATCAAAGCCGCCAGCCCAGAAATAGCGATACCTCTTTATGAAAAATTTATTACGCATTTAGAAAAACAAATTGGGAAACCTGTTAAAACAGGTGTTTTTGGTGCAGATATGAAAATTTTGCTGGTAAATGATGGTCCTGTTACTATCTTAATTGATTCAAAAAACAAAGAATAAGCATTTTTTTATTTAGCTTGAATTTAAATATCATTGTCAAAATAATAGTAGAAATGATTTCAATACATTGATAAATTTTTTCATTTCTTTTTCGAAATTTTAAACTAAAATATTTTAACGTTTAAGTAACGCTTATTTTCTA
>CAZCBG010000149.1:0-5074 GCA_964496885.1 uncultured Bacteroides sp. | reverse complement strand
TGGTGATTATTGACATAAATTAGAAATTAAGTTATTGGGTTATTAATAATGAGATGCTTCACTTCGTTCAGCATGACAAAAAAAAGACAGGATGACAAAAGGAGTACTTAAAATACTTAGAATATTTAGAATTGAAGTATAGGTTTAGATAATTAAACATTATTAGTTGTATTTGAAGTGAATGTGTTTTTTAATTCGGAGAAAAATTGTTGTTGGCGTGGATCGTTTTTGTCGAATTCAAGACCCTGGTCGCGGCGGAGTTCCCAGACGTATTTGATGGGGCTCAATCTTGATACAGGGGATTCGTTGACGAATTGCAAGGTTTCGGGTTTGAAGTTAAATTCTTTCAACACCCTGGATAATAGCCTGATGTATTTAGACTGATAAAAGCTGATGGTGGTGTTGAGTGCTATTTCATATTCGTTGATGATGCGGTTGGTATCGAAGCCGGTTTTTTCGACATAAAAGCTGCACAATGATTTAAACCAGTTGTGTATAGAAAGTAAATGTGTATGCGAAAGATTGTACAGCTCTATCCAGGAGCCTTCGGACTGCTGCGCAAATTGAATGTATTGAGCGGCTTGCGAACTTTGACCAGGTTCGGGATCTTTTTGGTATTGAATGACTAATTTTGAAGCACTGGTACCATTGGAACCATAAAAATTTTCAAAATTAGACTGTAAAGCTTCGGCATCAGCAATGTCATTTACACCTGGGATTATCAATAGGCCTGATGCATTGAATTGATTTTCCAAGCGATTTTTGTTCCATTCATCCGTAAGTCCAGAAATTATAACACTTTTTAAGCCAGCAAACCAGGAAGGCAAACCATAATAATAAAATTCGGGCTCGTATTGCTTGATATGAATGACAGAACGGCAAATATTTAAATTGGAAGTAAATTTAGGATATACCGGCAAGGTAATTTTATATTTGTCGTTTTTGCCTCCATACGTTTCCCAATCGGGATGAATGATAACATGGTTTCCATCGGCAGACAAACGTACTTTTGATGCATCCTGATGATAAAACTGAACGAAAGATCTTTGTTTGTTGGTAAGCACTTCGATAAAAGCATTGCCGATGTTGAGGTCATCAAAAATAGTTTTAAAAATAATATCCCGTAAATCTTCAAATTCATTGTTGACTGAATGAATAAAATCATTCAATTTGGGATTGTCGGAAATAAAACCTTTGCCAGCAATGTAAAAAGCCTTGGAATTTAAAATAGAGCGATGTACAGCCACTTCCCTCGACAATTGGACAATCTGCCTGGGCAGGAGGTTGTCGTCTCCAAAAGGGATGTAATCGAGGTTGTTGTATAAATCGATGTAATCGGATTTGAAGAGGTTGAGTAAGGGGGCGTAGTTGTAGTTGAAAAGCTTCATTATTAGGCTGTAGGGGTTTAGACTGTGGGGGTTTAGGAAATAAGAATTATAAGAATTGGGTTATTGGTTATTAAGTTATTAAGTTATTAAGTTATTAAGAATGAGATGCTTCACTTCGTTCAGCATGACAAAAGAAATAGATAGAACCCCTCCTAGCCTGATAGAACCTCACCCCCGCCTCTTCCCGATTAAGAACCGGGACAGGCTCTAAAGGGGAGGAACTTGGGTGGTGGGGGTTGGTATGGATGGTTAATCGGCGAAGCCGGCGAGGACGAGGAGTTCTTTGTGGAGGTAGGTGGTTTGGGCTTTGTACTGGACGCGGTAGCGGCGTTTTTGTTCGTCGGGATTGTACCAGGTTTCGATGAGGTCGGAATCGGTGGTTCCATCGGTTGCAAAGAGTAGATTTTTCTGGGTAGTCAGAATTGCACGGTGTGGTAAAATGTTGTTGTAGGATGATGCAATCCAGATATCCCAATCGGGACGGATTATAATGGGGATGCCTTCGTAGGAGGGCACTTTGATGCCATTCAGGAGGAAAGTATCGGCCAGGTCGGTGCCTCTTTTCTTGAAGGTGTGGACCAGGTTGCGGTAGAGGGAACGGGTGAGCATGAAAACAGGGTTGAACTCATTCAACTCAGGCAACATATTGTCGATCATGGATTCAAGCGTAGAATCGGCTTCGTCGGTGGCCAAGGTGCCAGCCTGAATCGGATTGATTAAGCCAGAGGATGCAAATGTACCATTGCCTGTTACTGCATAGCTTAAGCTAAAATCCTGACCGGTATATTTTGATACCATCTTGATCTGGGCACCTGATGGATTGGTAACGATAACACCGTTGATGCCAGCCCTGGCTTCTATAGAAGCTTTATAAGCCGTGAGCCAATTGGCTGCGGTAGTGGTGGCGTTGGTGGAGTAATTCTGTTCATAGAGGATGCCATTGATGGTGATCCCGATTTTGGTATCTGTGCCGGCCGTATAGGTGATGATTTGCTCTTTGCGGGCAGCAGAAACGGAAGTGGCGATTTTGACGTTCTGGGCAGCAGCAATGGTTGAATTTGCAACATCGTTGAGCAAGTGGGTCATGAAACCCGTATAGCCAGAATAGTTGTCGTCGACCAGGCCATTGGGTTTGGTATTGACAAGGATTTCGTGGAAAGGATCTGCAAAGAACATCTGGCGGACGAGGTCGTTTTGTCCGGCCTGGGCAATGATGGGCAACATGATTTTGTTCCAGATGTCGGGGCTTTTCATCTGTTCGACATCATCCTCACGGTAGCCTGATGCCAGGAGCTGTTCGACAATGGCTCCCCAGAACTCACGGCCGTTCTGTTCAAATTCGATGGCCATGGGCTTGACGGAGATGTCCTGGTAAGTGAGGTTGAAAGTGCCTGTAGGTGTGAAACCTGCAGCTATTTTGGGTTTGGTGATCATAGAAGGGCGGGAAATCTTGTTCAGTTTTTCGGTGCCCTTGATATCGGAGCGTACAGTGACTGCGCCGCGGATGTCTTCGGCGAGAAACATGGGGTCTACAAAAAATTCGGATACGGATTGTTTGAAGAATTCGGGCGTTGTGGATTGGGTGAAGATGGACATTTGAATTATACATTAAAAATTATGAATTATGAATTAAAAAATAAAAATTAGTTCTTTGATTTTAGCTTCAGACGGTCCTGATGTGAAAGCTCATTTAAAAGAAGTTTGCCTGAATTATCTTCAATACTTTTCTTACTTAATGAAAGAGCAGGATCAGCAATATTTGAGGGCGTTGATTTAGTAGCGTTTAGAATATCTATGTCGGTTTGAAGCTGATTGATATCGTTGGCAGAAACATTTAATTTGGATTCAAGTTCTTGAATTTTTGCATCCTTTAAAAGAAGATCGTTTTGCAATTGGATGATTTGATTTGAAAGAGCAGCAAACTCTACAGGTAGCATTTGCGGTTGCGGATTAGGTTCCGGTTGTGGAACTGGAACCGGTTCAATCGAAGGCTCAGGATTAGGTAGCGGTGAAGGTTCCAATGCAGGTTGTGGAGAAGGTTGAGGTAAAGGCTCAGGAGAAGGTTCAGTATCCGGCATCATTGAAGGATCAATTAAAGGTTGCGGTTGTGGTTCCGGTAAAGGGTCGGGTAAAGGATCAGGTAAAGGTTCCGGAGTTTGAAACAATAAAGCTATTTTATCAATAAATGTTTTGAAATTTTCGGGTAAATTCATGTTGTTGCGATTAAAGTATTTTGAAATGAATTCGAAAAATATTGATGGATCGTTGATGAAAGATTGTACAATTAATGGATTTTGATCCAGGAAAGTTGTAGCTATGAAAGAAAGATCATCAGCATGGAATTGAGAGAATAAACCATTGGTGGCAGCCGGATCATCCACCAGGTCGACGGCGTGCAAAAGTTCAATGGTTGCATAAGATTTCAACATCGTTTCGTTGGTGGTAGGATCCTTTTCGGAAAGTGTAATCGTTTTGCCAGGTTTGAAAGCTATGGATGAACCAAAGGTATCGGGATTGGTTTCAGCCAGCTGGAGGATGTAATCAAATAAATTACCGTTGGGGGAAATCTTGGCAGAAGCATCAAGGTAAAAATCAGCATAAACAAGCGTTCCAATTTTATGGAAGTTTTTGTATCGGCCAATAAAAGTACCCAAGGCAGTGGAACACATGTTGGGATGACCGAAGCGAGCTTTTACTCCGTTGGTTTTTTGATTGCCTAACTTAACAACATCGTCCAGGAATTGCTGATTTAAGAAAAGATCATGACCACGGGCTTCACCTTCCTGGATGATCAAAACATTTTTGATGACAGCATTTTCTTTGTCGATGGCCGGAGGGGAAAGCTGGTAGATGGGATGGGTGGAGAGGAAGGTCATATTAATTATGAATTATGAATTGGGTTATTGGACTAAGAGACTAAGAGACTAAGAGACTAAGAGACTGAGGGAGCGAAAAGGAGACTGAGGGACTAAGAGAGCGAAAAAAGATGATAGTTTAGACTTTGCCGGCGAGGTCGTTGCCGGGTTTGAACTTTAAGATTTTTTTTGGTGTTTGTTTGGGTTTTGCTTTGGTCATTTGCGTTTTGGGCAAATTTTTGAGATTAGAACTGTTAGCTGAAATTGATTTTTGCATGGCGTGATTTTTTGAGAACAAATATATAAGAAAGAGGATTTAAAATAATCGTAAAAAGTGGCTAAAATCTTATCATTCATTTGTATAAATACATTTAAATATGTATATTTGTAGCACATAAAAATCAGTAATTATGAACTTTAAATGGAGCCTTTTTCAGAAAGTAATTAATGATAGCGAACAATTGAGCGGTAAGCCTATCAGAGAACTGGCAGATGCAGAAATAATTGATATTAACTGCTTAAGAAAGTGGTTGATAAAAAATCTCTACCTGCAGGAGCAACAAAAAAACGAAAGGAGTTTAACGGATATTAAAAATGAATTGAGTGATACGTATCAGATAAGCGTGAGTAGTATAGAAAAGATAGTGTACGGGAGAAGGTATTAAGGCTGTAGGTATTTAGGGGGTTAGGCTTTAGGGAAGTGGATGAAGTATATGGAGTTGAAAAAGGCTGTAGGTTTTTAGGGAGTTAGGCTTTTGGGAAAAGTTAAGGAAAATTTTAAAAATTAAAAAATAATTAACTTATTATATAGTTTAGTTTAAATTTAGTTGT
>CAZCBG010000148.1:0-5128 GCA_964496885.1 uncultured Bacteroides sp. | reverse complement strand
ATCAGGGTTTATACAATAGGAATTGGAACTACAGGTTTAGCACCTTATCCTTTTCAAACGCCTTTTGGCATACAATATCAGAATGTAGAAGTAAAAATTGATGAAGTCTTGCTCAAACAAATTGCAAAAAATACAAATGCAAATTATTACAGGGCTACTTCAAAAACTAAGCTTGAAAATATTTTTAAAGAAATTGATAAGTTAGAAAAATCAAAAATTGATGTAACTGAATTTCAACGTAAAACAGAAGAATTTTTATATTTCATTTTGCTGGCGGCACTTTTGTTAGCAATTGAGATACTATTGAGATATACCATTTACAAGACTATACCATAATAAAGAATATGATTAAATTTGCTGAAATATCATTTCTGTACGCTTTTCTTTTACTGCCTTTTTTCATCCTTTTATTTTGGATGATGCAGCGAAAGAAAAAGAAGTTGCAAAAAAAATTAGGTGACAAAAACTTAATTATGCGATTGATGGAAAATTACTCTAATGCCAGGGTAGTATGGAAATTCATTTTATTGTTGACCGCTTTTATTTTCGTTGTTCTTACATTAATTCGGGTTCAGATAGGATCAAAAATTGAAAAAGCAACACGCAAAGGTGCTGATATCTTTATCGCACTGGATGTCTCTAACAGTATGCTGGCCGAAGATATTCAACCAAACCGACTTGCCCGATCAAAACAAGCTATTTCGAAGCTGATAGAAAAATTAGACAACGATAGGATTGGCATTGTTATCTTTGCAGGAAAATCTTTTGTCCAGTTGCCCTTAACCAATGATTATGCTGCTGCCAAAATGTTTTTAGAAACCATCAGCACCAATGACATCAACGAACAGGGAACTGCTATAGGCCGGGCTATTTCGATGGCAGTTGAGTCATTTGATCAGAGTCAGAGCAAAGAAAGCGAAAAGAAC
This sequence comes from uncultured Bacteroides sp., assembly GCA_964496885.1. GTDB lineage: Bacteria > Bacteroidota > Bacteroidia > Bacteroidales > JACABE01 > JACABE01. The sequence continues at coordinate 4,202 of CAZCBG010000148.1, read as the reverse complement.
AATAAAGCAATTATCATTATTACCGATGGAGAAAATCACGAAGACGATGCGGTGGAACAAGCCAAACTTGCTTTTGATAAAGGAATAAGAGTCAATACAATCGGTATGGGTTTAGCTGAAGGTGCACCAATACCTATAAATGCGAATAATACTCAGGCAGGATATAAAAAAGACAAAGAAGGAAACACCATTGTTACAAAGTTGGATGAAGTCCTGCTTCAACAAATAGCTGTAAACGGAAATGGAGCTTATGTAAGAGCAAGCAATAGCAATGCCGGTTTACAAACCATTTTTGATGAAATTAACAAGCTCAATAAAAAAGAATATGAAACAAAATCGTTTTCGGAATACGAAGACCGTTTTCAATATTTTGCGGCTATTGCACTCATATTATTACTGACAGAACTTTTTATTTTTTATAAAAAAAGTAAAAAACTAAAGAACATCAATTTATTTGGTAAAAAATGAGACATAAAATGAAGTATATCCTATTGATCGTAATTATAATTGTCACTTCTGCGAAACTTTACTCACAAAATGAGAAAACATTTATTCGTCAGGGAAATAAGCAGTATGAAAAGAAAAATTTCAACGATGCAGAAGTAAATTACAGAAAATCGTTGCAGAAAGACAGCACTTATTTTAAAGGTAAATACAACCTAGCGAACGCTTTGTATAAACAAAAAAACTATGATGAAGCTAGCAGGATTTATTCAACACTAGCAGAGCAAGAAAAAGATTCAAAAATCAAATCAAATGTATACCACAATTTAGGCAATTCATTATTGCAGAAAAAAGAATTTGAAAAGAGCATTGATGCATACAAGCAAGCTTTAAAATACAATTCTAAAGATTATGATACCAAATACAATCTTTCTTATGCCATGCAAATGTTGAGACAACAACAAAATCAAAAAAACAAAGATAAAAAAGACAACAAAGACAATAAAGATAAGAAAGACGATAAAAACAAACAAGAGCAGAATAAAGATAATCAACAGAAACAACAAGAAAATAAAGATAAAAAACAGCAGGAACAAAAACAAAAACAAGTTAAAAAAGATGATGCTGAACGTATGCTAGAAGCTTTGAAAAATGATGAAAAAAAGACGATGGATAAAGTGAAAAAACAAAAAGCTGTAGGCGAAAGAGGTAAAATCGAAAAAGACTGGTAAACTTTGAAGAATTAGGAATTAAAAATTAAGTTAATGGTTAATAAGTTATTAAGAAAATAAATAATAGTTTAGTTACAATTTTAGAAAGTTTAGATAACCAATAACTCAATAACTCAATAACCCAATAACCTAATAACCAATAACCAATAACTAACAACAAATAACCAACTACCAAATGAAAAGATATATTTTTTTCATATTACTCATAGCAGGGCTCATTAAATCTACATTTGCTGAAGATGTTAAATTAATTGCATCAGCTCCTTCAAGCGTGGGAACAGGGCAGCAATTTGCCGTTACTTTTACTGTGAATGCCGCTGGCAGCGATTTCAAAGCACCAAACTTCAAAGGCTTTAGTGTTTTATCCGGGCCCAACCAATCCTCCAGCAGTAGTATGCAAATAGTAAATGGGAACGTTACTCAATCTGTTTCTTATGCATTTACTTATTACTTGCAAGCCGGAACCGAAGGAAGTTTTACAGTTACACCCGCAAGAATCACAGTCAACGGAAAAACTTATGAATCAAATTCCCTGACCATTAAAGTAGTAAAGGCGGCTCAAAATACAAATTCTCAAACCAATACTCAACAAAACCGTCAACAACAAAATAACCAGACTGCTGCTACAGTCAGCGATAAGGATATTTTTATCAGATCATCTGTAAGCAATACAAACCCAATGATTGGTGAACAAGTAGTAGTTACCTATAAACTCTATTTTGCATCTGTGGCTGTTTCACAATGTATTCCTAGTAAATTGCCAAGCAACAAAGGATTCTGGGCCGAAGAGTTTACAAAAGCAGGTACTGAGTATAAACAATACAGAGAAAACCTAAACGGGAAACAATACAATGTTGCAGAAATAAGGAAAGTTGTACTATTCCCACAGGAGAGCGGAAAATTAAACATAGATCCTCTTGAGGCAGATATAGTTGCTCAGGTTCAGGTTCAACGTAAAAGAACGAATTCTATTTTCGATTTCTTTGATGATCCTTTTTCGAGTGCCTATCAAAATATAAAGAAAACAATACAGTCCAACAATATAACTATTAATGTTAAACCGCTACCAACTACCAATAAACCAGCGGATTTTACAGGAGCTGTCGGCAATTTTACGTTTCGTTCAGATATTGACAAAACCGAAACCAAAGCAAATGAAGCCGTCAATCTGAAATTTACCATTTCAGGAAGAGGTAACATAAAATTGATTGATAAATTAAATATTAATTTTCCTCCTGATTTTGAAACCTACGATCCTAAAATCAATGATAACATCAATAAATCGGACAATGGGATTTCGGGTACAAAAACTTTTGATTACCTCATCATACCACGCAACGAAGGTGTTTTTACCATCAAACCGGTTACATTCAGTTATTTCGATTTGAACAAGGGGAAATATGTTACTCTTTCTTCTCCAGAATATACGCTAAAAGTTGCTAAAGGTGACGGTAAACAAACCTCAACCACCCTTACTTCAGTTAACCAGGAAGAAATTAAATACATAGGCAGCGACATTGAACATATAAAAATCAAACCTATGAATCTGAATAAAAAAGGAGTCCATTTCTTTTTATCAGATTTGTATTACCTACTCTGCATTATACCTTTAATGCTCTTTGTAGCTGCCATCATTTTCAGAAGAAAACATCTGAAACTACGGAGCAATCTGGCTTTGCTCAAAAACAGAAAAGCAACCAAAGTAGCTAAAAAACGTTTACAGAAAGCTAAAAACTACCTAACAACCCAAGAAAGGGAAAAGTTTTATATTGAAATTTCATTGGCATTATGGGGCTATCTAAGCGATAAATTCAGTATACCGCTGGCAGGTTTATCCATGGACTCAGTCCATCATGCGTTAAAAGATAAAAATGTAAAAGAAGAAATTACAAATCAGTTTATTAAAATACTGAATGACTGTGAATTTGCACGCTTTGCACCAGGTGAAGAATCACTTATGATGGATAAGATTTACAAAGAATCCATAGATATTATTTCAAAAACAGAAAACGAATTAAAATAAATGAAGATTATGAAGAAGTTTTTGATTTTATGTTCAATCATATTCAGCACTTTACAATTAGTTGCGCTATCAAATAATCCTGAAATAGAAGCAGCCAATAAGGCATACAATAAAGAAAAATACAATGATGCCATCACCCTCTACAACAAGGTAATTGAAAAAGGAGAATTAGCTGCTGATTTGTATTATAACTTGGGAAACTGCTATTATCGGCTTGCCAATTACCCCATGGCTATTCTTAATTATGAAAGGGCTAAAAAACTAAATCCTGCCGATGCAGATGTTGATTTCAATCTTAGAATTGCCAACACCAAAATCATCGACAAAATCGAAACAGTTCCTCAGTTGTTTTTCATTAGATGGTGGGTAGTTTTATCCAATGTTATTTCCTATGAATACTGGGCCATATTGAGTATCATTGCAATAAGTTTATTTTTTGTATTATTATTTATCTACCTTGCTTCATCTACCTATAATATCAAAAAAATTACATTCTGGATGGGCTTTTCGATGATAATTGTTACATTTTTCTCAATCAATTTTGCACTCAAACAATACAACAATATAAATGCACAAAATCAGGGCATTGTATTCACTCCCACAGTAACTGTCAAAAGTTCACCCGACGAAAAAGCAGCCGATAAATTTGTGATTCATGAAGGTACCAAGGTAATCCTCCTCGACGAATTGAACAATTGGGTAAAAATAAAAATTGCAAATGGCAGCAATGGCTGGGTCGAAAAACAATGTTTTGAGGTTATCTAATACCTTTAGTTTTATTCCGGATTCTTTTATTTCTTCCTTTTTAACTCAGTTTAATTCATTTGGAAATATTGTTTTTATTTCTGCGTTATAAATATCTTTATTAATTTCTGAAATTTATGCCAAACACTTAAATTTCAAACGCCATTTAGTTAGCCAAGCACTATCTTAGGTTCTGTTTTAATGTAAAAAATATAAAACCACAGAGACACAGAGTTCACCTAGAAAAAAGCAAATTTTCT
>CAZCBG010000147.1:0-5167 GCA_964496885.1 uncultured Bacteroides sp. | reverse complement strand
GGATCGGCCGGGGCAAATTTAATATTTTTAAAAGTAATATAGCTGGCTCCGTTTAATTTTACAATCCAGTTAGCAGCTGCAGTAGAAGTATGGTTCATAATTACAGATGTGCTGTCGTTGTTAGCTGCTTTGAAAGTAATTGTATTGATGGCAGAAGTACCAACAATCATAGGTATCGTAAGCTGGTCATTGTAGGTACCTGCATTGATATTAAATACAACTGGACCGCTGATACCGCATTGAGACAAACCGACAAAAACATCTGCAAAAGTTGCGAAGTTAGCACCCGTACCACCCACGGTATACGTTCCGCTCATTGGACCAGCACAAGCATAGAAAGAATAACTTGCTGTATCATTCAGGAAGTTCTGATCGATGCTGTCGTTAGGAAAATCAGTCCATACTTTTAATGCATGAATCCCAACTGCCAGATTCAAATTAGTAACGGTATAAATATTCGTTGAGTCTTTAACCAAACCAGGATTTGTCCATGCTGAAAGTTGAGGTGAACCTCCATCTAAAGTATAATAGATGTTTGCTTTTTTCAATGAATCATTTGTAAAGTTTTTAATTTTAACATTCAAAGGAAATGCGGTTCCGGCAATTACACTGGATGATGGATTTGTAATTTGTGAAATACCGGCATCAGGTGTAGGTAATGGACTCACTACAAAACCAATTGAAATATTAGGTCTTTGTGCATTTAAAGTACCTGTAGTCGAAGCACTTGAAGCATAATATTGATGTGTACCAGTAGTTCCCGCTGTATAATAGAAACTTGGAGATAAAGATGCACCCACACCGTAATTGGCTTCGCATAAAATCATTAAATTACCTGAATTGTAATTAAAAGGGGTTGTAAGCGTGATGGGTTTCCATCCTGTAGTTAAAAATGTTTGCGTTCCATCATATACCAATATTGCACCGGAAGTAAGATTGGCCCAGTTATCAGCAACCATAACAGTTGCAGCTGTTTGTTTTATATATATTTTTATAGGGACGGGTGTAGCTGCCTGGGCAGTAGATACATTCCACTGCAATTGCGTTATCAGTCCGAATCTGTTGATATTGGCAGCAGTATAAATAGAAGCACTCTTTGTATTATCAGCATTTGATTTGAAAGGATATTGCTGATTGGTAGTACCGGTCCCAACTATAACAGGACCTCCCGAATTGTATTTTGTATAAAAAGCATAAAAACCGCTTGAAGAAGGCTTGTATGCCAGATTATGAGCACCCGAAGCATCTCTTGCAGTAATGTTATAAGTTACGGTTCTTCCATAGCCCACATAAGGAATTCCTGCTGTATACAAACTATCAACAGTAAGTGATTTAATCATTCCCAATTGAATAGAAGGTCCGTTTCCTACCTTGTAAGTAACATAAGCTGTATCAATTCCTGAAGCATCTTTTATAAATGCAGAAACATAATAAGGACCGCCATAATAGACAGTATCAATAGGATAAGCAATCATTGAAATAGTAGGAGGATAAAGCTCTGAAGGAGCTGCAGTAACTTTAATATCGTCTAATAACCAACCATATCTGCCTGCACCTGAAGGATTTCCGCTACAGTTATATTTGAATCTGATTTTAACGTTGGCCTGATTGGCTGCAATGGAAGAAATATCAAATTTTTCGTCTTTCCACCAAGTATTGTTAGGTTTTGTAAGCGTATCACCTGAAAGCCAATTCGTGTAGGAACTTTCGGAAAATTTATAAACGCCGCCATTTTGAATAAGGGTACCAGTTCCCAAATATTGAGTTTGATTCAATGATGTCCAGGTAGTACCACCATCTATAGAAACATCAACATTACCACCATCAAAAAAATACAATTTACAGATTTGAGAAAACTCTAAAATTACAAAAGTGTTTCCTACTGTAGAAAAAGAATTTGATGTAAGGTAAATGGTCTTTCCATTCTGGAGTGTATTTGTATCTGCCTTAGCACCTGACTTATAAAGATTGGTAGACTTTGACCAAGCCTTAAAATTTGTTGATGGAAATCCTGAAGAATCTGCAGTACTAGTAAGCCCGACAGAGCCCGTTTCAAAATTTTCCTGAAATACAATCGTTTGCGCAGAGACAAAAAATGTCATCATTACTGCAACTACAAAAAGTAAAACTTTTTTCATAACGAATTAAAAATTAATGAATAAATAAATAAAATATAGCGTTATAATACAATACAAGAAAAAATGAGTATTTTTTCAGTTGTTATATAACAAAGCAAAACAGAAAACGATTTTTAAAATTTCAATTTTAACAAAAGAAATTTCCAAACATTTTTATACTTTGCAAATATAACAAAGGAAATTTCAAAATTGCAATTCTTATCAAAAATATTTTAAAGTTTAACATATTATAACAATAATCAAAAAAAAAGGCAGCCCGAAGGCTGCCTTTTTTAAAAGTATTAAATGTGTTATTATTTATTAACAACCATTTTCTTCACAAGGCGTTTGCCATTGAATTCGATGGTGTAATAGTAAACACCGGCTGAAAGATCTTTTACATTCAGATCAATCAAATGTTTGCCTGCATTCATTTTTTCCTGTATCGAGTATACCTTTTGTCCGAACAGATTCATTATATCAAATTTAATCTCACCGGATGAAGGTAAATTGTATTCGATATTCGTTAAACCTGTCGTTGGATTGGGAGTATTCTGTCCTAACCATAACATCTTAGCGTCAAATTCGTTGATACCAACGCCCAGACCTGTAATGTTAATCGATGATGGATTTCCTGAACAAATAGAACTTATTCCGTTAACAGAGAGCACACCATTGGTAGCGCCTGCTCCAAAACTGATAGTTACGGATGCACCTGTACCAATTTGGGTAATCGTCACACCTGTACTTGGAGTATAAACCCAGTTGTAAGAAGTAGCATTGGCCAAAGCAGTAATAGAATAAGCATTTCCTGTTGAACCTGGTGTCACAGTTGTTGGTCCGGTGATAGGACCAGCTGTAGCAACATTACAGATTGCAACCGACTTACAAATTGAATCATTGTGAATATATGCATCATTCGCCAATTGGGTAAATGCACACAAACTAAATGAAAGACCAGAAGGTACCGTCATTTGACTTGGGAAAGTGAATTGAGTTGTTGCACCCGCAGCCAAACTGCCTGTCCATACTGCACTAACCGGTGTAAGCGCACCACGCTGGTAGGTTATTGGAATATTGGTCTGGGTTTGCGTTCCAAAGTTTTTAATCTCAACTTTAATAGGAGTAGTACCGGCATAGGCAAGAGCACCTGGCAAAATGATCTGTGTAATACCTACATCGTTCTGTGCAGGATTTACAATTACATTTTTACAGGTTGAATTATTCTGAACATAAACATCACCCACAACAGCAGTATAAGCACAGATAGCATAAGCTTGAGTTGCCACCTGGAAGGTCTGAGTAAATGTAAAGTTTCCAGAGGCTCCCGGTGCAAGTGGTCCGGCCATTATACCCGATTGGATGGCGTTGGTACCTACCTGATATTTAACAGGAATATTTACTAATGCATCCGTTCCAAAGTTTTTAACCGTTACTGAAACAGTAACCATATCACCAACCAAGGAAGTGGCAGCAGGAGTTATTATCGCAGTTACACCACCATCCTGAGGTATAGAAGCCAGACTTAATTCAAAGTCATCAATGGCCCAGCCTTTCATGGCAGATACCGTAGTTCCTGATACAAATTTAAACCTGAACTGAATGGTGTTACCCAAATTTGTCAAATTCTTAATTCTGTATTTAGATTGTTTCCAGACAGTGTCAACACCAGTCCAGTTATTGAGGGCAGCATTGTACCAGTTGGTTGCATTGGTATCATTTTGTATACCCAAGGTTAACCAGGCACCATTACCACTCAGGTATTCAATAGAGCCATTGCTTGAAGCATCAAATTGACGCCATTGCCAGAATTTAAGCGTATCGGGCTGCATTACTGAAATATCAAATACAGGACTGTACAATATACTTAAATTGCTAATTGGATAATTGGCAGTTAAACCGGTAACCCATGCATTAACAGGACTATGTACTACATTCAGAGAAGGATGAGTTGTAGCAGGTATGCCTTGTGCCCATAGGTTGTTGATGTTTACACCACTGGCAGTATCTGTTGCAAACCAGTATTTATTCACTTCAAAATTATCCAAATAAGGTGGCTGAGTTGAATATTCTTTAAACACTTTCGTATGCAAGGTATCGTTCAAATGATTAACATCTCCTGTTACATTACTGGTATAAGCCATAATGGTATTCATACCGGCTTGCAGTGTAATATTCTGAATTACTGAATCTTCTTGTAACGTCAACAAGGCAGGTGTTTTTGTCCATGCATATGTTACAGGAGCTGCTCCGTTTACCACATAATTCATGGTTGCTGCTGCTAAAGAATCACTGCCATAATTGCGGATATAGAATTGTGGAGTTTGTAAATTTGAAGCAGTATAAGGAACAAAACTTCCCATAGCATTCATCCTGCTGATACCAGCATCATGAGGAATTGGAGGAATGATATTCACCTTATAATCTTCAGTTTCGCCCCATCCATAAGTATTACATGGTGTTACAGAAGTAGATGATCCACTTTCCTGAACGGTGATACGCATTCTTGTATAGCCAGACAGTGCAGTATAAGGAACAGTAACATTTCCCAAAAGGGTTGTAATAGTGGTTCCATCATAAGCTCCACCATAAGCCATTTCCTGAGGTTCCTCGAATACACCATTGCGATTGTAGTCAATAAACACTTTTGCATAGCCGCTATAAGCATAAGTGCCGGAGTAAATTACACTCAGTGAAACAGGATAAGTCATACCCGGTTGTATAGAAGCAAGCAAACCAACTGAATCAGTATAATTATTGTACATCCCGATTGCAGTAGGATTACTCATTATAGGAGTAGGACTTCCGTGATTGATACCGGCAAATATAACCTGACCTAAATCTTCATCACCAGTGTAAGAGGCAGCAGAATTACAATAAACAGGTGGTTTGTTGATGACAGTACGTTTCACTGTATCATTCAATCGATTCGCATCCACTGTCATGTCAACCCATGCTTGAATTTTAAATGTATCAGGTTGTAAATTAGAACTCAGGTCTACGGTTTGTGTAAAAGTAAATGTTTTTACACTGTCGGTAGCAATGGTATC
>CAZCBG010000146.1:0-5241 GCA_964496885.1 uncultured Bacteroides sp. | reverse complement strand
TTCAATTCATTGAAAATGCCTTTAAACATACTACCAATAAAAAAATAGAGCATGCAATTAATGTTCAACTGTTTATTGAGAACAAGTCCATACGATTTGTATGTAAAAACAAGTTCGATTCTAATAGAAAATTAAAGCAGGAAAGTAATGGATTAGGTAACGATCTCATTCAAAAGCGTCTTAATCTGATTTATCCGACTAAACATAAATTGGAATTAACTAACCATTGCAATCTATATACTGTAAATCTAATAATTCAAAATGGATAGATATAGCTGTATTATTATCGAAGACGAACCGCTGGCTCTCAAGAGGACGAGTGACTTTGTTAATAAAATTCCCTTTCTGAATTTAATTGATACGTTTGACAATGCGCTGAATGCGCTCTATTTTTTAAAATCCAACAAAGTAGATTTGCTTTTTTTGGATATAAATATGGATGAATTATCGGGTATTGAATTGCTGGAAAGTACAAAAATAGACGGTCAGGTTATTATTACTACAGCATATCAGAAATATGCATTAAAAGGTTATGAACTCAATGTTACCGACTACCTGTTAAAACCATTTAGTTTTGACAGGTTTTTAAAAGCTGTAAACAAGGCTCAGGAAAATTTAACTAAACGTAGTACGGATGCTCAACCTGACTTCATCTTCGTAAAGACAGAATACAGACTGGAAAAAATCATGCTCAATGAAATCGTCTACATCGAAGGGATGAGAGATTACCGAAGAATTCATACGACGAATAAAAAGGTAATGACCTTGCAGAATTTCAATGAGTTTGAAAAAATAATCCCTGCAAACATAGTATGCAGAGTGCATAAATCGTATATGGTTGCTATAAATAAAATCGTATCGATTGAACGGAACAGAATAAAAATTGCAGATGAATTAATCCCAATTTCCGAAACATATAAAGAGGTCTTCTTTCAAATCATTCATCGTAAGCCATAAGTAGCCATTCATTTTGCAGACTAAAAACACCAGTATGCAGACATCTTATGCTGATATGCATAATAGATTTTTTAGCACTATCCCTTTCATATACTTTTGTAAAATAATTTATACAAACAGATATGAAAATAAAGAAACAATCAGTTCTCTTACTCGCAATAATTCTTCTATTCGGAAATTCATTCGGTCAAACAAAAGAATCAGTATCAGAGAAAACCAGGGATGGTGAAAAATCAGCGGAAACCTATTTTAATCTTATGATTAATGTAGTGAGTACAAACCTCAATTATGGAAGTTCAAATTCTGCCATATCAGATTATAAGGAATCAGTTAAAGGAATAAATGCGGGTGTATCATTTCAAGCAGGTATTACCTCTAAATTTTCGCTGGTTTCAGAACTTTATTATATAAGAAGGGGTGGTGAAATAACAGCTCAGAATCCATTAACCTCCCAACAATCAATTATTAAATTAAATGCATTTGAATTACCTGTGATGGCTCGTTTCCATTTTGGTAAATTTTATATGAATGCAGGGCCATCCATTTCCTATAATTTTAGTGGAACCCGGACAATTGAAGGTGTCAGTAAAGCTATTTCATTTAATAGTTCAGCCGGTGCTATATACCGAATGGATGCCGGCATTCAAATGGGTGGAGGGTTTATGTTTAAGATTAAACAAAAAAGGCTTGCACTGGACATAAGATACTGCTATGGTTTAACCAACATCTCATACGACAAGGAAATGTTTAACAGAGGACTCATTATCAGTGTGCATTTTTCCAAACCATGGAAGACTAACCCACTCGGGAAAATTTAAATAGTTGTATGCCATTTATGCAGAAATTCATCAACTTTAACGAAAGAAAAACTTGAAAAGAGAAAATAAAAAAAACTATAGGCAATGTCTAATCAACAAAATAGAAGGATTAGTTGAACAAAGAGAAGTAACTATTGAAACAATTAAAACGACATATTTGTTATGTGGCAATGGTGAACCTGTAATTTTCCTGCACGGAGCAGGTGCAGGTGCTGTTACCTGGTATCCATCAATTCATACTATCTCCAAAAATTTTCAGGTATTGGCACTGGATATAGTAGGATATGGAGAATCTGATAAACCCGATGCACCTTATAACAGAGCATATTTTTCAATATGGCTTAAAGATTTCCTAAAAGAATTGAAAATATCAAAGGCTCATATTGTCGGATTGTCTCAAGGTGGCGCCATTGCGTTGCAGTTTGCCATAGACAATCCCGAAATGGTTGATAAACTTGTTTTAGTTGATGCTGCAGGTTTAGGTGCAAAAGTTTCTTTTTGGCCTTTAATTGGAATGATATGGATGAATTGTTTTCCATCATCAATGGCAAATCGTTTTAATTCACCTTATCTACTCCATAAACCCACAAACAGAGACCCAAGCCATATTGGCTACTCAATAGATGTTCTCAAATCTAAAGGAGGGAAAAAAGCATTTAAGCAAGGACGTGGAACAGCAGTATCTAAAATACCAGAAGAATTATTAAAGCAAATAGAAAATGAAACGCTTATCATTTGGGGGAAAGATGATAAATTATTTTCTGTTGAATATGGTGAAGCCGCAGCTAAAATTATCCCAAATGCAAAGCTTCGTGTAATTCAAGATGCTGGACATTTACCGTTAATGGATCAACCAGAAATTTTCAATAAAATTCTTGGTGACTTTTTAAAAAGCACATAAAAACAGCATAAAACCGCCGTTAGGTTCTCAATTCATTTTCGGCCTATTTATCAAAAGATTAAAAAAATATAAAATGAAAGCAAACAGAGATATATCAATCATTACAGGTATATTATATATACTTGCAACCTTTACTGCAATAATAGGTTTAGCGCTATATCAGCCTGTACTGAATGATACTGAATACATTATTAAAAATACAGTAAATAATACACAAGTAATCTGGGGAGCTTTTAATGAGCTGATTCTTGTATTTTCTGTTATTGGCATTTCCGTTATGATGTTTCCAATCATAAATAAGGAAAATGAAAGTATAGCAATTGGGTATGTCTGTTTCAGGCTCCTTGAAGCTATTCTCATAACTATCGGAATCATCAGCCTGTTATCGATTCTAACTTTACATCAGGAGTTTGAAAAAACATTAACTCCGGATGCATCGTCTTTTTTAACAATTGGCAAATTACTGGTGGCGATTCATAATTGGACATTTTTGCTTGGCCCTAACCTTGCCTTGGGTCCAAGTACCCTGTTAATGAGCTACTTTTTATATGATTCAAAACTCGTTCCGCGTTTCATATCAGTCCTGGGATTTGCAGGAGGATCTCTCATCCTGGTCTGCGCCTTCTTCATAATGTTCGGCGTTTTTCATCAGCTTTCTGTATGGGGAGCAATCCTTGCGATTCCGGTATTCGCTTATGAAATGTCTTTGGCGGTATGGCTTATCGTTAAAGGATTTAATTCATCTGAAGTATATTCTTCATTTAATACAAAATAATAATTTTTAAAAATAACAAAACAATGAAAAAAATAATTTACACAACATTTATAATTATCATGTTCACTACGGTGGCATATAGTCAACAATTAACACAAACAGTCAGAGGCACTGTAATAGATATGGACAGTCAATTACCATTAGTTGGAGTAGCCGTAAGGCTGGTTGGTTCTGATCCGGTAAAGGGAGCAATAACTGATATTAACGGTGAGTTCAGACTGGAAAAAATAGAGGTCGGAAGAATTGTACTCCAGATATCTTTCATGGGATATGAAACCAAAATTATTCCGGATATTGAAGTCAACACAGGTAAAGAAAAAATCTTAAATCTTGCTCTGCAGGAATCTGTATTGAAAATGAAAGAAGTAGTCATAAAAGCAGATAAAAACAAAGGTGAGGCAATAAATCAGATGTCGCTCATCAGTACACGTTCCATATCAGCTGAGGAAACAAAGCGCTATGCCGGTGGTCTGGATGACCCTTCCAAAATACTTTCAAATTTTGCCGGAGTCACAGCTTCACAAAATGGAGGGAACGATATCATCGTAAGAGGTAACTCACCAAAATACATTCAATGGCGACTGGACGGAGTAGAAATTACCAATCCTACTCATTTTGCTGATCAAAATTCAATAAGTGGTGGTGTAAGCGCATTAAATAACAGCTTATTAGGTACATCAGATTTCTCAACAGGGGCATTTGCACCGGAGTATGGCAATGTGTTATCAGGAGTATATGATGTAAAAATCAGGAATGGTAATAATCAAAAGTATGAAACATCATTAGGCGTTGGAATTCAAGGTACGGATCTGACAGTAGAAGGACCGTTTAAAAAAGGCTATGGTGGTTCATTCCTCATAAATTACAGGTATTCTACCATTTCCCTTTTAAATAATCTGGGTATCATTAAACTTAACGGAGTATTGAATTATCAAGATGGTGCTTTTAAAATTGTGTTGCCTGCAAAAAAAGCAGGCGTATTTTCATTCTATGGATTGATGGGAAAAAGCAGTGCTTCAATGACAGATGTAAAGGCCGATATGATTGCAACTCCCACTAATGGTACCATTACATCTGATATCACCGAAGATTATGACAAAAGTAATTATCTTACAAATATTGGAATGATGCATACAATCAGTATTAGTGAAAATAGCTTTTTAAAAACCACAGTTTCTTATTCAGGCGATGGTATTAATGAAGATGTTTTTAAGATAAAAACTACAAAACTATATAACGGGCTGGGTGAATTTATGCGTGATTCAATTGGTAACAGAGCTTTGGATTATCAAAGCAGGTTAAAGAATTATGTATACAGGGGAGCAATAACATATAACTACAAAATAAATGCAAAAAACACCCTTCAAATTGGAACAAAATATGCCATACATGCTTATGATTACAAACTAAGCAGCATACAGGACAGCTCCTCCACTATGTTTTCAATGGCCAACTTCAACGAAAAAATAGCTACCCTGAATAATTTTATCAGCTGGAAGTATCGTTTAAATGAAAATATTACCATTGTTGCCGGATTTCATAACATGAATGTATTATATAATAACAAAAGTACAATTGAACCAAGATATGCCATAAACTGGAAGCTTAACAGTTCAAGTTCACTTAACGCCGGATACGGCAAACACAGTACTATGGAAAGTGTACATAACTATTTTGCCTTGGTTAAAAATCCAGATGGAAGCATAACAGAACCAAATAAAAACCTGGATTTATTAAAAGCAGATCATTTTGTTTTAGGGTATGAAAAACGTTTCGGAGAAAATTTAAGA
>CAZCBG010000145.1:0-5298 GCA_964496885.1 uncultured Bacteroides sp. | reverse complement strand
TAAGCAAACCTTTGATGAAGAGCTCTTCCGTTTCTTTTTCAATTTCATTTTTATGCTTGATTTTTGATAAAATCAAATGTATATAATTCCCAAATCTACGGCTGCCATCGGGATCATCGGTAATCCAGTTTTGAGGTGCCAGCTTACTGACGATGATACGTTTTTGCCAGTCGAAAGAATAAAATTCATTCATTTGCAACATATTATCGGATGTTGAAGTAGATGTTGAAGTCTTGGGTGCTGGTGTTCCGATTGCATAAGTTGTTAAACCGTCTTGCCATACCTTGATTTGTTGCAAATATCCTTTAAATAAGTCGGGCAACGATAATGCCTCTGATTTACCAGAAGGAAGACTGCTGATGATATACAATCTTTCGGAAGGACGCGTCAATGCAACATATACTAAATTAATCAAGTCTAGTTTTGATTTTTCAGTTTCATGCTGATAATCTGCTTCATACCTGGTATTTACCAATTGTTTGTTCATTCCCAGCAAGGCTGTTTTAAGCAGGGGTAATTCAGTGTCTTCCATATCTATCCACAACATATCTTTGGAATTACGTTGTTTATCTTCGGCAAAAGGAAAGATAACAATGCGAAACTCCAAACCCTTGGATTTATGAACTGTCATTATATTTATTGCATTGATACCCGAAGGCATCTTGAGGGAAAGTTTAGTTTTTTGTTCATCCCACCAGATCAGGAAATCAACAACATTAGCCGTCTTTTTAACCGAAAAATTTAAGAGGGTATCCAAGAAAAACTGAATATAGGGGTTATGGGTCTTATTAAGCCTGAATATACGGATCAGGGTTTCGCATACTTCATACATGGGTAGTTTAAGCAAAAATTTACTGTCGAAAGCAAAACCATATTGATTTAGCACAGCATCAAACTTTTTGTTGAGGACAGTATCATTTTGAATACTGTTTTTTAAAATATCCTGAAACATAGTCTCCTGAATATATTCAGTTGCTATCAAATACTGAATTACCTGAGCTTTAGAAATCAAATCATTTGAATTGCTTAATAGTTTCAGCAAGGCTATCATAAGTCTTACTTGAGGTGATGTGTTTAAAAGCAATGATTCACTGGATATTATATCAATTTTTTGGTCTGACAAAAAGCAGGCAACTTTATTGGCTTGCTTATTGTTTCGGCACAATATTGTAATATCACTCCATTGGTATCCATCGGCTAATAAATCATGAATGCTTTTGATTAGCTGATGAAAGGTAGATTGTTGATACAAGTCTTTATCAGCATTTTTATCGAAGAAATCAAATTGCACATATCCACCCTTGTTTTCAGGATTGAATTCCTGCTCAAGATTTTCATAAATAATTTTCAGGTTATCAGCTAAATATGAAGAAACATAACGAAAAAACTGATTGTTGAAATCTACAATTTCAGCTTTTGAACGGTAATTTTTCTTAAGAAATTCGGGTTTGTAATTCCGGATCAGTGTGTTTTCTCTTTCATCTACAATCGTATTTTCTGCTTTCTTATAAATTAGCGGTAAATGAGCAAATTGTTCTACCTCACCACCCCTGAATCGATAGATGGCTTGTTTTCCATCACCCACTATCATATTGAAGTTGTTTTCGGCCAGGGAATTATCGAGCAAAGGCAGTAAATTTTGCCATTGTAAAATGGAGGTATCTTGGAATTCGTCCAGCAAAAAATGTTTGAATCGTTCACCCAGTCTCTCATAAATAAAAGGGATGGGCTCATTGGCAACAATGTCGGCAATGCGTTTATTGAACTCCGAAATGTGCAAAACATTTTCGTTATCACGCATTTCACCCATTATTTTTTCTATTTCATTCAATAAACCCAAAGAATACAAATTCTTTAACATCGAAATCCGTATGACATAGGTTTCGTAAAATGTTTCTAAGAGAGAATCAAGTTCTTGATATGAAGCTATTAAGTCTGTTTTGATGTACTCAAGCTTTGATTTATCTTCAGCTGTAGCTTTGCCAGATGTCCAATTATCTGTTTCTATTGTTTTTTTTACATAATTATTGGGAGAAGCTATGACGCCTTGCGATAATTTTTCAAAATACTTGCCAAATCCTTTATCTCCATAATAAAAAGCAATATGTGGAATGTTATTTTCCTTTATTTTTTGCCAGGCTAGGTTACCAATGTCAACAGCTTTTTGCTCAAAAGTGCTTATTAATTGTTTTAATTTTATCAAAATTTCTTTAAAATCAGCCAATTCAAGGGTTTTGAGCTGCTCAATTTTAAGTTGACTATCTTCTTCCAATAAAATGCTGGCAAACTTTTTTAAATCGCCTTCAATATGCCAACTTTTGTCATTCATAGCTTTTGTTTGTGCAAAATCAAACAAAAAGCCAGTAAGTAGTTCGTCATTGCCCATTCTGTCGATCAGTAGGTCCACTGCCTTAGAAATCAATGCCTCACCATCCATTTCAACATTAAAATTTAATGGGAGTCTTAAATCATGGGCAAATGTTCGTACAATCCGGTGCACGAAACTGTCAATGGTTCCTACAGCAAAATTACTGTAGTTGTGTAAGATGAGTGATAGTGTCAAAGCAGCATTTTTGAAAATATCGCTTTCTTTCAGCGCAGTTTTATCAACTAGCTCAGCTAATAAAGGCTGTAGCGGTTTTTTTGCTTCAATGTTAAGTTGGGGGTAATTGGAAAGAAACCTAAGGGTTTGCAACACTCTTTGTTTCATTTCAGCAGCAGCCTTATTGGTGAAGGTAATGGCTAATATTGCTTTGTACTGATATGGATTTACCAGCACCAATGCAAGGTATTCTTTTACCAACGTATAAGTTTTGCCAGAACCGGCAGAGGATTTGTAAACGGAAAAGCTCATAAAGAAGAGTTGTTTAAATTTTTATTCCAAATTTCTTTAAAATATAAATCATTAAAAAATAAGAGATTACCAATACAATGGCTGAGATTGTCATAGCTAAATAAAATTGCAAATTTCTTTTTAATAAATATGGGAATAACAAAAAGAAACTCAAGGAAGGTATTACCAGCCAAAATATGCCAGAAGACAAAGCTGCAATTTTGGAGATATCTTTCGTTTCGATATACATCCATATAAAAGCCAGGAATGAAATCAAGGGAATAGAAGCTAAGATACTTCCAACTAGACTGCTGCGTTTTGAAATTTCAGAAATTGCAACGACAATGAAAGCGGTTGATAAAAGTTTTACAATATAATACCACATATTTTAAAATTTCTTGTAAAAGTAGACAGAAAAATGGAAAAGGGGTAAAAAAAAGATGAAATAAAACTGACATTTTGTCAGTAATTCAGCCAGACAGATAAGTTTCTTAGATAAATTTCTGCCAAAAAGAACTATGGCACAGCTATTGATAATTGGAAAATGTAATTTTTGAAAATATCATTAATCATTTAAATAATTCAAAAAAAATGGGAAAAATAATAGGCATCGATTTAGGAACTACTAATTCATGCGTATCAGTAATGGAAGGCAACGAACCCGTTGTTATTCCAAACAGCGAAGGCAGAAGAACAACTCCTTCAATTGTAGGATTTACCGAAAATGGCGAACGTAAAGTAGGAGATCCTGCAAAACGTCAGGCTATTACAAATCCAAAGAAAACGGTTTCTTCTATTAAACGTTTTATGGGCGAAACCTATGACCAGGTTCTTAAAGAAATTAAAAGAGTACCTTATGATGTCATAAAAGGCGAAAACAATACACCAAGAGTAAAAATAGACGACAGATTGTATTCTGCACAGGAAATTTCAGCCATCATTTTACAGAAAATGAAAAAAACAGCCGAAGATTATCTTGGTCAGGAAGTTACAGAAGCAGTAATTACAGTACCTGCTTATTTTAGTGATTCACAACGTCAGGCTACCAAAGAAGCCGGAGAAATTGCAGGTTTAACCGTAAAACGTATCATCAATGAACCTACTGCTGCTGCTTTAGCATATGGTATGGATAAAAAACACCAGGATATTAAAATTGCTGTTTTTGATTTAGGTGGTGGTACTTTCGATATTTCAATACTTGAATTAGGTGAAGGTGTTTTTGAAGTAAAATCTACCAACGGAAACACTCACTTAGGTGGAGATGATTTTGACCATACTATTATCGATTGGTTGGCCGAAGAATTTTTAAAAGATGAAAACATAGACCTACGTAAAGATCCAATGGCATTGCAACGCTTAAAAGAAGCTGCTGAAAAAGCAAAAATAGAATTGTCGAGTTCAGCTTCCACCGAAATCAATTTGCCATATATTATGCCGGTAGATGGTATTCCTAAGCATTTGGTTCGTACTTTGTCAAGAGCTAAATTTGAACAATTGAACGATAAATTGATACAAGCCTGTATCGAACCTTGCAAAAAAGCATTGAAAGATGCCAACTTATCTACTTCTGATATCAATGAAGTCATTTTAGTAGGTGGTTCAACCCGTATTCCAGCTATTCAGAAATTAGTGGAAGACTTTTTTGGAAAAACACCCTCAAAAGGTGTGAATCCTGACGAAGTAGTAGCAATTGGAGCTGCAATTCAAGGTGGTGTATTGACCGGTGAAGTAAAAGATGTATTGTTGTTGGATGTAACTCCGCTTTCATTAGGAATCGAAACCTTGGGTGGCGTAATGACTAAATTAATTGAAGCCAATACAACAATTCCTACCAAGAAATCAGAAACTTTTTCAACTGCTGCAGATAATCAGACCTCCGTTGAAATTCATGTATTACAAGGCGAAAGACCATTGGCCGTTAACAATAAAAGTATTGGTCGTTTCCATCTGGATGGTTTTCCTTCAGCTCCAAGAGGTGTCCCTCAAATTGAAGTAAGTTTTGATATTGATGCCAATGGAATCATGCATGTGGCTGCAAAGGATAAAGCAACTGGAAAATCTCAACAAATTCGTATTGAGGCTTCTTCGGGTTTAAGCGATGAGGAAATCAAAAAAATGAGAGCTGAAGCTGAAGCCAATGCTGAAACAGATAAAAAGGCTAAAGAAGAAATTGATAAACTAAACGGTGCAGATGGCTTGATTTTTCAGACAGAAAAACAAATGAAAGAATTTGGGGATAAAGTTCCAGCTGATAAAAAAGAAACGATAGAATCAGCCTTGAATGAATTAAAGGAAGCTTACAAAAATAAAGATATTCCTGCAATTGATGCTGCTACCGAAAAATTAAACGCTTCATGGAATGCTGCCAGCGAAGAAATGTACAAAGCAACACAGGATGCTCAACAGAATGGGGGAGATGCTCAGCAACAACAGGGCAACGAAAAAGCAAAAGATGCAGAAGTTAC
>CAZCBG010000144.1:0-5304 GCA_964496885.1 uncultured Bacteroides sp. | reverse complement strand
GTTAGTAATTAAATTATTCTAGATAATTCTTCTTCAATTTTTCGAATATTTTCTGACTGTTCTTTTAAATTTTCGTCGTTATTACTCAGCGAAATTGATTCAATAAGAATTCTTACTGAAGTTAGCAAAGACTGAATATTTTGAAGCACTAAGTTATTATCTATACTTTCTTCTTGGACAACAATCAGTTTTTCAAGTTTCTCTGCATTGCAATTCTCCTCCAATCTTTCTGCCATAAAATTAAAGGCTTCAGCTAAATCTTTAAATTCATCCTGGCTTGAAATTTTTATACGGCTTTTATAATTTTTATTGGCAATTTCTTTAATCTTTTCAGTTATTTCATTGACAGGCTGAGCGATATAACTGGGGAAATTAAACATGAATGAAAAAGTAAAGACAAAACAAAGTGTCATTACTATCATAAGGTTTCTGTAAATATTATTTACCATTATATTCAAATTGTCATTTTTTTGAATTATCGCCTGCATATTTAAGGTAGATATTGTAAATATTTTAGCTTTTAATTCATTAAAAACGGGCAAGACATTTAATGTATAGTAATTTAGTTTTTCTGTTATTGAATCAATATTCTGAGTCGTAGCTATTAATTTATACCTAAAGTACTTTTGACGGATAGATTGAGCCAAATCTTTTTCTCCGTATTCTGTAATGTTTTTTTCTTCCTTGTTGAGATTCTCTTCAAATTTAGCGAAAGAGAGCAATATTGAGTTATTGTCGGAATGATAAAATTTGTTTAAAAATGATGAAGCAACCGCAGTATGGGCATCATCAATGGCCTGTATCATATTCTCTGCATATTGTACTGAATGATAATTGTTTTTAATCATCAATTCAGTGCTATTTTTAATGGACGAGAAATAATAGATACTCATAACACCAATAATGAGAAATTCGATAAAAAGGAAAAGAATTCCCAAAAGTACTTTTGTTCTGATTTTTAAATGCATGGCAATTTATTTTTTAAATTATTATTTTTGATATGTTTTAAATAGTCATTTTATTTCAAAATTTTCGGAATCCGGTTCAGTGAAATGTTTGTAACAGGCTGATATAAAAGTGGTATATATTCTATTTGAATATCACTTTTATCCAAACCAAAGGCTTTTTCATCTCTTTGACCTAACTTTTTCAAAAAGAAATAAGATTTGAGCAAAATCCCATCCCTGATCGCAAATTCATTTTCTACCGACAGAAATTTTTCGATGACAATAAATTTAAAATCAGGTTCACTGTTATACCTGGTACTCCCGTCAGGACGAATGTGTAGGTTAAGCTCTTTGTTAGCAATTAACTCCTGAACAATTTTCTTAAAATACAATTCAGATCTTGGGATAACCCTGAAGCCTACGTTTACATTTACTTTAATAATCTTATCTTCCACAAGTTCAGAAACCTCATAACTAAGTGTATAGGGCTGATCGGTTCTGTTGATGTGAAGAAACCAATATACATCGGCTCGTTTAGGGTTTTTTGCTAAAATAGATTTGATAATTTTTTCTTCAATCTGATGACGTGTATTGGCTTTTGTCAGATAAATCAAATGTGTCGAAAATTTAGGAATAGAGTCATCACCGCTCAATTCGCTAATGATGGGTGTGTATTTACCTAAATCTACAAATTTAGTATAGCGGTTATTGATTTTGCGGGCATAATACCAAACGTACATCGTTAGGAAGATAAACAATTCAAAGAATAAAAACATCCATCTTTGCTTGATTTTTGCAATATTGGCAATAAAAAATGACACTTCAACTGCTGCAAAAACAAATATCATCAAATGAACCAAAATTTTATTCCATTTCAATTTGTAAATCAAAAAGTAACGCAATAAAATGGTAGTCATCATCATCGCAATTGTAATTGAAAAACCGTAGGCAGCTTCCATGTGGGTGGACGAATGGAAATAAAGTATCATCAGTATACATCCAAACCAGAGGATGGAATTAACACTTGGAATATAAATCTGACCTTTGATTTCAGTAGGCTGCCTCACGCCTACCCTTGGCCAGAAATTTAAGTTCATTGCTTCGCTAATCAGCGTATAACTTCCGCTGATCAGAGCCTGTGATGCAATGATGGATGCAAGCGTAGCGATGAGAATTCCGGGCAACAAAAACCAGGAAGGAATGATTTCAAAAAATGGATTTCTGTTATTTAAAAATCCTTCTCCCTGGTGCATCAGCCAGGCAGCTTGTCCTAGATAACAGGCAACTAGACTGATTTTTACAAACACCCAGGTAATTCTAATGTTTTTAATCCCACAATGACCCAGATCGGAATATAATGCCTCTGCCCCTGTAGTACAAAGAAAAACAGCACCCAGCAACCAGAAACCATTCGGATAAAGAACCAGCAAATTGATAGCATAAACAGGGCTTAAAGATTTTAAGATATCAGGATGTATCGAAATTTGATGAACACCTGTTATAAGCAACATCGAAAACCAAACTACCATGGCAGGACCGAATAATTGACCTATCTTCTGGGTTCCGAAGCGTTGAAAGAAAAATAAAAGGGAAAGAATAAGCACTACAATTCCTATTGTAAAAGTATTACCAGGAACCACAGTATTTTCTAATCCCTTTACCATACCTAATCCTTCAATTGCAGAAGCAACAGTAATTGGCGGTGTAATAATCCCATCGGCAAGTAAGGTAGTAGCGCCCAATATAGTTGGAATGACTAATTTTTTTCCATATCTTTTCACCAATGCATACAACGAGAAAATCCCTCCTTCACCCTGATTGTCCGCTTGAATCGTTAGCCAGATGTATTTAACGGTAGTTTGAAATACAAGTGTCCAGAAAATACAGGAAACACCACCATAGACAAGAGTAGCCTCTATGGGCCGCAAACCAATAACAGCTCTTAATGCATAAAGAGGACTGGTTCCAATATCACCATAAATAATACCTAAAGCAACCAATAAAGAGGCTGTAGTGATGCGATCAGAAAAATGAGATTTGGTTTGTGCTGTCAATTTCGTATCTTTTTAAAATGAGAATACAAAATTCAGCATTATACTATAATGATAAAATAAAGAATTAGCTTAAAATATAAAGAAAATATAAAGATTAAATAAAACGATATCCAACACCGCTTTCAGTAATAATATGCTTTGGATGATCTGGATTTTCTTCAATTTTTTTACGTAAACTTGCAACAAAAACTCTTAAATACTGGACTTCTGTTTGATAACCAATACCCCAGATTTCTTTAAGAATAAACTGATGGGTTAATACCCTGGCTTCATTTTGAGCAAACAATGACAATAATTTGTATTCTGTAGTCGTTAATTTTATGATTTCAGAAGATATTTTAACTGTTTTCGCAATAAGGTCAATTTCAATATCACCACATATAATTATACTTTCACAAATTATATTAGAACTATTCCTTCTGATGGCTGCACGAATACGTGCCATCAGTTCAGCGATTCTGAATGGTTTGCATAAATAGTCAGAAGCTCCATTATCCAGTGCTTTCACAATGTCCTCTTCACTGTTTTGAACAGAGAGAATAATAATTGATTTCTGATACCAGGTTCTAAGTTCCTTAAGTATTTCATGACCATCTAGATCAGGAAGGCCAAGATCTAACAATATCAATTCGGGATTATAACTAGCCGCCATATGAATTCCTTCCTTTCCTGTTTCGGCTTCAATAACCTTATAATCATTATTTTCCAGATTAATAGAAAGTAATTTCCTGATCTGAGGTTCATCATCAATGATTAGAATTTCAGTTTTACTCATTTTTTAAACTATTAATATAGGAAGTTTCGCAAGGGATGGTAATTGTAAAAATTGCACCTCCACTTTCTTGATTTTCAAGCAGAATACTACCTTTCAAAGCTTGCACAAAACCTTTTACAATGGACAAACCTAAACCGCTACCACCTGCTTTGGTATTCGGTAATCGATAAAATTTATTAAACACGAAAGGAATCTCATTTTCAGGGAATCCTTGACCGTTATCACTTATCGTAATCAATAAGTTTTCATCCTGAATAAAAGTACTGATTCGTATTATTGAATTTTCGGGAGTATAATGTATTCCATTGTGAATGATGTTAGAGATAATTTGCTCCATCATCATCAAATCAATTTTTACAAAAGGCAAATTGTCAGTATGATCATAAATGATTTTGTGAGAAAGTAAATTATCAGCATATTTTTGAATAACTGAAAAAATCAGTTCATTCAAATCGCACCAATCATTTTTAGGTTTTAATATTTCAGTTTCCAGTCTGCTCATATTTAGCAAATTATCAACCTGTCGGTTTAGTCTAAGGGTAGCTGTATCGATTTCGTTGTACAAAACATTCTGATGATAATCTGATAAGTTTTTTTTATTTTCTTTTAAAGTATCTATGGCTGCAATGATGGTCGAAATAGGAGTTCTCAATTCGTGTGATAATGAATTGAAGAGTGTATTATACAATTTAATGGCATTTTCTTTTTCGCCTTTGTCTCTTAATCGTTTTTCCTGCTCTCTGATCTTAAAATTTAAAACAGCATTCACTAATGCTATCAGAAAATACATCAGAAACATCAACAAATCTTCAGTATTATCAATATGGAGCGTAAATTGGGGTGGGATAAAAAAGAAATCCCAAATCAATGCACTTAAAACAGATGCTAACAAAACGGGGAAAATATCAAAAAGCATCGCTAAAACCGAAACAGCAAATAAAAGCAGTAAGGCTACTACCCTATAACCAATCCAATCTTTAACTAGATAAGTGGTGGATGCGACAAAAATAACAAATAAAATACTAATTATATATTGTCTTCTTATTGGAATTTTTTTTCGAAATAGATGCAATGTAAGTTCTTTTAAATTAGTAAATTGAAAGCTATAAATTTCAATACAAATATACAATTAATACATTTAAATAGTTGATTAAGCTAAAAGAAAAAAAATATTGATTAAAATAAAAAACAACAGTTCTGTAAGCCGGGTTCTGTATCCCAAAGGGACTTCTATCATTTATCTAAGACTACCGTCGCCGGTAGTTTCTAACGACCTACCCCCCGGCATCGGGCGAGCAGCCCTTAACAACCGGTATATTTGGTCTTTCAACCCATAAGGTTTACCCTCTCAAACTGTCACCAATCTGCGACGTGAGCTCTTACCTCACATTTTCACCCTTATCCTGTCCGAAGACAAGACGGTTATTTTCTGTGGCACTTGCTGTTGCTCCGGTTACCCGAAACACCTTCCCGTTAGGAAGTATGGTGCTCTATGTTGCCCGGACTTTCCTCTCTCTCACCTGAATGA
>CAZCBG010000143.1:0-5500 GCA_964496885.1 uncultured Bacteroides sp. | reverse complement strand
CTGCTGTATTAGCAATAGGAGTCCATGTGGTTCCGTTTAATGAAGATTCCCATCTTACGATAGCACCGGTGTGTGTTCCTAAAGTTAACAATGTACTGTTGGTTCCTGAACAAACGGTTGCTCCACCGGTAACTGTACCAGGAACGGTCGTTGGATTGATAGGAACAATGGTTGATACTACACTTGTATTGGTACAAGCATTGGCATCGGTTATGCTTTGAACAGAATAGGTGTTCAACACTGTAGGATGTTCCCAGCTTGTCCATGGAGAGGTAGCAACGCCATTTACTGGCATGTTACCATCAACGCCATTGCTGACAATCAAATTCCAGGGTGGAGTTCCTGTTAAAGTTACGATGAGCTGTACGCTATCTCCGGCACAGATTGTAGCTGGAGGTGTAATAGCTGCAGTTGGTAAAGCATTAACAGTTACGATGGCTGTATCTGAATTAGCTTGACTGCATACGCCGCTTTGTACAATTGCTCTGTAATGAGTAGTTGCTGTTAAATTAGTAGCAGTATAAGTAGTTGTCGTATTTGAAATATCAGACCAGGTTGTGAATGGACTTGTAGCAGATTGCCATTTAACAACGTTTCCTGTTTTTCCACTTAAGTTTAATAAGGATGAGTTATTTCCTGAACAAACAGTGGCTGTACCTGAAACATGACCACCAACGCTGATTGGATCAACATTTATCATAACAGAAGTTGAAGTAGCAGCTGTACATGCTCCACTGGTAACCACTGCCTGATAGTATCTGGCAGCTGTGAGGTTGCCCGTTAAAAGGGTGGAAGCAGTTTGTCCGACTATATTGTTCCAGATACTACCATCTAATGATGATTCCCATTGGATACTGCCTGTATTACCGCTTAAGTTGAGGGTAGTTCCTGTACCTGAACATAATTCAGTTGAAGTTGCAGTAACTGTTCCGCCTACTGAAGGTGGAGCTACTGTTACAGTGGTTGTAGCAGTTGCAAAACAACCAAGATTACCTGTAACAGTTACAGCATATTCAGTGTTTGCATTTACAGCTGTAGCGTATGGATTAGATATGGTAGTCTGACCAGTAATAAAAGTAGCTGGTGACCATACATAGGCTAATACAGGCATACCTGAAGGTGTAAAAGTATAAGTAGTTCCTGCAGGCATGTCAGTTACAGCAGCAATAGCGCTGTTTTCAACTGAGGTTGAAGCAGTAGCAACAGGTGCTGGTGTTACGCTGATGTAATTGCCGGCCAATCCTGAAATTCCAATAGAAGCAGAAAGTGAATTGGTCGTATTTAATGAACCATAGTTAAATTGAATGATATTGCTCGATTCATATAACATTGCCTGAAATTGATTGGTTGATCCCGTGACTGCACCTGATCCACCTATTGAAACATTATACCAATCTACAGTCAATACTCTGTTGGGGGCTGTTCCTGAAGTCAGATAAGTTATGGTACCTGCACTTAAGTTGTTGTCGTCCCACATAGGAGCAATTACATTCGCATTGGTAGCTAATGCATTCGAGTAACTGGTTGCTGTTGTTCCCAACTGAAGGGTTCCATTGGTTGAAATACCAAATGTTGTGAATGTATTTCCATTGTAGCTAAAATTAAATCCAATAGGAATAGATGTTTGTGTACCGTCATCTCCAATAGCTGTACTTGTAATACCTCCACTTAAAGGAGTATAGGCAACAGTAGAACTTGCAAATGTATAAGTATTTACCAGCGGTGTAACATAAGATTGAAATCCATTGGCTAATAACTGAGTATTTCCGCCTGTGCATATACTTGCCGGTGTGGCCGTAGGAGCTAATTGTACTGAAAAACCAACTGTTATAGTGGTAGAAGCAGTGTTTTTGCATCCATAAGCGTCAGTACCGGTTACGGTATAAACAGTAGTTACTGCTGGGCTTGCAGCAACAGTAGTAGCTGTAGTTGTATTTAATCCTAATGAAGGAGTCCAGCTGTAAGAAACAGCATTGCTACCAGTTAAGCTAAGCGGAGTTCCGTAAGGAGTGCAATACGTCGCTGAACTTGGTGTAACCGCTACTATAGGAATCGCATGTACAGCCAAAGCAACAGCATTACTAGTTGCAGTTGTTGCACAAGCTGTAACTACTACATCATAATTATCAGCATCTAAAGCAGTAACATTAGGTAAAACTAAAGTAGCTGTTCCTGCACTTGCATTGGAAATCGTTGGAATATCTACACTGTTTTTTCTCCATTGGTAAGTAGAAGAAGGAACTGTAGAAACAACCGTAAATCTTGCTGTGTCACCAACGCATTTAGAAGCAGGTGAAGGTTGAGTAGCAATAGCAACACTGGCAACACTTGTTATAGCAACAGTATTGCTAATGGCACAGTTAGACAATGAAGTAGCAGTGACTGTATAAGTGTGATTTGCAGTTGGTTTTGTATATACTGTATTTGCAGACAAACCTGCTGTGTAAGGTATAGTTGCTAACACATCTGTATATAAATCTGCAATTGGAGTCCAAGTAATTGATGTTGGAGTGGAAAAAGCAAATGTTATATTTGGTCTTGTAGTAGTTGTAACTCCAGCGCCAGGAGCAGAACAAAGGGTTGGAGTATTATCCGCTGAATAATAAACACATAAATTTGAACCAGTAGTTGTTGATACAACATTTGCTGAATTTCCGGAAACTCCATAAGTAAGGTCATTAAAGCATGTTTCAACTAACAAACTCGAAACGCCATCCCAATTGAAAGGAGTAGTTAATGTATGTGAAACAACAAAAGGTGCTGTTCCTGTTAATACATAATTTGAGGGAGCTAATACTGTTGTAACACCAGTTTCTAAAGTTGTAGTCAATACTGTACTTGCAGTGTTCTTCATACTTATTGTAAACCCATTAAAAGTGTATGGAGATGTATAGGAAGAAATTGAAAATGATACAGAAGAAATCGGAGTTCCTGAAGACAATCCCAAAGCCGTTAATTCACTGGCGGTATATAAAAATTGAACTTTTTGACCTCCGTAATATCCTTTGTAAGGAGTAGAGGTTGTGTTTGCAACACTACCAGTACCAATAGTGCCAGTGCCACCAATGGTTCCACCGTTTGCTACTATAGATTGAATATTTCCACCACAAACTGAAGCAGCAGATGGTGTAGTAGTTATTGCACTTGGGAAAGGATTAATCACAACATTTATGGTTGTAGGTGTTGAAGTACATCCGTTTGCAGTTGCTGTTAATGAATAATTACCATTCGCTGCAAGGGTAGTAACCGGGATGGTCGCTACAAGTGTAGTTGCTGTGAATGTATTAGGTCCTGTCCAGCTATAAGATGTTCCAATATTTGTAGTTCCTGTGAGGATAAGTGAGCCACCAACACAGAAAGGAGCATTGCTTGAAGCAGTTACCGTTGGATATTGGTAAACAGTTACTAATTTTTCAGGAGTAACAACGAATAAACCACTGTTTGAACAAAAAATGGTATCAACATAATACGTAGTTGCCAAAAGATTGCCCGTTGCTTGTGTGTTGATAGTTCCCATTCCGGTATAAGGTCCACCTGAAACGGTAGCAGCTCCCCAGTGATGGGTAACACCCAAATCAGTGATGGCTGTATTCAATGCAAGGGTAGTTCCTGAATTGGCACATAAAGACGCAATGCCTAAAATGCTATTTGCAGCAGGATATCCTGAGCAATTGGTAGCAGGTGTTCCGATAAACTCATCTGCACCAATATCAGGCGTAGAAACGTTACGGGTATTGCCATCATAATCAGTTGTTATACCGGCAATAACCTGTCCTCTTCCTTCGGCAAGGGTTGGGGCAGTGGTCTGCATGTGTAAATCGTAAGGAGAAACTGTGCTTACAAATGGTGAGTTTTCAGTGTATGAACTTAGGTCTCTGTTTCCTAATCTTAATTTGTAGGCATCAAATGTTTGATCTGAATTAGTTCCATCATAGAATATTAAATTCTTTGCACCTGGAGTAGCACCATAATAAATATTATTATTGGTAGTAGGTAATATGTTTGGATAAGGAGCAGATCCAGTGTACCAGAATGCTGCTGCACGTGTGCCAACGGTCATATCACATTTGTTAGAGAAAATATTATTTCTAATATCAACGGTTGGATTAGCAGCACTAACATACAAAGCAGCAGAACTGTTTGAAGCATTGGTGCTTACGTAATCTAAATATACAGTATTGTAGTAAATTTTATAAAAACCATTACTAATTACACTGATACCTTGTACAGCAGGTGAAGCAGTAGAAGCAACATTTTTAATATCATACACAAAATTGTTGTAAATATTATAAGTTGTACCTGCCTGGTCGCCATAAATCACTTGAATGTTACCGGCAGCAGAAAAATTGCTAAAGTTATTCAGTTTGTTATTGTAAATATTTACATTTACACCTGAACCACCACCAACATATATACCGGTAAGGCTTCCTTTATAATTTGAAAGATTGTAAGCAGTATTTCCATAAATATTCCAATTACTCACACCACTATACAATCTCATTGCATTTAAATTGCCACTTGTTGCTACTGTGGGAATTGAACAATCATGTAAATTGTTGTTGTAAATATTATGCGTACCTACAATGGATGAAGTAATATTGATTAAATACAAATCGCTTGCAGCTGCACCACCTTTGTTTAAGTTTTTAATTTCGTTGTTATAAATACTTAAATTTGAGCTATTGGCAATATCCATACCAATTACTGCAGCAGTTGAAGAAAGCACGGTGTCAATGATAGTGTTAAAGACTTGAAATCCATCCTGGTTGGTTGCATAAATAGCGGTAGCTGCCGATGCAACGGTTGAAGAACCAATAGATTGGATTAAATGAACACCCGATAACATATTACCTACTACATTTGAACTGTCTTTAAAAGTAGTGGAATAGCCACTGAAATAATAGCCAAAACGACATTCGCGTATAATATTATTATGGAAGATGTTGTGACTATTGGTAGTTGCGCCCGAAGTAGCTGCACTTGAAGAATAAACACCATAAGAGCCGTTGGTTCTTTCCAGGTCAATGGTTCCGTTCATAAATGAATTGTATTGAGAACCTTGAGATGCATTGCCTTTTAGGTATAAACCATATTCAATCCAATTGCTTGCAGAAGTACCAAAATCAACTAAATTAATACCATCAAAATTAATATAACTTGTTGAGTCAAGTATAATACCATAGTCAGTGGTTAAAGCAGTTCCAATAAAATTAATAATAGGATTTGTACCTACCCCAAATTTTTGGAAAGTAACCTTATTGACTGCCGTAGTAGTTCCGTTTTTAATTTTAAGTCCATAGTTAAATGGAGAGGCAGCACCACAAGTTATTGTCCAGTTTTGTCCGGCAACTACATTAAATGTAACTGGACCTGTTACGGCAGCAGCATTTAAAGTATTAACAGCATCTGTGAAATTTATAAAGTTGGTTCCGGCAGTAGGCTGAGTGTTGTCGATGGTATAAATACCTGACATTGAAGGAAGCATTTTAAACTTGTTTAA
>CAZCBG010000142.1:0-5588 GCA_964496885.1 uncultured Bacteroides sp. | reverse complement strand
TGTGGACAGAAATATTTAAGGAACGAATTAGAAAACAGAAGGTTGAACAAAAAAAAATTGCTCAGATAATGGGTGTTAGTGAAACATCTTTTTATACCGGTATCTTAAATAATTCGATGAAATTTCAGAATGTCCTGAAAGTTTATACTTATTTTGACTGGGATATGAATGAATTAAAGGAAAAAAATACTGATACAGTTGCTGAACCAAATGTTATAGAAAATAAAACAAATACGACTGAGGAAATCCTAAGTAAACAAATATTAGATTTAAAAATTAGCTATGAATCGCATATTAAAACCTTACAAGGACAGGTTGAATTTCTTCAGGAGATTATTAAGAAAGAACATGGAATTTCGGGGGAAGTTATTCCAAAAGCTGGATAGTACATAAAGGAGGAAAGCCAAAGAAAAAAGAGCAGTTACAAATTTCTTTCTTAAGTGTAAGCAAATAGAAAAAAAAAGGAAAAGAGGGGAAAAAAAAATAAAAAATTGGGAAATCGAAAAAAAAAATCAAATAGAAAAAATAGAAAACACCAAAACAGTTGATATTGTAGCGATTTAGAGGGTGTAGATACTCCCATCATCTACCCTTAAAAAGTCGGTTTGTTTACAGACCGACTTTTTTTTATTATATTATCCAAATATTTCAGTTTTCCCTTACCTAAAAAATACATTTTGAGCTCAAAAATATTTTAAATAAAGCTCAATAAAGCGTAAAAATGAGCTAAATTTATTTAAAAAGTGAGCTGCAAAATATAATTGAGGAACTTAATTTTGGTAATTAAGGCATACATTTCTAAAAGGATTGAATCTAAACTATTTTTAAAAAATATAAACAACTACTATAATAGAAAATTAAATTAAGATAATAAAAATTTAGTCAAGTATTTTGTGCGAAATACTTGACTAAATTTCAAATATATTTTTAATTAATAGGTTGAAAAACAATACTTCGTATTAATTATTGCATAATAATAGAGTTTTAGTACAACATCAAAATAGAATTTTTGTACATCAAGGAGGAAATAATTGGCAAATGGAGAAAGATCAGCTGAAGCTTGAGAAGTATCAAAAAGCATCAAGGCAAAAGAATTAAAGCTATTAAAACTTTTCATTTGAATTGACATACAATCTATTTCAGCTAAGTATTGCTTGTTAGCCAATGTAATCTGGTAGAATAAGATGTAAATTTAAGTCAGAAGTCCATAGATTCATATAGCGGAGAAGAATTAAGGATAAACTGTAATTTCGCCAAAATTTCAAGTACTCCAAATACTATAAGCGCTTCAAGTACTCAAAGTACTTCAAATCCCTTCATACCGATTTTTATTCAAAAATATTTTTCCAATTTTTGTTATCAAAATAACACAGATATCAAAAATAGTATTATTTTTACATCCTAAAATAGAAAGACATTAATGACATATTGAAGATTAAAATAGGAAACTTAAGAAAGCGTTAGCTTTTATTTTTGTTCTTGAAATCTGGTAAATTTTTAAGTGCAGCAAAAATAATAAGTAATAACGCTCACGCTATGGCGTGGGCTTTACTTATTTGTTGCACAGGCTTACCAGAGCCTCAAGAACGAATGTAGTTTAGTGCCACGCCTTTCTTTTATATTAAAAAATAATTATATAAAGAAACCATTAAAAACAAATTTATATGAGAAAAATTACATCTTTATTTTTATTATTGTTTGCAACTGCAAATATTTATTCGCAAAATTACACCATTAGCTTTGCAGCAACAGGCGCAGCCACAACACTTGACAGCGTAAAAGTAGAAAATCTTACACATCCAGCAACTAAAACCTGGCATGTCGGTGATGTTTTGCAATTGCAAGTTTCCACTGGTATGAATGAAACAGAAAGTAATAACGAAAACCTGAAAGTTTTCCCAAATCCTATGCAAGGACAAGTCGAAATTTCTTTTTATGCTAAGCATGCAGGCAATTCAACACTATGCATTTATGATATTGCTGGCAAAGAAGTATTGCAAACAGAACGTGAACTTTCGCAAGGTATTCAAAACTACCAGCTATCAGGCTTAAAACAAGGCATCTATTTTATTAATATTAGTGGCATAGGTTATTTTTATACAACAAAACTAATGAGCCTAAATGCAATATCAAATGCAACTAAAGTTAAATATCTTGGAAGCGAAAAACAAGAAGTTGTTCTTTCTACCCTAAAAAGCTCAAATACAACCATTACTATGTCTTATACAACTGGAGATAATTTGCGTTTTACCGGATATAAAGCTAGTTTAACAGCTATTGTGAACGATGTGCCAACCAGTAGTAAAACTATAAGTTTTACCTTTGTTGCTTCGTTGCCTGTAGTAATAACTTCATCCACAGCTACATCTACTATAACTACAACCACAGCAACAAGTGGTGGAAATGTAAGTTCCGATGGTGGAGTTACTGTATCAACTAGAGGGGTATGTTATGCAATAACTAGCAATCCTACAATAGTAAATTCTACTGTTGTTAGCGGAAGCGGAATCGGTACATTTAATGCAAACATAACAGGATTAACTCCCAACACAACATATTATGTAAGAGCTTATGCTACTAATAGCGTTGGCACAGCTTATGGTAATCAAGTTAGTTTTACTACCTCTTTAATTACTACTGTTCTTATACCAGCTGGGACGTATACCATGGGCAGCCCTACAACGGAAGTAAATCGAAGTGTAGATGAAGTTGAACACCAAGTAACGCTAAGTGCCTTCCGTATGAGCAAATATGAGATTACCAATGCACAATTTGCCTCCTTTTTAAATATTAAAAACATAGGCAGCAATGGGATATATGCAGCAGGTGCATATCCAACAAAAGTTTTGATTTCTGCCAGTTGGGGCAATTCTGATTGGGGTTTGCATTACACTAGCGGATATTGGATTCCTGTTGTTGGTTACGAAAATTATCCAGTAATAAATGTAAGCTGGTATGGAGCCACCGAGTTTGCAACTTTTGCAGGAGGTAGTTTGCCAACTGAATCACAGTGGGAATATGCCTGCCGTGCAACGACCACACCATTTAATACAGGAGCATGTTTGACAAATTCTCAGGCTAATTACAAATGGATTTATCCTTACAGCACTTGTACCAATACAAATACAACTTATCCAGGTACTACTCAAGCAGTAGGAAGTTATGCTGCCAATGCTTATGGTTTGTATGATATGCACGGCAATGTCTGGGAATGGTGCAGTGATTGGTATGGGGATTATCCCACAACAGCACAAACTAATCCTACAGGTGCTGCTTCAGGTTCATTAAAAGTACTTCGTGGCGGTAGTTTTGACTACGATGCAATATCTTGCCGCTCTGCAATTCGCTTCTTTGGCTCTTATTCTTATGGCAATGCAGGGTTTCGTGTAGTTCTAGTTCCTTAATTGATGTTGATATTAACATTAAAAATGAGAATTTTTTTAAGAAGATTTATGAAGGCGTAAATTTTGTTATACTCAACCCAATTTTTGATACTGCTGAAGTAAAACATATTTAATTACTAATACCCTCTTTTCTTGCCGCTTAGCTTTTCGATAACTACCTTAAAACAAGCTACATTTGTAATGGCTGGAAGTGAGTAGCTAAAGTCGCGTTGGGTGTATTTCTGCATGATTTTATTCATCCATATGGTTTTTTCGGCAATATCATCTATAAATTCCACTTTCCCATAAACGATGATACTCTTGAATTTCATGCTGTAGCTACAAGCAACATCTACATCATGATGATGGAGTTGATGAGCATTGCTAAAAACGATGCATACAGTTGGATTCGCCTTTAAGATGTCCATTTTTTTTCCAACAGGCGCTGAGTGAAAATATAAAACATTTTCTTCGTAAGCAAAATTAAAAGGTAAGTTGTAAGGCATCCCATCTTGATCAACCATGCTCATGTAACAAGCTTCACATTGATTGATAACTTCTTCAATTTCCGATTTTTGAGTGATAATATTAGTCTTCATTATCTGAGTTAGATTTTTTTATAATTACAATTTTTCTTTCTTTAATCTTGTCGGGCAATTCAAGCAAATAGCTAACAATTGATAGTATTATACTAAATGCTACTGCCCACCAGAAGCTGTCTACTCTAAATTCAGGAACTAAACTGGAAGCAAGCAGTATGATAAATGCGTTGATTACCAGTAAAAAAAGACCAAAACTGAAGATGGTTGCAGGTATGGTTAATAAGATCAAAATGGGTTTTAAAAATATGTTTAAAAGGGTTATTACAATAGCGATGACCACAGCTGTTGTAAAATCGGGCACATGTATGCCCTTTAGCAAATAGGCCGTAATAACTACAGCCAGGGAAGTTACTATGATTTTTAAAAAGAATTTCATTTTTTAAGTGTTATTTTTTGAATTTACAAATCTACATCTTTTTGTGAATCAAAAACACGATTCATACTTACAAAAGGTGTGAAAATTGAAATATTATTTGAATTTCAACTTCTAGGTCGTTTTATGTTTAAATAAATTTTTATTTTCTATTCTTGAAATGCAAACTATCACCCCATTCTCCGTAACCTATTTCGTCGCCCGAAATGTGGATGCGGGCTTCCAGACAGTTTTTGCATTCACTGGCTTCCTCATCAATGCAGGGTTTGTCTTCATACAACAAATAACTGCCACGGTATTTGACAGGGGTGAGGTTGGGCATGATAATATTACTGCCGACTTTTATGGCTTTTTCCCTTCCCATTTTATCGAGGGTTTGCATGGCGGTAGTGGCTGCAATATTGATGTCTTTCATCATAATACGCAACAAAGCTACCATTTTCAACGACAGATCAAAACGTTGCTTTTTGGGCATCAACAAATGGCGGTATTGGTACAAAGGTGTGTCTTCGTGTTCGATATAGGGTCCCATGCCTGCCATGTCAATATCAAATTCTTTAAAAAAAAGTAAATCGTCGGCCAGGTCTTCAAGGGTTTGAAATGGTAAGCCAATCATAACACCAGTCCCAACCTGATATCCGGTTTTACGAAGCAAATGCAGTGCATTTAATCGGGTCTCAAAATCGTGGGTTTTGTTGTTCGGATGTAATTTACGATAAAGTTCTGGATTACTTGCTTCTATGCGCAATAAGTAACGCTTGGCTCCGGCTTCCCGCCATTTTAGAAGGGTTTCTTCGCTTTGTTCACCCAGGGAAAGTGTAATGCCCATTTCGTTATTAGTCAGTTCGTTGATTTTATGCAATAATTGGGAAATCGTATTTACAAATCTTTTATTGCTGCGTTCACCGGCTTGGATCACCAATGATGCGTATTTGTTTTCATGGGCATACTTCACTGCTTCCAATACTTCTGCTTCAGTTACTGCATATCTTGTAAGTTTCGTATTGCCACTGCGAATACCACAATAATAACAATTCTTGGCACATATATTCGAAAACTCTAACAATCCACGGAAATATACCTTATTGCCAACATATTGCTTTTTTATGGCAGCCGCCTTAGCGAAGATTTTTTTTCTCCCTTCACCCTCAGCCAATAGCAATTCAATCAATTCCGATTTGCTGAATTCATCTTTTTGTAATATTTCTTCTATGCGGTACATTTCAGTTT
>CAZCBG010000141.1:0-5767 GCA_964496885.1 uncultured Bacteroides sp. | reverse complement strand
GAATGCTGTTACAACAATTAAATCCACTGGGTTGGGTATTTGAAAACCAATAACTAATATAATCGCTGTTATTTATACCAGAAACATTTTTTACATTTAATTTAAAGTAAGCTTCCGGATAAATGCTATAATTAAGCGTGTGAGTGCCTACCGTTAAATATTCTACAGAGTAATCATTGGTTTGGCCGAAATATTTTGATTTATCAACAGTAATTCTAAAGCCGGCATCCTTATCTTTGGTAATCTCCACCGAATAATTCCCACTGGCATCGGTAACAACAGTAGCTAAGGCAATATAATTCGGGTTGTAGGTACCGCTTTGTATCCGGCTCGACCAAAATGTAACTTCAGCATTTGACAATGCTGAATGTTGATTGGCATCTGTAACATTTCCCTGAACGATAATGGAAGTTCCTGCGTCTTTCTTACAGGAATTCGAAAGAATAAAAATCCCAAATAGGGCAACTATCATTATTTGTTTTATAAGAAATCGCATTTTTATTAAAGTTAAAAACTATAACAAAGATACTAAAAATAGTATCAGATTATTGTTTAATCAATAATCTTTAAGAAATAAAAGTATTATTTATAAATGCAATAGCTTTTGAGTAAGAATACGATCTCCGTTTTGCAATACACCAAAATAGATGCCTTTGGGAAGGTTTTCAGGTGTCCATTCAATATGGTGCTCGCCTTCATTTAAATTACAATCAATTAGGGTTGCTACGGTTTTTCCGTTACTATCTTTAATTTGGAAAACAATGTGTTGTTTGTTTTTATTAAGGAAAAATTTAAAACTTGTTGAATTTATAAATGGATTAGGTGCATTTTGTTCAAAACCAGCAATAGGAGAAACCTGTAAATCATTAATTCCTGATGGAGATCCAGCTTTTATCCATGCATTATAGATTAATTCAGCCAATTTATGAGAAGCATTCCTAAAAAGAGGAATCGTGAAATTTTTAGTTTTATCCCATAAAGCAGGTGTATATCCAGAAGCAGTGGTACTTCCACCAGCAGCAGCTTTAGCATAATTGTCTGCTATTAAAACCGAGTCTTTTAATTTATAGTTGGTATATATATAATCGAAAACATATTGGTTAACATCCTCAATTATATTTAAATTGGTATCACCAACATATACAATCTGATAAGTATACGCATAAATCATATCTGATTCATACCGTGAATGAATACCTGAATTTCCGGTAAATTGACCATCGTAATTTCTAGTAATATGCATGGGCATGTGACCATCAGCCACATAATGCCCTAAATCGGAAGCAGTTAAAACAGCTTTGCTCCAATCGGAGCGTTGAAAACATTTAACAAGGGTATCAAAACAAGTAACAGTTGCCCAGGGTAAAATTCCATTATTTATCACAGTTGACATTCCTGACATGGCAACTATTGAATCCCAGGTTTGAGGAACGCGATGCTGGGTATTAAAAATAGTATAATTATCAATATCAATAAAATGCTTGGGTGATTCATTGGGATCCGTATTTTTACGATCATCTGCATCAGAAGCATGGCTTTGCAAAACGGATGCCCATGGTAAGAACTGAGCCATTGCCGAATTAAAAGATAAAACTGCATTAAGATTTATTTTTTTATGCCCAACAGAACCCCAACTTATGAGTATTGCAGCAATAATAATAAATGAAAGCGAAGTGAATATTTTTCTTTTCAATTTTAATCTTTTATAGGTTTGGAATACAAAATTACATCTATTTCGTTGATACAAAACAAAATATTTGTTAAAATAATTGTTGCACTAAGAAAGCATCACATTTTAACTTAAAATATCAAACTTCTCCTTACCTTTGCATCATCACAAAAAACAATTGAATGAAATTTGAAGATTATCAGCTTTCTGATCAAATTAAAGCCAACCTTTTAGAAGCAGGATTCGTTCGTCCTACCGACATACAATTTAAAGCAATACCTCCTGTTTTCAAAGGAGAAGATGTATTGGCAATTGCACAAACCGGAACGGGTAAAACAGCAGCTTTTGCTATTCCTGTAATACAGATGTTGCAGGAAAGGAAAAATTCCAAGCAAAAGAAAAACATCAAATGCATTGTAATGGTTCCTACACGTGAACTGGCATTGCAGATTTCAACTGTTTTTAATCAATTGGGTAGGAATACCGGTATTAAAACTTTTTGTGTATTTGGTGGCATTGAACAGGATCAACAGATTGCACAACTTCAAAGTGGCCTGGATGTGCTGATTGCCACACCTGGAAGAATGTTCGATTTGGTAAGTCAGGGCTTTATTAAATTAGACGATATTGAAGTGCTGATACTGGACGAAGCTGATCATATGCTTGATTTAGGATTTATCAAAGACATCAGAGACTTGATCAGGTATTTGCCAAAGAAACGTCAGACTTTGTTTTTTTCGGCAACCATTGATGCTGACATAAAAAAACTTGCTTATTCATTAGTAGACAACCCCATCCGTATTCAGATTTCACCAAAAGATCCTGTTTCTAAAAATGTAGATCATTCTGTTGTTTATATCGAGATGGACGACAAACGTTTCTTTCTGGAAAGATTGATCAAAGAAAATCAGGATAGTAAAATTTTAATTTTTGTAAGAACCAAAGTCAGAGCCGAAAGAGTTTGCGATGCAATGGCAAGGGTAGATATTGAAGCCAAAACCTTGCATGGAGATAAAGACCAGAAAGAAAGATTGTATGTTCTCAAACAATTTAAGGAAGGAATACTTAAAACCCTCATCGCCACCGATGTAAGCGCAAGAGGCATTGACATTCCTGATGTAGAATATGTAGTGAATTACGATTTGCCTGACAAGGTTGAAAATTATGTACATCGCATCGGGCGAACGGGAAGAGGAACCAAAAGAGGAAGTGCAATTTCTTTCTGCAGTAGCGATGAAAAAGAAATTCTGAACGAAATTGAAACTTATTTGGGCAAAGAAATCAAGGTTGTTAAAATAAAAAAATCGGAATACCAGGACACTATTGACTTTTCCGGCGAAACCATCAGCGACTGGAAAACTTTGATGAAAACCGCCGAAGCTCCACCAAAGCCTTATCAGAAGAAAAGGAAGAAGAGATAAAAAGACAGTATTGCTGCTGACTGAAAGAATTTTTTAAACATTTACAAATACACAAATTCAATAAAAATTATTATTCTGGTAGCAGCAAATCAATAAATTTTGTAATTTTGAGGAAAGAATAAAAAAATTCATGCTTTTAAAAATTTACTCTGAAAATCCTAATCCACGCGATATAAAAACTGTTATTGAATGCCTGAACGATGGTGGAATCATCATCTACCCTACAGATACCGTTTATGGATTGGGTTGCGACATATTCAAAAACAAATCAGTTGAACGAATAGCTGATATTAAAGGTATAAAAGTAGAAAAAGCAAATTTTTCCTTTATTTGCTACGATTTAAGTCAATTGTCAGATTTTACAAAACCCATTAGCAACAGCACTTACAAACTCATGAAAAGAGCCTTGCCAGGTCCTTTTACTTTTATTCTGGATGCGAGTAACAAGGTGCCTAAACTTTTTCAAAGTAAAAAGAAAACTGTTGGTATACGTATTCCCAACAACAATATTAGCCGTATTATTGTTCAGGAATTAGGCCATCCTATTATGTCAACTTCTATTTATGACGAAGATGATGTAATTGAATATACTACCGATCCTGAATTGATTTACGAAAAATACGGCAATATTGTAGACATTGTAATTGATGGTGGTTATGGCGACAACGAGGCATCCACTGTGGTAAGTTGTATAAACGATGAAGTTGTGGTTCTTCGTCAGGGAAAAGGAATAATTGAAGATTATTTATAATTATCAGTCATGATTCACAATATTTTTAACAACATACAGCCTACTTCATCGCAAGAGCTTACAGATGTGATTTTACATCAAGAAAATATTCATATTGAACGTATTGTTTCTTATGGTATCCCCTCAGATAAAGAGTTCTGGTACAATCAAAAAAACAACGAATGGGTATTGCTACTTTCTGGTGAAGCTGAAATTGAATTCAAAGATGAAGGACTGCATCAATTGA
Organism: uncultured Bacteroides sp.; assembly: GCA_964496885.1. Lineage (GTDB taxonomy): Bacteria > Bacteroidota > Bacteroidia > Bacteroidales > JACABE01 > JACABE01. The sequence goes on along the minus strand of CAZCBG010000141.1, from coordinate 1,700 downwards.
AAGCTGGGGACTATTTTTTTATTCCAGCTCATCAGGAACACAGAGTAAATTTCTGCAGCAAAGAACCTAATTGTATATGGCTGGCAGTTCATTTTTAAGAATTTGTTGATTTAGCGATTTGGTGATATGGAAATTTGAGATTTATATAAAAAACAATATGATTATCCATAATTTGCTTAAGTTTACTACATATAATCCTACAACCTAAAACAAAACAACCTAATAACTAATTGCCTATCAACTAATTACCTAATAACTTAATATCTTATTAACCAATAACTGAAAATGAATCAATTACCCCCTCTTGCAGAACAATTGCGACCACGCAATCTCAATGATTACATTGGGCAAACACATTTAGTGGGAGAAAAAGCCATTTTGAGAACTGCCATCGAATCGGGAAACATTCCATCTATGATATTATGGGGTCCACCGGGTGTGGGAAAAACCACATTGGCATTTATTATTTCACAATATTTGCAAAAAGAATTCTACACACTGAGTGCCATTAATTCAGGCGTTAAAGATGTAAGAGATGTAATAGAAAAAGCAAGTAAATCAGCAAATAATGTTATTTTATTTATTGATGAAATTCATCGTTTCAACAAATCTCAACAGGATTCATTATTGGGCGCTGTAGAAAAAGGTATTATCACACTCATAGGGGCAACCACAGAAAATCCTTCATTTGAAGTAATTTCCCCATTGCTATCAAGATGTCAGGTTTATATACTGAAGAATCTTGAGAAAGACGATCTTTTACAACTTTTGGAAACAGCAAGATTATTTCTTGAAAAACAACATAAAATTTCAATTCTTATTCCTGAAACAGAAGCACTATTAAGAATTTCGGGAGGAGATGCACGTCGCTTGCTCAATGCCATCGAGCTGGTGGTTAATATGGAAAAGAAAAAAGAGAAAATAGAAATCAGCAACGACTTGGTATTAAAAATAGTTCAACAAAACTTGGCTTTATATGACAAAGGGGGCGAAATGCACTATGATGTAATTTCTGCTTTTATCAAGTCTCTTAGAGGTAGTGACCCTAATGCTGCGGTTTATTGGCTGGCTCGAATGATAGCCGGAGGTGAAGACCTTAAATTCATTGCCCGACGCATGCTCATTTTAGCATCAGAAGATATAGGAAATGCAAATCCCAATGCATTACTTTTGGCAAATAGCTGTTTTGATGCAGTCAATAAAATTGGTTATCCCGAATCAAGAATTATTTTATCGCAAACTGCAGTCTACCTTGCAACCTCGCCCAAAAGCAATGCAAGTTATGCTGCCATTGATGAAGCTTTGGCATTGGTTAGCAAAACAGGTGATTTACCGGTTCCTTTGCACATTCGTAATGCACCTACTAAATTGATGAAAGACATAGGCTATGGCAAAGAATATAAGTACGCCCATAGTTATGAAAATAATTTTGTTGATCTTGAATTCCTTCCCGAAAAAATAAAAGGGCAAAAGTTTTACGAACCGCAAAACAATCCAAGAGAAAATGAAATCAGAATACGCTTAAAGGCCCTATGGAAAACAAAGTATGGGTATTAAAGGGAGTGCTTGGAGTACTTGGAGTTTGGAGTACTTGGAGTACTAAGAGTAGATAAAGTAATTGGAGTTTTGTAGTAATTAGAATGTTTCGAAGATAAAAGTGAATGTGTTTTTTGAATATACACCTTTAATTCGCCAAATCA
>CAZCBG010000140.1:0-6082 GCA_964496885.1 uncultured Bacteroides sp. | reverse complement strand
ATTTCCCGAAAGAGGAAATTGTAAACTATGTACGGGAAATTTACAAACCTTTTACAATTGACCAGATTTCGCAAAAAATTGCAGAATTAGTAACACCTGATGGGGCTAAAGCCAAAGTGCAAATTGTTTTCCAGACCATTGAAGATTTACACAATGCCTGCCCCGAAGATTTGGGCGATTGGTATTTTACCGGCAAATATCCTACACCTGGTGGAAACAAAGTGGTAAATAAATCGTTTATAAATTATATTGAAGGCAAAAACGAAAGGGCTTATTAACGGTTTTGTTGAGTGTTAAATAATTGGCTGACAAATCTGCTGCATCAACTTCCATTTCACTGAGCGAAGATAAAATCTTGCTTGCATATCCTAAAACTTCTTATTGATTTCTTTCAAGTATGCATACGTTGACACTTATTTGCACTTCATAAAAATCAAAGTGGTTTTGTAATAAATTAAAAAAGCACTGATTCCGATATATTGCTGTTTGACTGCAATATATGTGATTTAAGTTAACATATATTATAATAATTTATGAAACATCTCCCCAACCTACTCATCGTTGACGATTCAAGAGAAAACCTATATTTACTTGAGTCTGTTATCAAAGATGTTAATGTAAACCTGATTCAGGCTGATTCCGGGAAAGATGCATTGGAAAAAACCCAGGGACTTGAAATAGCATTGGCTATAATTGATGTACGTATGCCTGGAATGAATGGATTTGAACTGGCTCTGAAAATGAACGAGGATAGAACCGAAAGCAAAGTGCCCGTTATTTTTTTAACGGCCAGCCATTTCAGCGAAGTTGATATATTAAAAGGCTATAGTTCAAGTGCGGTGGATTATATTTTTAAGCCTTTTGATAATTATAAACTGCTTTGCAAAATCAAGATTTTTCTTGACCTTTTCAATCAGAAACAAACCATTATCAGAGAAACTGCTTTGTTGAAAAAAACGGCTGCTGAACTAGCCAGAGTCAATATTGAACTCAAAATAAATGAAGAAAAATACAGAAATTACATTGATAATGCTCCGGATGGTGTTTTTGTAACAGATGAATACGGTAAATACATTGAAGTAAACAATGCATTCTGCCAGATAACAGCTTATTCGAAGGAGGAACTACTGAAAATGGCAGTTTCAGATTTACTTCCCAAAGAAGCATTGAATGAGGGATTGGCCCATTTCAACAATTTAATTCAAACGGGAGTATCAAGTTCCGATTTGCAATTCAGGCATAAAAACAATACAAACCGTTGGTGGACCGTTGATGCTGTTAAAATTAGCGAAAAAAGATTCCTTGGTTTTACAAAAGACATCACCCAGCGTAAACAAATGGAAGAAGCATTAAGAATAAACCAGTTGGAACTGGAAATGCAGAACGATGAACTCCTGATTGCAAAAAATGCTGCTATAGTTGCTTCTGAAAAATACACTGAGTTATTCAATTTTGCCCCATCCGGTTATTTTATACTTTCCAAAGAGAGAATAATTCAAGAACAGAACCAAAGCGGATCGCTAATCCTAGGCATTAGTAAACAACGAAGCCTCTTACCCAACGATTGTTTTGACTCTTTTATTTCAAAGGATACACTGCCAGTCTTTGATGCTTTTTTTCAGCAAATATATAAGACCAGAACCAAAAAAACTTGTGAAGTAATAATTGAAACGGAAGACCATCCTCCCAAATATGTATATATTGAAGGTATTCTTGCCGGACTTAGCGGGCAGTGTTTGCTGAATGTGGTTGATATTACTGAACGAAAATCGGACGAAAAAGAAATAAGCCGCATCAATAGTTTTTTGGATTCGGTGATAGATAATATTCCGAATATGCTATTTCTTAAGGATGCAAAGAATCTAAATTTTGTCCGATTTAACCATGCAGGTGAACAATTGCTAGGAATCCCCAAAGAAGAGCTGATTGGTAAAAATGATTATGATTTCTTCACTAAAGAAGAAGCGGATAGTTTTACTGAAAAGGATAGAATGGTGTTGCGAAACGGCGGATTACTTGATATAACTGAAGAAAACATACATACCCGACATCTTGGCAAACGAATTCTGCATACCAAAAAGGTTGCTGTTTTAAATGTCAAAGGAAAACCCGAATATTTACTGGGTATCTCTGAAGATATCACCATGCGCAAGAAAATTGAGGACGAACTAAAAGAAAGCGAGTCAAATCTTGCAGAAGCACAGCAGATTGCTCATTTTGGTAGTTGGGAATGGGATATGATTACGAATAAAGTTAAATGGTCGAAAGAGATGTTTCGCATTTTTGATATTGATCCAGCTACCTATGATGAAAATCCCCAAGCGATAATTAAAGTATTGCATCCTGATGATTTAGCCGTCTTTTCTCAAAGCATGAATAGCAATTTATCAAGAGGAAATTCTCCTTCATTAGAATACCGTATCATCCATAGAGATGGGTCTATTCATTATCTTGCTGCTGAGGGTAGAATGGAATTTGACAAAGCAGGGAAAGTTTTTAAAAGTATTGGCACTGTTCAGGATATAACTGAACGTAAAAGAATAGAGCAATTTCTGAAAGAAAAAGAAAATCGCTTAAACAAAACCCAGGAAATTGCACACTTAGGTAGTTGGGAATTAGATATACAAACGAACGAACTTAGCTGGTCAGATGAAGTTTATCGTATTTATGGAATACTTCCCAATGAGTCCATGCTTTCTTATAATGATTATCTTAAACTAATTCATCCTGAAGATCTTGAAATTGTTCAAACAATTTATGCTGATTCAATTGCCGACGAAAAAGATGTTTTTGAATTAGAGCATCGTATCATTCGTAAATCTACAGCTGAAGTAAGATATGTATATGAAAAATGTGAACATATCAAAGATACTTCTGGCAAGATTGTTCGTTCTGTAGGAATGGTGCACGATATCACTGATCGCAAGAATGAAGAGATAGCCATCAAAGTAAGCGAAGAAAAATACAGGACGATTTTAAATGCTTCTCCCGATGGTATTTTATTGATCAATCTCAAAGGAATAATCACAGAAGTTTCCGAAATAGGGCTTGAGTTATTTGGTGCTGACGACAGGAATGATCTGATTGGTAAAAATATTTCAAGATTCATTCCAACAAATGAAAGAAATTCAGTTAAAGAAATCTTCGAAAAAACAATGAGTGAAGGTCTTGTACAGAATTATAATTTAAAAATCAGAAAGAAAAACCAGACTGTTTTTCCATCTGAAACCAGTGTTACTTTAATCCAGGATACTGAAGGAATACCCTTGTCTTATATGGTGATTATTCGGGATATTTCTCAACGTATGAAAATTGAGACCAAACAGATTCATGCCGACCGTATGGCAAACCTGGGCGAAATGGCTTCGGGTATTGCGCATGAAATTAACCAGCCTTTGAATATTATTTCAATGGTGATGGATAGAGTTTTGTTTGAAACGACTAAAGCCCAAAAAATTGATAATGAATTTCTTAAAACAAAATCCAATAAAATATTTGAGAATATATTACGGATCAGAAACATCATTGACCACATCAGGGCATTTTCACGAACCCATGATGATTACATTCTAACAGCTTTTGATGTAAATGCAAGCATCGAAAATGCCGTTTCTATGATTAGCGAACAATTCAAACATTTGGGGGTTAATTTAACAATAGAACTCGATAAACGAATTTCTCAAATCTTGGGTAATACTTTTAAATTTGAACAGGTAATCATTAATTTATTAGTAAATGCCAAAGATGCCGTAGTTGAAAAGAAAAAAACTGCTGATGAAAGTTTTGAGTTGCAGATAGGAATCAGATCTTATCAGCTGAATCAATCACTTATTGTTGAAGTTAGTGATAATGGAAGTGGTATAAGTGAGAGTGATATCAGTAACATCATCCTCCCTTTTTATACTACCAAAGAAGAAGGTAAAGGTACTGGTCTTGGCTTATCAATTTGTTATCAGATTATTAAGGAAATGAACGGAAGTATTGATATAACAAGCAATGCTGTTGATGGAACAAAATTTAAAATAGTTTTTGATGTATAAAATACCAAAATATTAATAAGCCTAAAAAAATCAATAAGCATAAGAAATTGTAAAATTAAAAACAGTTTGTTTGTAAGTTTATAATTTTTATTAATAAGTTCTAAATTCATTAGTATCCGACATAAGCTAAAATAGATATAACAAACTAAAGAAAACTTAAAATATGGTAAATAAAGACAAGATTAAAATTTTGATTCTTGATGATGAGAAGCAATTTACAGAAGAGCTGAGTGGTTTTTTTCAGGATTCAGAGTTTGTGTCCTTTGAAGCAAATACGGTTGATGAAGCTAAAAAGGTATTCAGCAAGCATGAAATAGACCTTCTGATTCTTGATGTACGCTTACCTGGAGTGAATGGCCTGGATATTCTGAAAGAGGTAAAGATTCAATATCCTTATATGGAAGTTATCATTATTTCGGCTCATGGAGATATGGATACTGTTATCAAGGCCATGCGACTGGGAGCCTTTGATTATTTACGCAAACCCTTCCGTTTTGTTGACATTCAGATTGCCATTGAGCGAACCCAGAAATACCTTCAGATGCAGCGAAAACTTAAACTGATGGAAGAAAGAAACTCATTGATTTCGAAAACCCTGGAAGAAAAAATTGATCGTCAATTTATTGGTGTCAGCCCACAAATACTGGAAGTATTTGAACAAGCCATCATTGCGGCCAATTACCCTGAAGCCAATGTCCTGATTACCGGAGAAAGTGGTACAGGAAAAGAAAACATTGCCCGTATTATACATTATTCAAGCACAAGAAAAGACCATATTTTTTGTGCCGTAAACAGCAGTGCTATTACAGAAACCTTGCTGGAGAGTGAGTTCTTTGGCCATAAAAAGGGATCGTTTACCGGAGCCATCAACGATAAGATGGGTTTCTTTGAAGTATGTAACCAGGGAACCTTGTTCCTGGACGAAATTGCTGATATGCCTTTTAATTTGCAGGCAAAATTGCTGAGAGCTACTGAAGAAAAGGTAATTACAAGAGTAGGGGATACCAATCCGATTTATACTGACTTCCGTATTATTTCTGCAACCAACCATGATATTGATGATCGCGTAGAACGGAAAAATTTCAGGCTCGATTTGCTTCACAGGCTCAATACCTTGCATATTCATATTCCGGCACTCCGCGAAAGACCTGAAGATATCAAACCCTTGCTCCTTCATTTTGTGAATACCTATTCTGTTAGATTTAATAAGCCTAAGCTTCAAATCTCTAAAGACGTTTTTGATGCACTACTGAAATATGATTTCCCGGGCAATGTCAGAGAATTGAGGAATATGACCGAAAGAGCCATCATTCTTTGCAAAGGAACTTTACTAGGAATTTCCGATTTTAGGGTGAAACCACAGAAAGCAGAAAAAATAGAACACAAAGAAGAATTGGTAAATCTTAAAATAAATGAAACCAATATTGTAAGAAAAGTACTGCAAAGCTGTAAATACAACCAACAAGCCGCGGCTGATATGTTGGGAATTACCCGTGATGCCCTCGTCAGGAAAATGAAAAAGTACGATATTACCGTAATCCGAAACGAGAATAATTAGCAAGCAATAGTAATTGTCTTTAAACGATTATTGAGTCAGAAGACTGATTTTTTTTGGCTTGCCAACATCTTTTATATATTTTCACGCCTCTTTTAAACTCTTTTATTTAAAGTTTCACTAGCCCATTTCCGCACAAGTGTGCGATTTTTTCATATTTCCTTCATTTCTTTTTCGTTTTCCTTTTATTAAATTCCCCTGAGAGATAAAAAAAATAATTTTTTCTGTCTGTCATTTTTAGCGTATTAGCTGATTAATAATTTTCATTTTCTGTAAATCAAAAATATTTGGCACGTCCTTTGCCTAGCGTTTTGTACTTGAGGTAAACCGTCCCTCGTTTTAAAGCACGGTTTTAATAATTTTAAATAGGAGATTAAAAAAATGGCAGTAGAAAAAACCATTGGATCATCAAGCCTCGTAGAGGTAATTGATCGTATTCTTGACAAAGGTGTCGTAGTTGATGCATGGGTAAGAGTATCATTAGTAG